>JAYENL010000001.1:0-16665 GCA_034722055.1 Armatimonadota bacterium
TGGCGCAAGCGGGAGGGGGGAAACGGATCCGACCGATCCGCCGTTCTCCCTCTCGCTGTCGAAACGTCGTACGGAACGGCGGGCCGGACAGTGGTCCGGCCCCTCCATGGCGCGTCGCATCGCGCCGTACGGAGGGGCGGGCTTCCTTGCCCGCCCGTGTCGTTCGCCGTCGTCGTGGACCTCCCCCCGACCCGAGCTTCGCTCGGGCACCCCCCCCTGGCGCCACAGACGACGTGGCGCAAGCGGGAGGGGGGAACGGATCCGACCGATCCGCCGTTCTCTCTCTCGCTGTCGAAACGTCGTACGGAACAGCGGGCCGGACAGTGGTCCGGCCCCTCCATGACGGCTGGGGGCGCTGCCTTCGCCGTACGGAAGGGCGGGCAGCCTTGCCCGCCGGTTGTTTGCCGTCAGCCGTCCTCGCCTCTCCCGCCTGCGGCGAAGCCGCCAGGGAGAGGGGAGTGGAGTTTGCGGCGCAAACTCCGAGGGGTGAGGCAGTCGTCCCTGCCGCCCTACAGCCGGTCCAGCGGGTCCTCGTCGATAACCTGGCCCTCGGCGTCCTCGTCGGCGAGCTGCTGCTCGCGGACCAGGCGGGCGCGGGTGATGGCGCGCCGGCCGAAGCGCTCCGCGATCTCATCCCGCGCCCGCGCCAGCTCGCTCCTGCGCTCGTCGGTGTCACTGAACAGCGAGAGCTGGCCGGGGCCGGAGCCCTCGCTGAGGTTGCTCACGCCCACGCCGATCAGCCGCGCCTGCTGAGCGCCGAACCTGACGCGCCGCAGCAGCTCCCGCGCGCGCTGGAAGATGACCTCATCCAGCTCTGTGGGCTCCTCGAGGGTCTCGCTGCGGGTGAAGAGCTTGAAGTTGGAGAGCTTGACCTTCAGCGTGACCGTGCGGGCCCGCTGGCCGCTGCGCCGCAGCCGCCGGCCCACCTCCTCGCACAGCGCCAGCAGCCGCTGCTCCAGCGCCGCCAGGTCGCGCGTGTCCTGCGCCAGCGTCTCCTCGCGGCTGATCTGCTTGCGGGAGTCCTCCTCCGGCCGATACCACGACACCGGCGCGTCGTCCCGGGCGTGGGCGGCCCGCCACAGATACTCTCCGTGTGCGCCGAAGTGCCGCTCCAGCAGCGTCTTGGGGACCTTCGCGAGCTGGCCGATGGTGTGCACGCCCATCTGCCGCAGGCGCTTCTGCGTCACCTCGCCCACGCCGGGAATGTCATCCACGGGCAGGTCGAAGAGCCGCTCCGGCAGCTCATGGGGTCGCACGATGCTCAGCCCGTCCGGCTTGTCCCAGTCCGAGGCCATCTTCGCCACCAGGCGATTGGGGGCCACGCCGATGGAGACGGTGATGCCCAGCTCCTCGCGGATCTGCTGCTTGATGCGCGCCAGGAGGCTCTCCAGCCCGCCGAAGAGTTTGATGGAGCCGGTAACGTCCAGGTAGGCCTCGTCGATGGAGGCCGGGTCCATGCGGGGGGTGAAGTGGCTGAGGACCTCCCGCGCGCGGGCGGCGTACTGCGAGTATGTCCTCCCATCCACGGGCAGGAAGACGCCGTGAGGGCAGCGGCGGCGGGCCTCCCACATGGGCATGCCGGAGCGCACGCCGTAGGGCCGGGCCTCGTAGGAGGCGGCGGAGACCACGCCGCGCTGGGAGGTGCCGCCCACGATGACGGGCTTGCCGCGCAGCTCGGGGTTCCGCTGCTGCTCCACGGAGGCGAAGAAGGCGTCGAAGTCCACGTGCAGGATGATGCGCTCGTCCGGGTCCCAGTCGATCATCGGCTCCACCGACCGCTCAGCGAACGTGTGTTCGATAGCATCATACTCTCGCGCGGGCGCCGGTGTCAAGGCGTGGTAAGCACTGGGTGCGGACTCCTGGTGTCGGGGCAACTGCAGACGAGGGCGGCGCCCCAGACAGACCCGTGGGGCGGGCTTCCAGCCTGCCATCGCCTGGAGACGCGGTGCGTCTCTCCCCACCACCAGAGCTCCGCCCGCAGGCGCGTAGGCGCCTCTCCCCGCCCCCACAGCCGGGGGGCGATCGTCGTTCGAGCGCAGCCTCAAGTGCACGGCAACAACTGCATGCCCTTGAGAGCGCGCCGGGCGCAAGTACGCGCGCCTCCGCGCAGCTCACTCCTCGGCGGGCGGCTCCGGGGGTGGCATCTCTATCATCATCGGCTCGCGCGGAGCGCCCATCTCTTCGGGCTTCGGCAGGCGGTAGGCGTCCTCGCCAATGGCGCAGCTATCGGGCGAATAGGCCTCCGCGTGCCCGTCCAGGAAGCCGTAGACGTTGAGGGTGCCATGCCGCGGCGGGTCGGGCTCAGACGCGCCGGGGAAGTCCGGCCAGTCGAAGGCGTTGCCCTTCCCGATCTCGGACTCATACAGCGCGATGGTGCCCCAGCCCCTCTGTGCCTCGGCCAGCGAGTGGCGGCTGAGCTTGTAGTTGAAGGCGTAGCTGAAGTCCGCATCGTCGGCGGGGCAGTGGTAGACTACCCGGCTGCCAACGTAGGGATGCACCGCGCTGCACCAGGAGCTGGCGACGGGCAGGCGCTCGTCGTAGTCCGCGGCGTACATGAGCATCCCCACCATCAGTTGCTGCACGTGGCCGCGGCACTCCTCCGTCTCCTGCTGCTCCTCCAGGCGCCCGGCGACCGCGGCCTGGAAGCTCTCATCCGGCCCCAGCACCTTCGGCTCCTCACACCACGCCAGCGACCAGCCGCGCTCGCCGTTGGCCAGCGGCATCGCCATGCGCAGGCGCACGGTGCCGGCCAGCTTCACGGTGGCGCGATCCCCGGAGATCCCGCAGTCGGCGACCTCGTAATCGGCCTTGATCTCCTCCGACAGAGCCAGGTCGATGGGGGAGAAGCTGCCGCCCATCCCCGGCTCCATCATGGCCATCATCTGCGTCATCCACTGTTCCCGCTGGGATCCCTCGGCCGTCATGGGCTCGAGCTGGCGCTCCACGGCCTGGCGGGCCTGATGCTGGCGGGTCTCCGCCAGGTCCACCGCCCAGCCGTCTCCCAGGCGCCGCAGCACCAGCGTCCATGTGAAGTCGCGGTGAATCGACAGCTCCGCCCATCCGCTCATCTCCCGGGTGACGATCTCACCCAGGTCCACCTCCGCGCCCTGCATCAGCACCGGCAGCAACTGCATCATCCGCGCCGGCCAGCCATAGTACTCCTCGGGTCGCTCCCGCCCGGCGATCTGGACGGGCGCCCACTGGTCCATGGCCATGTCCCCGCTGCTCTGAGGGTGCACGAGGGCCCAGCCGGCCTCCCAGTCCTGGTCATCGATGGCGCGCACGTAGTCCAGCGCCACCTTGGTGATCGAGGCCAGGTCCGCGGCCGAGGGCTCCTCGCCCTCGACCTGTGCCTCCGGGGCCGGACCGGCCTGCTCGAGTGCGGCGATTGCGGCCAGGACGGCGCTGCGTGCGGCGCCAGCGTTCGAGCGCGCGGACGCCACGGAGAGGAAGATGCTGAGGTACGTGACGAGGCCGAGGGCAGCAGCGAGAAGCACGTACCTGGCGACGCGTCCGGAGAGCATCCGGCACATCAGAACCACCCCCTTCGGTACATGTCATCACGCGAGGACTTCGCCGGCCGACGGGCCGACACCTGCAGAGTTAGTGCGAAACGCAACGTCGGCGGTCCGCGCCGGCGCGCGCCGTGATCCCCCTGGATGGCCGGCTGGGAGAGCTACTGCTCCTCGGAGGGCGGTGGCGGCGGGCCCTCCGCCTCCTCCTTCTGCCGGCGCCTGTAGCGTACGATCAGCCAGATGGCAATCACCAGGGGGATCCAGACGACTGCGCCGGTGATGACGATGTAGATCAGCGCGGTGACGACGGCCTGCACCGCCCGCACCAGCCCCCGCCAGGCGCCCTTGAGGTGATATGCGATCTGCCAGGCTGCGGTCTCCTCCACCGGCGCCTCGCCGTATTCGGTGAGGGTGATGGTGAGCGTGGAGAAGGCCACCTGGTCCTTCAACATGCGCAGGCGGCCCTGGAGCTGCTCAATCTCCCCCCGCACCCGGGCCAGCTCGCGCTCCACCTCCAGCAGCTCAGAGACCTTTCCGCTCCTGGCAGCCAACTGCCGATAGCGCTCCGCCAGGGCCTGCTTGTTGTCGATGCGGATCTGGAGGTTGGCGTACTCCTCGGTGACGTCCTGCCCGCCGATCCGGTCGAGCTTGACATCGCCGAGCTCCTTGGCGGCATCGTAGACCCTTCGGAAATGCGCCGATGGCACGCGGGCCACGATCTCGGACTGCGTGCGGGTGTCGTACTCGTTTACGGTCAGCGAGGAGATGAAGCCGCCGACGTCATCCACGAGATCGACGATAGTCGTCTGCGCCTCGTCCAGGTTCTCGACTTCGATGTCCAGGTCGGCGGTCTTGATGATCTTGCGGGCCTGGGCGGCCTCGACCGTAGAGATCATCGACAGCGCCGCCGCGGTATCGCCGGTGGCGGAGATGTCCACGGCGCCGCCGGCGGCGGTCCGCGCCGCCATCTCCGGAGCCGCCTCCTCGGCGGCGTACTCGGCGCCGGGGGGGCTGGGGGGCTCCTGCGCCAGTTCCACCTCCCGCTTGGCACATCCCGCCAGCACTACGAGGCCGACGGCCGCGGCCAGCGCGAGCTTGGTCCGGCTCGACGCCATCATGCGCTGCATCGGCGATGCCCTCCTCACGGCGTGATGCCACAGCCGCCCAGCCATCGGTATGACGACGCGCCCCCGCCTGCGGTTCCGTCACGTGCCACCCACGACCGCACTCCTGCGTCGGGGGAGGCAGTGGGACTACTCCGCCAGCGCCGCCCGCAGGGCCGCGCGGAGTCGTTGAGCCGACGAGCGCGAGACAAGGACATACACGGGCGCCTTCGTGACCTCCAGCGTGTCCTCCAACGGAAGGCGATTGCCCATGGTGTCGAGCAACTGAGCATCGTCCGGCAGGTCCAGGGCGAACCGGCTGGCCGACAGCTTGGTCCTGGCCCAGATGACCGCCACGAAGCGGTCGGCGGTGCGAAGATAGCAGGCCGTGATGCCGCTATCATACTCCTCGACGCCCGCCCCCTCGCACGGGTCCAACAGCCACGCTGCGATGCTGTAGACGACCCCATGCGGCCGGATGGTGCGGTCCCACTCGTAGATCGACATGGCGCTGAGACGCGGGAGCATGCGCGGCTCGACGTTCGTCCAGTAGTAGAAGTAGCGCTCCGAGCCGGAGGCGATGGAGAGGGCGAAGTACTGCAGCGACAGGTGCACGGCCTCACCCACCGGAAGTCCGCCGATGCGCCGGGTGTACTGGCTCTCAAGCCTGTCGGGGGTGAAGCGGTAGAAGCTCGTGGCGGTCAGGCCGGTCTCGGTGTTCCAGCGGGGCATGACGCTTCCGTGGCGCGTTGCCCATGAGCGGACACGATCGTAGGGCGCCCTGCTCTGGCAGCCGTAGCCGTGGTAGGAGAAGATGGTCGCGCCATCCAAGGCGCCGGCCGCCACTGTCTCGGCGGCCCAGTCAGGGACATTGGGCGAGCAGCAGGGCGCCAGCACCACACAGGCGGGATTCACCTCGCGTGCCGCCTCGGCCGCCACCTGCGCCATCCGTGCGTACTGCGCCGCGGTGCCACCGTAGAAGCCATTGTGGTAGGGCTCGTTCCAGACCTCCCAGTGGCGTATCCATGGCCGGTAGTGCCCCACGACGGTGCGCACGTAGCGGCGGAACTCGTCCTCGTCGCGGTAGGGCCCGACGCCGCGGCGCTGCGCGTCACTGCCCTCCTCGGCCACCGTCCCCCAGTCCGGCACGCGGAGGAACTCGCCGAGGATATGCAGGCCGGCGTCACGCACCCGCTCGACCTGGTCGTCGAAGAAGCGCCACTGGTCCGGCTCCGGCTCGGCGGTGCGCCAGTGCGTGATGCTGGAGCAATCATGAATGCGCGTCCAGCGATAGCCCAGCCGCCGCGCGGCGCGCATCTGCCAGTCGGAGTGGGTCGCGAAGTGCCCCCCGATGACGGACTGCTCCGGCGGGACGTTCCGCGGCCGGGGGATCACCGACAGCACTACTGAGGCCAGGGGCTCCGGATCATCGCCCAGGTGCGCGTCCGCCCGGAAGGCGCCCAGCTCCCGCAGCGGCAGCTCCACCGGCCGGCTGAGCGTCTCGCCCGGGGCGAGATGCACTGGCACGGGCACCTCCGCCACCACTCGCTCGCGGTAGTCGCGAACTCGCACCGCAATCGTCTCGTCCACGGCCTCGCTGCCGGCGTGAACCTGGAGCGTCAGCACCTTCGGCTGTCCGGGCGCGAAGATGCAGGCGAAGGCGTCGGTGGTCAGCGACGCCTCCACGGGCGCGGACGGCTCATACTCGGCGCCGGCGGTGGACAGCGACAGCGCGTCCAGCCACAGCGTGGCCGCGCCCTGCGCGGTGCCACTCACGGTCAGATAGTAGGCGCCATTGAGCGACGGCGCCACGGCTCCGGTGGCCGACAAGCGCCGGAGCGTCTCGTCGGGCTGAGCCGTCAGCTCCAGGACCGGCTGAGCCTGGCTGATGCGCACCGCCGAGTGCAGATGCACGCGCAGCTCCACCGGCCCGCCGGTAGCGGCCGCCGAGATGGCCAGCGTGAAGGGCTCATCGCCAGCGCCAAACTCGATGCAGGGCGTGGTCAGCGAGACGTGGTCCTCCGCCTGCAGGTCGAAGCGGATCGAGCGCCGCCCGTGGGCGACATGCTCCTCGCACGGCCAACGTGGCTCGGCGCCGGCGACATCCCAGTGGTGCGCCACGTCCACCTCGAAGCTTCCGTGGGGCACGACGTTGCCCTCCGGCGGCGGCCCCCCGATGGCCTCCGGCTCGTGCGTCTCGACCGAGGCGTCGTCGATCCACACGGTGCCCGTGTCCTGGGCCTCAAACCAGATGTAGAGGCCGGCGTTGTCATCGCTCTCGAGAGTCGTCCCCTCGATCTCGAACAGCTCCCAGTCGCGGCCGGGCTCGAAGGTGCCCCGGAGGTGCTTGGTGTAGGGCGGCGGCGAGTGGCGCAGCGAGGCGCCCACCTCGGGCACGTGGCCCTCCGCCCGCACCCACATCCGGACCACGTAGCGCCTGCCGGCCTCGATGTCCAGTGGCTGCAGGAACTGCGAGGCGCCGCTGGTGCGACTGCGGCACTCGATGCGCTGGCAGGTCTGGCCCGAGTGCGGGTTCTGGCGGTCGAGGCTGAAGACGGTATCGCAATGGCCCCACACGTTAGGCAGCCAGCCCTGCGCCAGGCCCACTTCCGTGGCCGGCGGCTCGAACCCCGGGTTCTGCAGCAGGTTCTCGGCCTGGCAGGTGGGGGCGGCGAGCAGACCCACGAGCGCGATGACCGTCGGCAGCAGCAGAGAGTGTCCGCATGGCGCCATTGCGGGTCGGCTCATGGTACCATGCCGCCTCTTGGTGTACCGCGCATTGCCCTGACTTTGGTCTGGACGGGTGCCGGGCTGGAAGCCCCGCCTACGCGAATGAACTGCCGCGAGCGGCCCCCACGCCGACACCAGCATGGGAGTGCGCATGACGATCCGTCCTCCTCGCCCGCGTTATCGCTGCCGCAGCAGTGGCAGACCATCCGACGACATCTCGCGCGTCACCGAGAGCCCGGGCAGCACCTGCAGGACGATCTCGCACAGGTAGAGCACGATGGTCTGCGGCTCCAGGTGACCGCCGAGGGTGGTCTCGGCGTCGCTGGCGGTGATGTGGGCATGGACCTGGCCGTCGGCGATCAGGCCCGCGATCTGGCACAGCTCCATGGGGCCCTC
Organism: Armatimonadota bacterium; assembly: GCA_034722055.1. Taxonomy (GTDB): domain Bacteria; phylum Armatimonadota; class Zipacnadia; order Zipacnadales; family UBA5352; genus JAYENL01. The sequence continues at coordinate 7,745 of JAYENL010000001.1, forward strand.
ATGCACCACGTAGCGGTTCCTCGGGGGCAGCTCGCACCAATCGCCGACGTGGATGTGGGTCCGCTTGAGGGCGCCGAAGCCGGTGACGATGGCCGCGCAGTCGAGGCCCTCATCCTCCGCGACCTGCTGCAGGCTCTCCAGCAGCAGGTCGCCGTCGTCGAGCCGGACGACGATGGTCCGGCCGTCATCTGAGATGAAGCGTTCCATGGGTCACCCCGATGGTATTCCCATTCGATTCGCAATACTCTTGGTCATATTCCGGTAATACGATTCGTGATAGTCGGTGTAGGCTCAGTCTCCGACGCCGTTGGACACGCTGCGGATCGTGTAAACACGGCCTCGTCTCTCGCCCGCGGGCGCGAGGACGCCCATATCAACCAACTTCCCTAGAAGATAGCTGACGTGCCGGAGTTCTGCCTGCGATAGGTCTCGGCGCCTGTAGAGGAGAGCGGCGATCTCTGCCCGTCCTGCTGGTTGGATCTGGCTCAATACTTCGACAATCCGGGCTTCTTCCTCGTGCTCTTCGTCGAATGACAGCATCACGTCTCTGGGCGCTTGGGTTGGGGCGAGGGTGTAGTACGCGCCACCTCGGGTCCCGTGCATCTCAATGATTCCAACGTCTACGAGCCCGCGCAACTCTCTCGTTGCGGTTGGCCCGCCGACGCTGTTGATGCGTTGGAAGTCTCGGTTCGCCATTCGGCCGTGCAGACGCAGGTATGCGAGCGCCATCAACTGCTGCTCGGAAAGCGAGTGCGGCCCGAACTGCTGCAACCACTCGCGCACTTCCGGCGACATGAGGTGCGCGTTCCTGAGGGTGACCTGGAAGGATGTACTCGACTCATGAAAATCAGGCGGCGCGAGGCCGGCTCTCTTCATCTCGGCGATCATAAGCGTCACGCCAGTTCCGCGCTGCTCCATCAAGCCAAACTCGCGTAACGCGGCTACCATCCGGGGATTGCGGGTGGACTGCTCGTGCTCGATATTGTCAAGAGTGACTGTCCCGAAGAGGGTTCCTGGGTTCCTGATCTCGATGCGGTCGGCGAAGATACGAATGCGGATCGCAGTCCCCCGATGAGCGTAGCTACGGTGTGCCACTGCGTTTGTGATCGCTTCTCGGATCACCTCCTCAGGGTACTCCGGGACTTCTGCACGCCACAGTCCCCTGACCTCGGCACGTCGGGCGACTCTCCCCATCACGGTCTCAACTGCCCTCACGATGATGTCTTGGGCACGGCCATGTATCTCGCGGTCAAAGAGATAGCGCGAACCTGCCTCGCGCGCAGCCACCGTGGTCCCCTCGAACTGGGTGACTGTGGCAACGCATCTGGGGAAGAACCGCTGCGGGTCGTCGCCGAAGAGTAACAGCCCAGCCACGGTGGGGATCAGGCGCTGCTTCTGTTCTGCCACGAAGCCTCCTCGCCGGAGCAGATCAGTGTCGCTTGCCTCGCCAGCCCCGCTCGAGGGATCTCGGCGAGCTATCGCCCCTCGGTACTCCTCGATGGTCGCGTCGTTTACGGGGCCGGCCTCGAAATCGTCACGGAGAGCTCCGAGGAACTGCGCCAGATCATCTGCGGTCATCCGCCGGTTGGTGTTCCCAACTCTGCGGTAAGCGCCATTGGGCAAACCGCGGCGTCTGATGTAACAAGGCTTGCGAGCATCTGGTAACTCGCGCACCTCTGCGGCTACGATCACTTCTCCATCCGCTTCTGCGAGGGTGAACTCCGGTTGGATTCGGGGCTCCATCTGGTCGTTTGCGAGGCCAGATAGTTCCTCTTGAAGGGATCCCGCGTCGTAGACTCCGGTCGCGACGTATCCCGCGACTTCATCAATGCCAAAGATAAGCACACCACCGCCCCGCCGGTTGGCGAAGGCTGACAGCGACTCCAGGACCGACTCGGTTGGCATTCCGTCCTTAGCCTTCTTGAGTTCGACGTCCTGGAGCTCGCTGCCGTGACTGCGGACCTCCTCGAGAAGATCCAGCAGCGTCTCGCTATCCACGGACGTTCACCTCATTCTGAAGGTGGCATGAGTGTGCCTGCGGCGCGACCGGTCACCCCAGCCGCCGCCAGCTCATGTCCACGATGTCGCCGCCGCGGAAGGTGAAGGTCTTCCGCCACAGGCTTCGCGAGGTGCCGACGCTGACCTCGCACTTGGTCACCAGCCGGCCGTCCCCCTCCTCGCTGAGCTCATCCTGCAGGATCTCGCACTCCATCAGCTCCTCGCCGTAGTTGCGCTTGAGGTACGAGGCGATCTTCTGGTTGATCTGCTCCTCGGTGAGCGTTGGCATGACGATGCCTCCTGTGGGCTGCTCTGGCGAGCCGTCCCTGGTGGATCCGTCACGCCTAACTTCCCGAAAGGCCACGGCAGGACCTGCCGCCGCGGCAGCGACGCCCGCGCAGGTTGCGCGGTATGCGCGGCGAAGTGGGCAAGGAGAGACAGGAAGGGGAGGTGCCGGCGATACTGCGGCCGATCATGACCATCGGACTGCTGACGAGCATCTGCGCCGCGACGCATGCCCAGCGCGTCGTGCCTGCCACCGAGGCCTACCAGCCGTGGCTGGAGACCGCCTGCATCATGCAGCCGTGGAGCCTGGAGCGCACGCGGGCGCTGGTTGAGGACCGTGAGGAGTGGATTCCGCGGCTGAAAAGGTGGGGCTTCGACAGCGTCATCTTCATCCCCGGCCCCAGCGACATCCGCCCGAACTACCCCATGGATGCCCTGAGGGAGGCGGTCGATGACTACCATGCGGCGGGCTTCAAGGTCATCATGTACTCCTCCATCATGCACGCCGGCCATCATGAGACGTGGCACTCGGTAGCTGCGAACCGCCCCGCCTGGTGGCAGCGCGGGCCGCGAGGAGGGACCGTCGAGGTCTACGGGGACAAGTGGCTCTGCCCCAACACCGGCGCGCTGCAGTTCACCACCGACCTGGCCATCCGGCTGGCGGCGGAGATGGACGCCGACGGCATCATGCTCGACAACAACGAGTTCTACTACACCGACCACGGCGCCACCTGCTACTGCCAGGGCTGCCAGGAGAGCTTCGGCCGGCACATCCGGCAGAAGCTCGGCGACGAGAGGCTGCGCGAGATGGGCCTGGATCCCGAGCGCGTTCGCTGTCCCGAGCCCGGCGAGCCGCTGTATCCGCACTGGGTGGACTGGCGCTACGTGGCGTGGCGGGAGGCCACCGAGGAGTTCCGGCGGCGGGTGCGCGAGGCCCTGCCGGGCACCATGCTGTGCGCGAACACGCAATACAAGTACAATTGGGTGCTGGCGGTGCATGAGCAGATGGCGGCGGAGGACGTGGTGTTGTCCGAGTCCCGCCACCAGTACGGTCGCGAGATGTCATGCAAGCTGGCCTACGGCCACGCCCTGGCGGATGGCAAGCCGCTGTGGAACTACCTGGGCACCTGGGAGGACGACGACCTCAGCCGCATCCTGCCGCCCCACGAGATCCACGATCAGCTCTGCACCACGCTGGCGTGGGGCTGCTCGCCGTGGATCGTGGGCTACGGGCTGGTGGACCGGGCGCCGGCCGCCCACTGGAGCTTCGGCCACTACGCCAGCGAGGGGCGCAGCGGCTTCCGGCGCCACGAGGAGGGCGGGCCGGACGGCTCCGCGGCCATCGAGCTGTGGGCGGAGACGACGTCCCGGATCAGCACCTTCCAGTCGCCCTTCCTGGAGGTGCAACCGGGCCAGCAATTCGCCTTCCGGTGCCGATACCGCACCGAGGGCGTGGCGCCCGGCCATCCCCGCCTGAGGCTGACCTTCGTCAACGCCGCGCTCAAGCCGCCCGGCGGCGAGCCCTACGTGTTCTTCGCAGAGGGCGAGGGGGGCACGCACGGCTGGGAGGAGCTGGTCCTGGATGGCGTTACCGCCCCGGAGGGCGCGGAGGTCGTCAACGTGGAGGTCTTCCTCTGGGACGCCTCCGGGAGTCTGTTCCTCGACGACGTGCAGTTCATCCGGGAGGGTGAGAACCTGCTGCGGAATCCGGGCTTCGAGCGGCGGGTGGCTGAAGAGAACGCCGCCGGGCGCGAGGCTCTGGTCGGCGGCCTGCAGTTCTGGCGCGAGCACGAGGAGCTGTACCGCGGGGCCACGCGCTGGGCGGACGTGGGACTGCTGCTGTCGCGGCACAGCGTGGACTTCAGGGAGGTCTACAACCGCTTCCCGCGCCCGACCATGAACGCCCTTCTGGACGCGCACATCCCGTTCGCAGTGCTCGAGGAGCACCAGCTCGACGACGAGCACCTCTCGCGCTTCACCGTCGTGGTGGTCCCCGTGGCGAGCTGCCTGCCGGAGGAGGGCCTGCGGACGCTGGCGCGCTGGGTGCGCGGTGGCGGCCGGCTGATCGTGACCGGCGGGACGGGGCAGTACACGCAGTACGGCGAGGAGCGCGGGCGTGACCTGCTGGCGGTGCTGTTGGGGCAGTTGCGGGAGGCGCTGTGGGAGGCCCGCGAGGTGGGGGAGGGCATGGCGCGGTGGCTGCCGCAGGGCGATGGGGACGAGGAGGTCGCAGAGGGCCTTGTCGAGGCCATCCGGGAGCTGGGCGGCGGCGAGATCGTGCGCGTGGAGGGCGCTCCGGAGGGCATCGACCTGATCGCCTGGGCGCAGGCCGATCAGCGGCGGCTCCTGCTGCACCTGGACCGCCACGAGGCGGGGAAGGGCGGCGACGTCGCCCTGCGCCTCCGGGTGCCCGAGGGATGGAGCCCGCCCGCGAGCGTGACGTGTTACGACCTGCACGCGGGGGAGCGGGAGGTCGAGGCCCGATCTGAGGACGGATACGTCAGCTTCACCGTCCCCGCGCCGGAATGGTACGCGGTGGTTGCGGTGCGGTTCGGCGGATGACCGGGGCTGGCAGTGCCGGTTCGGGAGGGATTTGGTGATGGGACACAGAGGTATGCTGGTGGTGTGCTCCGCGCTGATCACATGTCAGGCGGTGCTCGGACAGCCTCAGACCGAGGTCACCATCACCACCGACCCGGTGCCGGCCGAGGTCAATATGCTGACGAACCCCGGCTTCGAGGAGGGCCTGGGCGAGGAGGGGGCGCCGGTGGGCTGGCGGATCAACACCGCGGCGCCGGAGAGCTTCGCCTTCGAGCCCCTCGGGAAGGCCCGCTCCGGCGACGTCTGCTGGCGCGTGCACACCGATTCCCCGGCCATGTCCGGCTACATCCAGCAGAACGTGCACGTGGAGGCCGACACGCAGTACCGCGCCTGGACGTGGCTGCGGCTGCAGGGCGGGCGCTACATGATGCTGCTGCGCGGCCGGGTGCGGCCGCCGGGGGAGCCGCCGTGGCGCTTCGATGAGCGCACTGACATCATCTCCACGCACAACCACTGGCTAGCGCCGCTGTATCTGGAACCCGAGCACCTGCAGGGCCCGCCGCCGGACGAGTGGATCCTCATGCCGCTGGACATCACTGTCCCGGACGGGCTGGAGACGGTCCAGGTGTGGCTGGGCTCCTACTTCACCGCCTCTGAGATGCACTTCGACGACACCTACTTCGGCCCGGCGACCTGTACCCTGTCCGTGCGCGTGCACAGCGACTCGCCGATCCGCGACGTCATTGTGCGGGACGTCGCCGGTGGGCCGGCGATCTACCGTGACGACGAGCCGGGCGGGGAGACCACCTGGCAGGTGACGGTCCCCGATTTGCCCATCGCCGACGCCTACCGGGTAACCGTGAGGACCGACGCCGGCGAGCAACAGCTCCTCGTGCTCGCCAACCGGTGATCGACCGCTGGGAGGAGAAGGCGTGCGATGAGACGCCCAAGACTGCTGGCGCTGGCGCTCTGTGGCTGTCTGCTCGCCGCCGCGGCCCCGGCCGCGGAGCTTGAGTGCGGTTCACTGGCCGTCACGCTGGACGAGGCGACCGGTCGCATCACCGGTGCGCGGCTGCCGCAGCTCGACCGGGCGCTCGGCCTGACCGGCGGTCTGCGTCTGACTGAGGGCGCTGAGGAGCGGGAGATCGCGCTTGGGGACGCGACTTTCGAGGCCGCCCGTGCGCCGCGCCTGCTCTTCCAGCCGGAGGGCGAGGGGCTGACCGTCGCCTGCACGATCCGCGCCGAGGCCGGCTGGCTGGCGTGGGACGTGACGCTGCGCAACGATGCCGACCGACAGCGGCTGCTGGCTCTGTCGCTGCCCGTGGAGGTGCCGGCCGATGGTCCGCCGGCCTGCTACGACGGCTACCTGGAGGAGCCGGCGCTGGAGGAGCCGTTCGACGGCCCTCGGTACCGCACGCCCATTCCGCTGTGCGCGGCCTGGAGCGAGGCCGGGGGCGCCGCGGTGGGCATCAGCCCCAGGGAGCACCTCTCCTTCATCGCCACGCGCGGCGAGCCGCTGGCGGACGCCGGCGCGCGCATCGAGACCTGCACCCGCATCGTGCTCGACCCCGGGCAGCAGCTTCAGGTGGAGCTGCTGCTGTGCGGGATGAGCGGCCGGTGGGGCAGGGGCGAGGCGCTGCACTGGTGGTACGCCTCGGCGCCGGAGCTGTTCCGGCCCGCCGGGGGCATCGACCCCCGGGTGCTGCGCGCCAGCGGCCAGTACCTGGCCTGGAAGCGCAATCCGCTGATCCAGGAGGACTACGCTGTCCGCGAGCGTGCCCGACGCTGCCACGTGGGCTGGGACTGGTGCATCGGGCCCTTCAAGCGGGTCGGTGACATCGTGGCGCGTAAGGAGTGGTTCGACTACGACCCGGCGCTTCCGGAGCGGATGGACGAGACCGACAGGCTTCCGTGGTCGGAGTATCGCGCGCAGCGCAGGGCGCGCTTCCAGACCGGCGAGCGGCTCGGCGTGGCCATGCTCTTCTACACCCCGTCGCAGATCTGGTGCGAGGAGCAGCTTGCGCGGGAGCACTTCGAGGACGCCATCGTCAGGGACCCGTCAGTGAGCACCCGCCACCCGAACGGCTACGTGAAGCGCCACGAGGCGGTCGTGCGCGTCTTCCCCCACAATACGAGCTGGGGGGAGCAGTCGAAGCGGGACCTGGCGGAGGTGTCCGAGCAGCTCGGGCTCTACGGCTTCGCCTTCGACACCGCCACCGGTCCCGCGAAGTACCGCGGGCCGGGGATGGACGGGCTGCCCGAGCGCGGCTGGGATGAGGATGGCCCCTTCGTGCGCGAGGGCGTGGCCATCCGCCGGCTCATGGAGCATGTGCACACGCTGGAGCATGAGGATGGCACCACCGTGGCGGTGGTGGCGAACATCCGCCACAGCGCCGACTACAACTGCTGCATGGGGGCGGACGCGGCGCTGTTCGAGGGCGAGCCCTGGAAGGGCCTCCGCGGCCGCGAGTGGGCACTGCGCGACGCCATCGGCACCAAGCCCGCCTGCTGGTGGGAGCATTACGCGCTGGACAGCCTGGTGGACTATGAGAACATGACACGCGAGGAGATCGCGGCGGCCTACCAGGGCATGGCCGACTTCACCGCCATCGAGAGCCTGCACATGGGCTTCTGGCCCACGGCCGCCTACTCCCGCGGCTTCGAGTCCATGACCCGGCGCTACCTGCCGCGCATCGAGGCCTGCATCGCGGCGGGCTGGCAGCCGGTGACCGCCGCGCACAGCGACGACTTCACCTGGATCACACGCTACGGGAGCGGCCTGGGGACGCACATTGCGGTCGGCAACGAGACCGCGGAGCCGGCGGAGGGCACGCTGGCTCTCTCTCGGGAGTGGCTTGATGCGCCGCTGCCGGTGCCCACCGTGGCGCTGCTGGCGGAGATCCCCATCATCGGCAAGCTCTTCCGCCGGCCCGGCGCACTCGTCTTCACAGCGTTCGACGGCGGCTCGCTGACCACGCGGGTCGAGCCGGAGACCCTCACCGTGAGCGGCGTGAGCGTGCCCCGCCGCGCGGCGGAGGTGGTGGCGGCCTGTGCGGTGCTGGACCTCCCGGCCGGGTCCTCAGCGACCGCCCAGTGGACCGGCGACCGCGTACGCCGGACGCTGGCTCTCACCGTCGAGGCGCCGGAGGACGTGGCGCCCTGTGGGGGAGTTCGCGTCCCCGATGGGATGCGCGTCGCCGCGGCCCGCATCGACGGCGAGGACGTCGCGTGCCGCGAGCACCGGGGCACGGCGTTCTTCGCCGACGAGGGCCAGCGGCGCGAGTACCGCGTCGAGATGGATTTGGTCTCGTCGATCATCGAGCCGGCGCAGGAGGAGCTTCTGGCGGTGGACTTCCTGTTCGGGGACCAGCCCGCCGGTTACGTGGTCATTCTCGGCGAGGCCACGGAGGCCGAGGAGCTCGCCGCGGAGCGGATCGTGCACTACTTCCAGTGGTTCGTGGCATCCGAGCGCGGCGTGGAGGAGCCGGAGCCGTTCCCGGTGGTGCGCGGGGAGATTCCGCGCGATGACTCGTTGATGATCGTCATAGACCTGGGGGGCGAGGCGCCGGGGGTGAGGCTGCCGGACGCGCGGCACCTGGAGGTCACGGCGCCGGACGCGGACGGCCTGGAGCGGGCCGTCGATGAGCTGCTGCACGTGCTGGACGCCGAGTACGTGGCACCGCCGACCTTCGTGTGGCGGCGGTCAACCAACGAGGCCGGGCTTATCGGCGAGTGGCTGCCCGACCCGGTGCGGTGACCCGCTGCGGGCTACAACCGCAGGCTGGAAGCCTGCGCCACGGGGTGGTGGAGACAGGATGCGTGGCGTGTTGCCGTCCGGAGGGGCGGCGTGCCTACGCCGCCCGCCGTTTTCGTTCGCAATGGTCACGACCGCAGGCTGGAAGCCCGCGCCACGGGGTGAGGATGATTGCTGGGATGGCATCACGCATCCGGGGCGATCTGTGGGGCAGGCATCCCTGCCTGCCATCGTTCGTCGCGGCCATGCCAGACCGTCTGTAAGGTCGGAAGGACCGCAGGACCATGATAGCGAATGCCATGCTGTGGCGAGGCCGTAGATGCCATCAATCGTGGACGGGAGG
>JAYENL010000002.1:0-16573 GCA_034722055.1 Armatimonadota bacterium
ATTGAGACTGCAGCGTGGGGTTCGATGTCCGAAGGCGAATGCCTCGCCGGATACTCCTGAACGGCCGTATTGTAACCGATAGCGCCGGGCATTTCAAGGCGGAGCGCGGCGGGGTGGGGCCGGATGGATGGTGGCTGTCGGCTTCCCAGAACCGAGTGATCTGGACGGCCCCGGTTCCCGACGATTGGATGGTCTGCGGGGGCGCGGGTTCCCAGGACCGTACACCCAACTCTTGTTGGGGGCGGGCGGCTCGCCCGCCCGTCGTTCGGAGGGGTGCACCAGAGAAGGAGTGGCGCTGCGCGCCACAAGCCGGCGAGGGCGTCGGCTTGCTAGAATCGAGCCAGCCGGCGAGGGCGCTGGCTTCTCAGGTTGGGATGACCCGCGAGGGCGTCGGCTTCCCAGAATGGAGTGGTGAGCGGGGCGTGGGCCTCCTAATGCCCAGTGGCAGGAGTCTACGTGTTATCCAGTGTCGCGGTGGTGCCTCTGCTGTTACCTTGGAGGGGCCGCCGCGAGCGAAGCAAGCGGGGCGCGATCAGGAGCGGTAGCAACTGACCGCGCAGGTTCCACCCCGGCCCACTGGAGACCTTCGGTCTCACGGGCTTCCAGCCCGACCATCAGCGCAGGCGCTCCCGCCTGCGCGGGCTTTAGACCGTGGGCAAAGCTACGTGCCGGGCCGGGGTGGAACCTGAGGCCTGCTCGCTGGGAGACTTCTACGAAGTCTCAGTCACAGGCCTCACCGGGCGCTACGCGCCCGGCGGCCCCTCCACCAGGCGCCCCCTCATCTCCAGGGCAACCAAGCCCCGAGTGTGCTGGTCGTTAACATACGCTGAATTGCGCAAGTCGGCACCAGGATGAGATGCGGCGGGGAGGGTGCCGGGCTCGCAGCTCGTCGCGCGAAGTGGCGGGCCGTGGGCATGAGGCTGGCCGCGCTCCGGCTGTGGTCCGAAGCTCAAGGCAGGAAAGGTGGCGGGAGGCCCCGAAGTGACGCACAGCGATGACCCCGTCGGTCAGCAGGGCCGACTTCGAGGAGATATCCGATGCGGCTGAGAGCCTCCCTGATTGTGATTGCCATGGCACAGGCGCTGGCGGCGAGCGCCGTGACGTCCTCGCACTTCGACCCCGAGACGATGATGCGCACCGAGCAGCTCCGGCGCGGCATGACCGGGTATGGGCTCAGCGTGTTCTCGGGCACGGAGATCACGCGCTTCGACGTCGAGGTGCTGGGCGTGCTGGAGAAGGCGGTGCTGGGCGAGGACATGATCCTGATACGCGTCACGTCCGGGCCGATCATTGAGCGGGAGTCGGGGATCGTGGGGGGCATGAGCGGCACGCCGATCTACGTTGACGGCAAGCTCGTCGGCGCCATCGCCTATAGCTGGAGCTTCCTGCGCGAGGCCATCGGCGGGGTGACGCCGATCGAGGCCATGCTGGACTCGTATATCCCCGGCGAGCAGGCGGCGCTGCCGGCCGACCACCCGGCGCGGGGCGCCCGACTGCACGGGCGGTGGGTGGAGCGTGCGGTGGTGGACGCCCGGGGGCCGGCCTTCGTGGATGAGCGGACCATCGCCATGCGGCCGGTCAGCCCCATCGTGAGTGTGGCCGGGATGGGCGAGGCATCCATGGGGCGGCTGCAAAAGCTGCTCGACCCCCACGGGCTGGAGGCGGTTCCGGGGCCGGGGCGGCTGGGAGAGACGGTGCCGGTGGAGCTTGAGCCCGGAGCGGCGGTGGGTGTGAAGCTCATGGACGGGGACTTCGACGCCACCGGGATGGGGACCGTCACCTGGCGGAAGGGCGACACGATCCTGGCCTTCGGACACCCCATGATGCAGATGGGGGCAGTGGAGATCCCCATCACCACCGCCTGGGTGCACGACTTCCTGCCCAGTGTGTCGTTTTCGAGCAAGATGACCTCGCCGATGGACATCGTGGGCTCGATGACGCAGGACGGGGCGTGGTCGATCGGCGCCCGCCTCGGCGACGAGGCCCCGATGGTGCCGGCGCGCTTCACGGTGGTGGACGAGGAGCGGGACGTCACGCGGAGCTTCGAGGTGGAGGTGGCCAAGCACGAGATGCTCACCTCCGAGCTGGCGCTGACGGCGATGATGGCATCAATGGAGGCCACCTACAACCCCGGCAGCGACGGCACCGGGGTGCTGGAGTTCGAGGTCCACGGCGATGACGGGGCGGTGATCCGCCGCCGGGACGTCATCCGCCATCCCGGCTTCGTGATGCCGGTGGCGATGTGGGTGGATGAGGCGCTGATCTTCTTGACTGAGAACCGCTTCGACCCCCAGCAGGTGGCGTCGGTGGAGGCCCGCGTGAGCCTCTCGGATGAGGAGAAGCTGGCGACCGTGGAGCGGGTGTACACCGACGAGCACGTGGCGCGGGCGGGGGAGACGCTGACGGTTCACGTAGTGATGCGGCCGGAGGGGGGTGAGGAGTTCGAGAAGGTGGTGACCTTCGACCTGCCGCAGGACCTGCCCAAGGGCCAGCTCCGGGTGGGGGCGGCGGCCGGCAGCGAGGAGTTCAGCCTGAAGGCCTTCCTGCGGCTGATGCTGCCGCAGATCGACAGCCTGGCGGACATCGCGGAGCTGATCGAGACCATGAAGCGGGCGGATCAGCTCTACGTGGCAGCGGCGCTGCCGACTCTGAGCCTGTCGGTGGATGGGACGGAGCTGCCGCGGCTGCCTCTGAACGCCATGAAGCTGCTGGCCGAGGACGACCGCAGCAATGTGGAGGCCGGCTATACGGAGCTGAGCGAGACCATCGACACCGAGTACTACCTCTACGGCTACCAGATCGGGTGGCTGCCGACCGAGAACCGCCTGGGCGAGCGCGGGAAGGTGCGTAAGAAGCCCGGGGAGGAGTCCGAGCGGATGGCGCTGGCGCCGCGCATGGAACGGCTGCCGCACACCTGGTGGGCGATGGACGCCCTCCAGGCCCACGCCCGGCCGGTGCAGGAGGCGCCGGGACCGCCCCCGGGGGAGGAGATGCCCGAGGACGCGCCGCCGCTGCCCGAGGAGATCAGGGAGAAGCTTGAGGAGATGGAGGAGGAGCCGGAGGAAGAGGAGGAGGAGGAGGAGGAGGTCGGCGAGCACCCCGAGCCCGACGGCGAGGCCCTGGCCCGGGGCCTGAGCAGCTTCTCGCACACCGAGGCCAAGGACTTCGAGAAGGGCGAGGCGGAGGGCACCATGGTGCGCAGCGACGGGGCGGTGCTGCTGGCCCCGCGGGCGGACCTGCTGGGCGAGCTCGATACCTCCAGGTGCTGGTCGCTGGCGGTCGATGGCGAGGGCTGCTGGCTCGGCACCGCCAACCCCGGGCGCGTCTACCGCTGGCAGCCCGGCGGGGAGATGGAGCTGGTGGCCGAGACCGGCAGCTTCATGGTGCTGAGCCTGCTGGCCGACGGCGACGGCGGCGTGTTTGCCGGGACCGGGCCGGACGGGAGAGTCCTGCAGATCGCCGCCGACGGCTCCACGGGGCGGAGCTGGGAGCTGCCCGCCAGCTACGTGTGGGCGCTGGAGCGGGATGGCGACGGCGTGGTGGTGGCCGGGACCGGGCCGGCCGGCCGGGTCTTCCGCCTCGGCGACGAGCCGGAGCTGATGGCGCAGATCAGCCAGCCGCATGTGCTGGACCTGCTCTTCGACGGCGAGCGGCTGCTGGCGGCGGGCGGCGATAACGAGGGCGGCGTCTTCGAGATAACAGGCGGCGGGTGGGCCCGCGACATCTTCGGCAGCGAGGAGAAGGCGTGCACGGGCCTGGCGGTGGATGACTTGGGCCGGCTGATCGTCACCACCGCCGAGGCGGGGAAGGCCTGGATCGTGGAGGCCGACGGCGGCGGTCGGGAGGTGCTGGAGAGCGAGGGCGACGTGCTTGACGTGGCCTTCGCCGGGGGGCGAGCCTGGGTGGCGACCGCCCATGACGGCGAGCTTGTGACCATCGACGATCGGGGAGAGTGCGCGGTTGCGGCCAGGGACAAGCTGGCGGCGGAGATCACGCGCGTGGCGGCCGGCGAGGGCGCGGTCTTCGCGACATCCGGAGCTCCGACGCGGCTGTGGCGGCTGGACCTGGGGGCCATGACCGAGGGCACCTACTCCTCGCCGGCGCTGGACGCCGAGCGGGTCAGCCGCTGGGCGAGCGCCTGGTGGGACGCTGAGGTGCCTGAGGGCGCGCAGCTCCAGGTGCAGGCGCGCTCGGGCAACAGCAGGGCCGCGGACGATGGAAGCTGGAGCGCCTGGATCCAAGGGCTGACTGAGCCGGGCCAGCGCATCACGGCGCCGCCGGCGCGCTTCCTGCAGTACCGGCTGCGCATGGCCGGAGAGCCGTCCGCCGGCCCGGTGCTCACGCGGATGGAGCTGCTCTACCTGCCGCGGAACCGGAGGCCGACGCTGAAGGTATCCAAGCCCAAGCCCGGCGGGGCCATGCGCGGGGAGTACGAGATCTCGTGGGATGCCGAGGATGAGGACGGGGACACGCTGGCGGTGACCATCTTCTCGCGTATCCAGGGCGCGGAGCAGTGGAGGGAGCTGCACAGCCTGCAGGGCGAGGACTCCTGGACCTGGGACACCTCCGAGGTCAAGGACGGGCGCTACCGGCTGCGGGTGGAGGTGAGCGATGAGCCCAGCAACCCCGGCGACGCCGCCACCGAGGAGGTCATCGTCCGGGATGTGACCGTGGACAACGGGTACCCCACGCTGACGCTGCTGACGCGCCCGCGCCGCGGCGATGAGCGCCTGGAGGTCATGGCGCTGGCCACCGACGAGCTGACCCGGCTGACCTCCATCGACTGGACCTTCGGCAGCGAGGAGCGGTGGCGGGCAGCCCCGGTCAAGGACGGGATGCTGGACTCCCGCCGGGAGCTGTTCACGATCAGCCTGCCGGAGATCCCCGACGACGAGACCGAGCTGAAGATCCGGGTGCGGGATGCCGCGGGCAACGTGACCGTGGAGAGCGTGCCGCTGCTGGATCGGCAGCCCGAGGGCGAGGTGGAGGCTCAACCGCTGCCGGAGGACACGTCCGGAGAGGAGAGCGAGTGAGGTGGGACGGTGGCGAAGAGCCTGAGGCCCAGGACCTTCCGGCGCGTGGACGAGCTGCTGGCCGAGCGCTACGGAGAGAGGCACCGCGAGCCGGGCGACCCGCTGGACACCCTGGTGCGCACGATCCTGTCGCAGAACACCACCGATAAGAACTCCGTCCCGGCCTTTCGGCGCCTGAAGGAGAGCTTCCCGGACTGGCAGGAGGCCCTGGAGGCTGGCCCGGCGGCCATCGAGCAGCGCATCGAGTCCGCCGGCCTGGCGCCCACCAAGAGCAGGCGCATCCACGCCATCCTCCGGCAGCTCGACGACCAGCGCGGCGATCTGTCGCTGGCGCACGTCTGCGACATGCAGCGGCAGGAGGCGGAGCGCTATCTGTGCAGCTTCAAGGGCGTGGGCCCCAAGACCGCGGCCATCGTGCTCCTCTTCGACTGCGGCATGGCATTCTTCCCCGTGGACACGCACGTGCATCGGGTCTCGCGGCGGCTGGGCTGGATCGACGAGGGCGATTCCGCCGAGGACGCCTACGAGACCCTCACCGACGCGGTTCCCGAGCAGTTGCACCTGCAGCTTCACCTGAACATGGTGCGGCACGGCCGGGAGACGTGCCACCCGTCGCGCCCCCAGTGCCACGACTGCGTCATCTCCCGCTTCTGCGACGCGTACAAGAGCGGCGAGGTCGAGCCGCGGGAGCGCTGACCGGGGGGCGCCGAAAGGCACTTGGACGGCGCACGGGCCGTCAGTGCGGCGGCAATGAGAGTGTGAGCGGGCGGGGCTGTCAAGTCACCATCGCTCGCCGGGCGATTGTCGTCCAAACGCGTCCTGAACCCTACGGCAAACCGTGGGCTCCCGGCAGGCGTCCGGTTGGAGTGTCGGGCCCACAAGAACAACGGCTCACCACAAACGGCCGGCGGGGCTGAAGACGCCGCCGCTCCGGACGACCACGGCAGCCGCCATCCGGCGAGGCAGAGAGACAAGCGGCTTTGGCGGCGCCCCTGCGCGCTGTGCCGAGACTACGGATTCGTACCTCGCGTGGTTGAACGCTTGACTTCGTGGCCGGAACATGTTAGGATATAAGCGATTGCGTAAATGATGAAGAGCCGTGACGTGGACACCCTGGCCCAACTGTTCAGCGCCCTGGGCTCCGACACCCGCATCAGGATCCTCCAGGAGCTTGGGGAACGTCCGCTGTGCGTGGGTGCGCTGGCCATGCGGCTGGAGATGACGCAGAGCGCCATCTCCCAGCACCTGACGGTGCTGCGTAACGCCGGACTGGTGGAGTCCGACAAGCGGGGCAGCTACGTGCATTACAGCCGTACTGAGGACGCCCGGGAGCGATGTCGTGCGGCCCTCGATAGTGTGCTCACGGATTCACCAGATGAAGACGCGTGATCAACCAGGCTGGGCATCATTATCACGCAGGCCGCTCGGAGACGGTGTTCGACACGGGCCGTTCATGGCTGAAGACGCAGCAGTCTGGCGAGGAGGTAGCCTATGAAGGTTCTGTTTATCATCAATGATGCCCCCTATGGATCAGAAAAGGTCTATAACGCGTTGCGAATGGCAGTGCAGATCCAGAGAGAGCATGATGATGTGGAAGTCTGGATTTTCCTCATGGCGGATTCGGTCACGTCTGCCCTGCCTTCTCAGTCTACGCCGAATGGTTACTACAACGTTGAGCGCATGCTTAAGTCGGTCATAAGCAAGGGCGGACAAGTGAAGGCCTGTGGAGGTTGCTCCGAGGCACGCGGTGTCGCCGGGCTTTCGCTGTTGGATGGCGTCGAGATTAGCACGATGAGCGAGTTGGCACAATGGACCGTCGACGCCGGCAAGATTCTGACATTCTGAGGGACAGGCTCTGTTGTGTATGAAGGAGCGCGAGTCTGATGGATCCGGCAGTTGCGCGCCGTTCACGGTGAAGGATCACTTCCAGCTTCGCGCGCGACTCCGACCGTGTCATCAGCATCTGACGCCAAAGGAGGCCAATGCGCATGTGTGACTGCAAGGGCTGCCAGCATCCCGAGAAGCTCGAGGGCAAGCCGTCGGAGTGCTCGCCGGAGCAGATCCGGGAGTGCCACGGAGATGTCACGGAGCACCCCTGCGAGCAGCAGGGCAGTGATGACTGAGGGCGGGCACAATCCGCCCCGATCGGACGATGGAGGGGAGCGCTTCCGTAAGGGACCGCTCCCCGACTACTACCCGGCGGTAGCTGCGGACGTGCTGCGGCTGTGCCGGCCGCGAGATGGCGGCATCTGGCTCGACCTTGGCGCGGGGAAGGGGCCGGTCGCGCTGGCGCTGGCCGAACGCTGCCAGGCTCGAATCGTGCTTATGGACCCCGATGCCGAGGCGCTGGCTGCGGCCTGTGAGAGCGTGTGCGCGAAGGGCCAGATGAGCCGGATCGGCGTGCTCTGCGGGCGGGCTGAGGAGCTGCCGCTGGCGGATCGGTCCGTGGAGCTGGTGGTGAGCCGTGGCTCCATCTTCTTCTGGGATGACCAGCCGGGCGGGCTGGCCGAGATCTACCGCGTTTTGCGGGAGGGCGGTCAGGCGATGATCGGCGGCGGGCTGGGGCGAGACTACCCGCTGTGGGCGCGGCGGGAGTTCATCCGTTGGCGCCACGAGGGCGTGCGAAGCAAGGGGCCGGAGGCCTATGAGCGGTTCCTCAGACTGCGGAGCCCGGAGACGTTCACACAGTGGGCGCGTGAGGCCGGCCTGCCCCGCTTTGAGGTCGTCGGCGAGGGCGGGCAGCCGCCGGATGATCCGCGGGCCGGCCTCGGCATCTGGCTGCGCTTCGGCCGATGAGGAGTGACCCCATGGATGCGGTCATCGAAGTTGAGGACCTGACCAGGGACTACGGCACCACTCGTGCCGTGGATCACGTCAGCTTCGAGGTGAGTGAGGGCGAGATCTTCGGCTTTCTGGGGCCTAACGGGGCCGGGAAGACGACCACGCAGCGGATGCTCACCGGCGCGTTGCGGCCCACCAGCGGGCGCGTGACCGTGCTTGCCGATGACATGGTCAGGCAGCCCCTGGCGGCGCAGCGCCGCTTCGGCGTGGTGCCGGAGATGGCGAATCCCTACGCTGAGCTGTCGGGCTGGCAGAACATGCTGCTGGCCGGTGAGCTCTACAGGGTACCGCGGCAGGAGCGTGTCGCCGCGGCGGAGGAGCTGCTGCGGGAGTTCGGACTCTGGGAGCGGCGGGACGACCGCGCCAAGGGCTACTCCAAGGGCATGAAGCAGCGGCTGATGCTGGGCATGGCGCTGATCCACCAGCCGCGCATCCTGTTCCTCGACGAGCCCACCAGCGGCCTGGACGTGGCCAGCAGCCGGCAGATTCGCGACCGCGTGCGGGATTTCGCGGCCTCCGGAGGCACCGTCTTCTACACCACGCACAACATCGACGAGGCGGACATGCTGTGCGACCGGGTCGCCATCATCCACCTGGGGAAGATCGTGGCCATCGACTCCCCGGTGGCGCTGCGCTCGACGATGCAGCACAGCCGATCGCTGGCCGTGGCCTTCGAGGGCGAGGTGGAGCCGGCGCGGCTGGCGGAGCTGCCGGGCGTGGATCGGGCTGAGAAGGAGGGTGACCGCTTCCGCCTCTTCAGCGCCGATCCCGGACAGGTCGCCTGCGAGGTGACCGACTTCGCGCGAGAGCAGGGCCTGAGCATCCTCAGCGTGGAGACGGCGGGCCCGCGGCTGGAGGAGGTCTTCCTGCGACTCACCACCGAGAGCCACGAGGACGCGCGGGAGGCAGACAGCCCATGAGTCAGGTTGGCGCCGTGTGGGCCATTACCAGGAAGAACATCCGCGTGTATTACCTGAAGGGCCCGGTGCTGATCTTCGGCGTGTTCTTCCCGGCCTGCCTGTTCTTTGCATTCGCCATCGGCAGGCAGATGCCGGCCGAGCAGCTCGTGCCCGGGCTGATCGGCATGGCCATCTTCTTCACCGCCTCGGCCACGACCCCGGCGGTGCTGCCCTTCGAGACCCGCACGCGGACCCTGGAGCGGCTGCTGGTGGCGCCGGTGTCGGTGGCGGGGATGATCGCCGGCGACATCCTGGCGGCCTTTCTCTTCGGGCTCTTCCTCTCGCTGGTCCCCATCCTCATCAGCGTTCTGGTCGTCGGCGCCACCGTCCCGCACCCGCTGCTGTTCGTAGCCACGATCGTCATCGCCGCGGTGTGCTTCGCGGCGCTGGGGACCCTCTTCAGCACCCCGGCGACAGACGTCCCCGCGGACGTCATGATGCTCTCGAACCTGGTGCGGCTGCCGCTGATCTTCTTCAGCGGCGTGTTCATGCCCATCGCTGAGATGCCGCAGTGGGGCCAGTGGCTGTCGGTGATCTCCCCGCTGACGTGGTGCACGGAACTGATCCGCCACACCACCACCGGCGACAACCTCTTCGACCCCGCGGTGGCGCTGCCGATGCTGGTGCTCTATACCGCGGCGCTGTGCCTGCTCAGCATCGCCCTCCACCAGCGCAACATGAGCCGGCGACTGGCGCTGTAGGCGGACGAGCCGCGCCGGCCGCTCGACGCTGGGGTGCACGCTTAGCGGCAGGCGTGGGAGGAGTGCTTGCATTCCTCTGTGAGGCATATTGACGATCACGGTCAGCCTAGGGTAGGATTCGCAGGACAAAGGTGGCGATGGACACGGCAACGAAGCAGCAGGTGCAGCGGAGATTACTGACTGTCTAGTAGAGGTATGCCATCTGAGCCATGAGGCTTCCATTCGAGGAACTCGCTGAGCTTTCCGGAAGCATCAACGATCTGCAGCCTGAAGATCGGGCGATACATGCGTGGTACAACTTCATCTTGTCGTTTCCACCTCATCTCGTGCGGAATTACGTTAGTCGCTTTGGCGTTGACTCTCGCTGTCAGGTGCTGGATCCGTTCTGCGGGACGGGCACGACGCCTGTGGAATGCAAGAAGCTCGGGATTCCAAGCGTCGGCATAGAGGCCCTCCCGATGTCTCATTTCGCAAGCACCGTGAAGACGGACTGGAGCGTGGATTCGGGTTCATTGCTCGATCACGCAGGTGGTGTCGCTCGACGCGCCAGAAACGTCATCGATTCGGACGACTCAGACTGGCAGCCTCGCACAGAGGACGGCCTGCGGATGCTCCCTCAAGAGAAGCGTAGGTTGCTGATAAAGGACTCCATCAGCCCGCTTCCGCTTCACAAGACTCTCATCCTGATAGAGGCCATCGAGCGCGACTTCAATCCCAAGTATGTTGACCACGAACTCCTTGCACTGGCGAGCGTGCTGCCGACCGAGATCGGGAATCTAAGATTCGGGCCGGAAGTAGGGGTCGGTCAAATCCGCGAGGATAGCCCCGTCGTGGACGTCTGGCTGAACGAGGTCGAGTCAATGGCGGCCGACCTGCGGCGGGTTGCAGAACGGAAGCACACGCCCTCGATGATCTGTTGCGGCGACGCACGGCAACCAGGGAAGCTGCTGCAAGACAGCTCAATTGACGCGGTCATCACGTCTCCGCCATACCCTAACGAGAAGGACTACACGCGCATCTGTCGCCTCGAGTCCGTCCTGCTTGGCTACATGGATGACAGAGATGGCCTGCGTCGCACCAAGGAGGCCTTGCTGCGATCCAACACTCGCAACGTCTACAAAGGTGATAGGGACCACAAGCATGTAATAGAGCATGACAGTATTCAGCGGATAGCTCAGGAGATCGAGGATCGGCGTGTGGAGTTGGGCAAGACATCCGGTTTCGAGAAGATGTATCACAGAGTGACGCTCCTGTACTTCGGAGGCATGAAGCGTCACTTTGCGGGACTGAGGGCCGCACTGCGCCCAGGCGCGAGGCTCGCATACGTCGTGGGCGATCAGGCGTCCTACCTGCGTGTCATGATACGTACTGGACGGCTCCTCGCAGAGATTGCGGAGTCGCTCGGGTACGAAGTGGAAGCTATAGACCTCTTCCGAACGAGGATGGCAACCGCCACCAACGAGCAGTTGCGCGAGGAGGTCGTCGTGCTCCGGTGGCCGGGCCAGCGATAGGGGGCTACGCGACGTGTCGCGCTCGAAGTACGAGAGGATCATCGAGAAGCTCTTCTTCGACCGGTACTCAGGTGAGACGGCCAATCTTCAGTTCGAGCGTGAGGACATTGCATCAGCGGCGGAGAAGCTGGGCCTCTCTCCCCCCAAGAACCTTGGAGACGTCATCTACTCGTACCGGTACCGCAGGCCGATGCCCGAGTCAGTTTGCGAGACGGCTGGGACCGGCCATGTTTGGGTCATCCGCTCAACAGCCCGCGGCCAGTACTGCTTCGCCCACGTACGAGACATCGTGCTCGAGCCCAACCCAAACCTTGTCGCGACTAAGATACCTGACTCGACGCCTGGTGTCATCGACATGTATGCACTGGGGGACGAGCAAGCGTTGTTAGCCAAGGTGAGGTACAACCGGCTTGTTGACATCTTCACCGGGCTTACATGTTACTCGCTGCAGAATCACCTGCGGACGGCGATTGCAGGTGTTCAGGTGGAGACCGACGAGGTCTATGTGGGCATCGACAGCCACGGTGTGCACTATGTGTTGCCTGTTCAGGCGAAGGGGGAGTCAGAGGCTCTCGGCAGGATCCAGTTCGAGCAGGACATCGAGGTATGCCGCGAGAAGTTCGGCCGCCTCATACCTCGGCTGATCGGGACCCAGTTCACAGAGAGCGGTCTCATAGCGCTCTTCGAGCTCCAGGAAACGGACGAGGGATTTGGAGTCGTCAACGAGAAGCACTATCGGCTCGTACCGCCCGAGGAGTTCTCAGAAGAAGAACTCAGAGAATACCAGCGCCGCGTGCACAATCGCCCTTGACATGCCCTAGGCATTTCTGCTATCGTCCGGCCGATACCGATGAGTACTGACTGTTGCAGGCAGCAGGTTGTTCTTCGCTGGGCTTGGCGCTGGCGGCGGCGGGTCGCCTAGCGCTGGTTCACCTGTAGCAGACAGACCGGAAAAGAACCAGGCTGCGGGCGGCTCGCTCAAACCCCCGCGGCCTGATCGGTGTACGCGGAGGCTCATCCGGCGCCTCCACCGTAGCGAGACGAGCGACTGAACCCGATCCGACCACCGCAGGCCGCGGGCTTCATCCAGAAGCCGCCGCGGCCTTTTTCGTTCGGCACCACGTAGCAGGAGGCCCCACGTGAGCGGGGTGTAGGGGAAGCGAAGCCCCAGGTTCGGGCCCCGGCGGCGATGACGAGAGAGATCATGCGACGCTGTCAGCATCGCGACCGGAGGTCCGGACAATGTACACCCCGACGCTGTATGAGTTCGTGAAGAAGGCTGGGGAGGGGAATCTCATCCCCGTCTCCCGCGAGTTCGTGGCCGATACCGACACGCCCGTCTCGGCCTTCATGAAGCTGCGCCAGGCCGGGGACGCGGAGAACGCCTTCCTGCTGGAGTCGGTGGCCGGGGGCGAGCAGATCGCGCGCTACTCCTACCTGGGCATCGACCCCCTGGAGGTCATCACCACCAAGGGCCGCGTGGCCACCATCAGCGAGAACGGCTCCTCCCGGCAGCGCGAGCTGGCGGAGGACGAGGACCCCCTGGACCTGATCCGGGACATGCTGAACCGCTATCAGTTCGTCCCCGTGCCCGGCTGCGACCGCTTCTACGGGGGGGCGGTGGGATACCTCGGCTACGACGCGGTGCGCTTCTTCGAGGAGATCCCCGACGAGAAGCCGGACGACCTGGAGCTGCCGGACGCGCAGTTCATGCTCACCGACACGCTGATCATCTTCGACCACGTCACCCGCACGATGCGGGTGGTGGCGAACGCGCACGTCACCGGCGACCCCCAGGAGGCCTACTGGGAGGCCATCGAGCGCATCGACAGGCTGGTGAACGCCCTGCAGCAGCCGCTGCAGCACCAGCCGGTGGGCAACGGGCAGATGGCGCGCATCCCCTCCGACGCCTCCGCCATGCGCTCCACGATGACGCAGGATCAGCATCGCGAAGCGGTGCTGAGGGCCAAGGAGTACATCGCCGCCGGGGACGTCATCCAGGTGGTGGTCTCCCATCGGATGTCGGCGGAGATCGACGTGGACCCCTTCGATCTCTACCGCGGCCTGCGGGCGATCAACCCCTCGCCGTACATGTATTACCTGAGCCTGGGGGACTGCAAGATCATCGGCGCCTCGCCGGAGCTGCTGGTGCGCTGCGAGGACGGTGAGGTGGTGACGCGGCCGATTGCGGGGACCCGCAAGCGCGGGGACTCCGAGGCCGAGGATCGGGCGCTGGAGGAGGATCTGCTGGGCGATGAAAAGGAGCGCGCCGAGCACATCATGCTCGTGGACCTGCATCGCAACGACATCGGCCGGGTGTGCGAGCCGGGCACCGTGGAGGTCGATGAGCTGATGGGGGTGGAGCGCTACTCGCACGTGATGCACATCGTCTCCAACGTCATCGGCAGGCTGGCCCAGGACAGGGACCAGTACGATGTGCTGCGGGCGGCCTTCCCGGCCGGCACCGTCTCGGGGGCGCCCAAGATCCGCGCCATGGAGATCATCGAGGAGCTGGAGCCGGTGCACCGGGGGCCCTACGCGGGGATCGTGGGCTACTTCAGCTTCTCCGGCGCCATGGATACCTGCATCACGCTGCGGACGATGGTGGTGAAGGGCCGGACGGTGCACTTCCAGGCCGGGGGTGGGATCGTCGCCGACTCCGACCCGGACGCGGAGTACCAGGAGACGCTCATGAAGGCCGGCGCCATGCTCGATGCCGCGCGCATGGCCGAGGCGGGGTTGCGGTGAGGGGGCGCGGCAAGGACGGCGTCAGTCCTGAGAACGCTATGCGTGCCCCGGCCCGGACACGCATCTCTGCCGAGGGCGTAAACGACGTGCAGGCGAGGCGCCTGCACTACTTAACGGCGGGACGGGCGACCCGGACGCCCATCTCTGCCAAGGGCGAAAACGGCGTGCAGGCGAGGGCCCGTGCACTACTTAACACCTGGGCCGGGCGAGCAATGAGAAGGAGGCGCACTGATGATCCTGCTGATCGACAACTATGACTCCTTCACCTACAACCTCTACCAGTACCTCGCGGAGCTGGGGGAGACGGTGGAGGTGCTGCGCAATGACGCCATCTCGACGGACGGGATCGCGGAGATGGCGCCGGACAGCATCGTCATCTCGCCGGGGCCCTGCACGCCGAACGAGGCGGGCATCTCCTGCGAGAGCATCGAGCGCTTCGCCGGCGAGATCCCCATCCTGGGGGTCTGCCTGGGTCACCAGTGCATGGGGCAGGTCTTCGGCGGCGAGATCGTGCGCGCCCCACGGTTGATGCACGGCAAGACCTCGCCTATCCACCACGATGGGAGGACGATCTTCGCCGACCTCCCCAATCCCTTCGAGGCGGTCCGCTATCACTCCCTGGTGATCGATCCGCCCAGCGTGCCGGAGTGCCTGGAGGTCTCGGCGCTGAGCGATCGGGACGAGATCATGGCCGCGCGGCACCGCGAGTACGTGGTGGAGGGCGTGCAGTTCCATCCCGAGTCGATCATGACCAAGCCCGGCAAGCAGCTTCTGCGCAACTTCCTGGCGCTGGCGCGGCAGGGCGCGGTGCGCGAGCCGGCGAGGGCGTAGGACAATCCCGAGCGCGAGGTGAGCATGATGATCAACGAGACGCTCGAGAAGGTCGTGGAGGGACATCCTGTGGGTCGCGAGGAGGCTCACGCGGCCATGGCCGCCATCATGAGCGGGGGCTGCACGCCGGCGCAGATCGGGGCCTTCCTGGTGGCGCTGCGCATGCGCGGAGAGACCGTGGATCAGATCAGCGGCTTCGCGGCGGCCATGCGGGACAACTGCATCCGCATCCGCACCAAGCACGAGGAGGTGGTGGACACCTGCGGCACCGGCGGCGACGCGCTGGACACCTTCAACGTGTCCACCGCCGCGGCGATCGTGACCGCGGCGGCGGGAGTGCCGGTCGCCAAGCACGGGAACCGCTCGGTCTCCAGCCAGTGCGGGAGCGCGGATGTGCTGAGCGAGCTGGGGGTGCGCGTTGACCTGGAGCCGGAGGAGGTGGAGGCCTGCCTGGACGAGGTGGGCATCGGCTTCCTGTTCGCGCCCGCCCTGCACCCGGCGATGAAGCACGCCATCGGGCCGCGGCGGGAGTTGGGCCTGCGGACGGTCTTCAACATCCTCGGCCCGCTCACCAACCCGGCGGGCGCGAGGCGGCAGCTCCTGGGCGTCTTCGATCCCGCCTGGACCCAGGTGCTGGCCGAGACGCTGGGCGACCTGGGCACCACGCACGCCATGGTCGTGCACGGACTGCAGGGCCTCGACGAGCTGTCCACGCTGGGCCCGACCCGGGTCTCGGAGCTGCGCGACGGCGAGGTGCGCAGCTACGAGGTGACGCCCGAGGAGTTCGGGCTGGGTTGCACCACGGCCGAGGAGATCGCCGGCGGCGAGCCGGCGGAGTCCGCGGAGATCCTGCTGGAGGCCATCTCCGGACAGGAGGGCGCGCGGCGGGACATCGTGGCACTCAACGCCGGCGCCGCCATCTACGTGGGCGGAAAGGCCCAGAGCGTCAGCGAGGGCATGGAGCTGGCGCGGGCGGCCATTGACTCCGGACAGGCGCGGGAGACGCTCGACGGCCTGCGCGAGATGAGCCGGACGCTGGCGGGGGCCCGAGCGACATGAGCATGCCAGACGTGCTGCGGGAGATCCTGCGGCACAAGCGCGGGGAGGTGGCGCGGCGGCGGGGCCTGCGGCCGCTGGCGGAGTTCGTGGCCGCGGCCGGGCATGCGCCGCCGCCCCGGGACTTCGCCGGGGCGCTGCGCGGCGATGAGGTGCGCATCATCGCCGAGATCAAGCGCGCCAGTCCCTCAGGTGGTGAGCTGGTGGCGGAGGCGGAGTTCGATCCCGCCGAGACTGCCATCACCTACCAGGAGAACGGGGCGGCGGCGCTGAGCGTGCTGACCGACGAGGCGTTCTTCCAGGGCTCCCTGGAGCACCTGGAGGCGGCCCGAGAGGCGACCTGCATCCCGGTGCTGTGCAAGGACTTCATCCTCGGCGAGTATCAGGTGTATGAGGCTCGCGCGGCCGGCGCGGACGCGGTGCTGCTCATCGCGGCCGCGCTGGAGCCGGAGCGGCTCGGAGAGCTGGTGGCGCTGGCGGAGGAGCTGGGGATGGCCGCGCTGGTGGAGACGCATGAGGAGGCGGAGCTCGAGGCGGCCCTCGACACTGGCGCCACAGTGGTGGGGGTCAATAACCGCGACCTGACCAGCTTTGAGGTTGACCTGGCCGTCACGGAGCGGCTGGCGCCGATGGTCCCCGAGGATCGGGTGCTGGTGGCGGAGAGCGGGGTGGAGGGCAGAGAGGACGTCGAGCGGCTGGCGCAGGCGGGGGCGGACGCGGCGCTGGTCGGCACCTCGCTGATGACCGCCGACGACCCGGGGAGGGCGCTGCGGGACTTGAGCGGGGTCCCTGTGGTGAGATGGCGCGGGTCGCGTCCCCGGAAGGGGCGTGCCTGATGGCCCAACAACGCGATGCGCACCCGACAACGACAAACGACAACGCACGCGGGCTGG
>JAYENL010000003.1:0-42322 GCA_034722055.1 Armatimonadota bacterium
GGCCAGTATGCGGCCGGCGCCGCGCGAGAGCGCAAGCTGAATCCGGATCTCCTCGGCTCCTCCGACGTCCAGCGGCGCGTAGCCGACATGCAGCCGGAGGGGCATGGGCTGGCGGAAGAACGTGCGCACCGGCAGCTCCGCCGTCAACTCGTACTCATCGTTAACGACGTCCGCCGGCAGGAAGCGCAGGATCAGGCGATCCACCCACGGACGGACCTGCGGCTCCTGGGTGCGCAGGGCCATCCAGTTCAGCAGCATCGCCGAGCCCTCGCCGAGCTCGCGCGCGACGACCGCCGGCACCGTGTGCGTGGCCTTCTCGTCCCAGGTCTGCCCGGCCAGCCGCGCCTCGCCGGTGCCCTGGAAGATCACCACGTCCGGGTCGATGCTCTCGGCGGTGAAGGCGTTGCCGACGAAGGCTGGGGTGACCTGCGGGGGCTGGGTGTCCGCCAGCGGATGGTTCGGCTGCAGGCACTCGATCTCGAAGCCGCGCCCGTAGTGGCAGGACCACTCTGCCTCCTCGCGGACGCCGAACATCCGCAGCAGGGCCCGGGACTCGGACTTCACCGGCCCATCCTCGCACAGCAGCCGGCCGCCCCCGCGCACGTACTCCACCAGCGCGTCCCCGATCTCCTCGGAGACCACGTAGCTGTGCGCGGTCGCGATGGCGGCGACGCCCTCCCGCCGCTGCGGGTGCAGCACA
This sequence comes from Armatimonadota bacterium, assembly GCA_034722055.1. Classification (GTDB taxonomy): domain Bacteria; phylum Armatimonadota; class Zipacnadia; order Zipacnadales; family UBA5352; genus JAYENL01. Next base: position 701 of record JAYENL010000003.1, read on the forward strand.
TCCGCGTCGCGGATCACCCGGTAGCGCACCTGCAGCTCCCCCAGCCGCTCCATGAGCTGCGCCTGGTCGGCGTTGGGATACTCCGCGCGGTTGTACTCGCTGTCCAGCACGCCAACGACCTGGGCGTGGGCGGCGGCGCCGATTGTCAGCGTCAATGCAAGCACGCTGAACGCACTGCGAGCCATGGTGTCATCTCCCCTTCCGGTCGGCGGGTTCCGTTTCGCCGTGGCGCGCAGCCATCCTCCAGTGGAGGTCACGAGACGCACGCCAGCGAAGCGCCGGACGTGCTGGGAGGCATTCGAGGCCGCGTAGAGGAGTGCATCTATCATGGTGCAGGTCCCATCCTATCTCGCCGACTACGCCGAGATCTACGAGGACGATCCGCGCGCCGCGGCGCTGCAGTGGTTCCGGGAGGCCAAGTATGGGCTGTTCCTGCACTACGGGCTCTACTCGCTGGTGGGCCGGCACGAGTGGCTGCAGTTCCGCGAGAAGATCTACGTCGAGGAGTACGCCCGGCTGATGGATGACTTCAGGGCGGAGAGCTTCGACGCAGAGCTCATCGCCGACCTCGCGCTGGACTGCGAGATGCGCTACATCACCATTACCACCCGCCACCACGACAGCTTCTGCCTCTTCGACACCGAGGAGACCGACTTCAACGCCGTCAACGCCCCCTGCGGGCGGGACCTGATCGAGGAGCTTGCGGACGCCTGCGCCGACCGGGGGCTGGGGCTGTGCCTTTACTACTCCCACGGCCGCGACTGGCGCCACCCCCACGCCCCCAACAACGACCGCTGGGGCGGGAATGCCCGCCCGGACTACGATCCGCCCGAGCCCACCTACGCCTACGGCGATGACCACGACCTTCAGATCTACGTTGAGTTCGTGCACAATCAGATCGACGAGCTGCTCACCGGCTACGGGCCGGTGGCGGCCATCTGGCTGGACGGCATTGCGGTGCCGCTGCAGGGCCCGGCCGAGGAGCTGCGCTGCCAGGAGCTGTACGACTTCATCCACTCCAGCCAGCCGCAGGTGCTCATCAGCTACAAGCAGGGCCTGCTGGGCACGGAGGACTTCTTCGCCCCCGAGCACGAGGCGGTGGAGACCGGCGGCAAGCCGGGCGAGATCTGCACCACCATGACGCCCGGCTCGTGGGGATACATGCGCGAGAAGGCCGGCCAGCACCTGACTGAGCAGCAGGTGTGGGAGAAGCTGCGCGCCGCGGGTGCGGCGGGCTATAACCTGCTGCTGAACACCGGGCCGCTGGGCGACGGCTCCATCGACTCGGAGGACATCCCGACCCTCAGGCGGGTCGGCGAGCGGATCCGCAGCGAGGGATTCCCGGAGTAGCCGCGGGCCGGCACCACGGGGTTCATCCATCTCTTCAGTGCGAGGAGGAATCGCAGGGAGCGCGACGAATACACAAGCCACAGAGTTCGCCCTCGCGACGTCGCGAGGATGGCCACCGCCGTGTAGAGCGACGTGAATGCGAGCTGCTGATTAGCCGTACAAGGTTTGAGACGGAGTCCCTCAGGGGCGGTCCGCCGCGGTCCTCCCCCTGCCGTGGCGGGCCGCGTCTCTTCTCATGAGAGGCGCCGCAGACTGCAAGGGACCGGCGGGGGAGGTGGCGAACAGGGAGGTAGCAAGGGGCCGCTGACCGAAGGCGCCTGTGGGGGACGGGCCGATCCTCAAGGGTGTCGGTGAGTCGATCCGAAGGACGATCTTGCGGGTAGGCCCCCCCGGAGGGGCATGGCGTCCACTGTGATGTACGCGGTGCCAACCTCCAGCTACAGAGAGGTCTGAGGATGCACATCCAACGCGACGTCACGGACGAGGAGCGCGAGTTGCTCCGAGCGATGGCCGGTGACGCCGCCTCGCGAGACTCAGAGCGCAAGCGTGCTCGGGCTGTATTGAAATTCCTTGAGACAGGCGATACCTCGGCTGCAGCAGAGGCTGCCCGCCTGTCTGAGAGCACAGTGCGCAAGTGGGTTCGGCTCTTTGACGCAGAAGGTTGGCAGCGACTGCTGGCCGTGCACCAGCCGAGAGGCGGGGACTTCCTTGCGAGGTACGACCAAGGCTTCTGGGCCGAACGTCTTGCAGGAGGTTACCTCGACAGGAGCTGGGACTATCGGGCGGTGCCCTACGGTACGTCCCGCAGCGAACCGTTCACCGACATGGAGACATTCCGTGAGTATGCAGTCGGCGAATTCATGCTCCAAGCTTGGTCCGCTGACCAAAGGTGGAAACGGCCAGACCTCGTTACAATCCCGCGCTCTGTACTTCGACAAAGGGCGGGACATGACGAGTGGATCCCCGACCTGATACACTGGGACAATGAGCGCTGCCAAGTCTACGTGTCGCAAGCCGCGGCCGCCATCGAGGTCGAGACGAGTCTGTGGATGGTCGGGCGGGCGACCAAGCCACTGAGCTACACCGTGAAAGAGGAGGATATCGCGGCATTGCGCAACTGGGTTTCGGCAACGCACGTGCCGCTCTATATCATGCAGGTCTTCTATGATGAGGCTCACGTGGTCGGATTCGCGCACTTGGAGGAACTCATAGGCGAGACCGTACCGGAAGGGGAACCCGTGGAGGCCGAGGTAGACGAAACAACGGGGAAAGCCACGTACATGGTTCCACTGGATGAGGGAGTACGCTTGGGCGCAATCCCCGAACCTGACGTTGAGGGGCGAGTATTCAAGGCCGAGAACGGCCGAGTCACCGTCTATGGCCGTCTCGTCGGCTCACAGATTATGGCGACCTCGCGGGATGTCCTTGAGCGTCTGGCTGCTGGAGAGCTATAGGCATGTGTGAAGCCAAGGCGTATGCTCGGCTGGACGAGCTCGAGCGCTGCCGGCAGGCGGAGCAGCGCGCTATTGAGCGCGCGATGCCTGAGGTGTACCGGAGGCGGTGGGGGCAGTTCGCAACACCTCCTGGCTTGGCCACGGCGATACTCCGTACATGCAGGCAGGTCCTTGGGGAAGCCGGTCTCGTGCGTTTCCTGGATCCTGGGGGGGGCACCGGAGTGTTCTTCAGGGCATTGCTCGAGGTGTTCGGGCCGCGGCGGGTGAATAGCGCAGTCTCGTATGAGGTGCTTCCTGTAGTTGCCGCAGCAGCCCGGAGGCTATGGTCGGACCTTGGGTTGCAGGTCCGGTGCGAGGATTTCACGCGCGCTAGGCCGGAGTGCAACGGCCAGAAGCGCCCCAACCTCATCGTCTGTAATCCTCCGTATTCGCGTCACCATGGGTTGAGCAGGGAGACCAAGGTTCGTCTTGGGCGGAGGACAACCGAGTTGACTGGAGTCGAGGTCGATGGCCTCGCTGGTCTCCACGTCTACTTCATGCTACTCGCAGACCAATGGCTTGACGAGGGCGGCTTGGGCGCGTGGCTCATCCCGTCCGAGACGCTCGACGTTAACTACGGGGCGGCGATTCGTCGGTATCTCTCGTCACGCGTTTCACTCGTACGAATCCATCGCTTTCCACCAACCAGCGTCCAGTTCGACCAGGCGCTTGTCAGCTCTTGCGTTATCCTCTTCCGCAAGGAACGACCGCACCCCAGTGACATCGCGACGCTAACATGGGGAGCGGACCTCGAGGCGCCCGATCAGGTACATCGACTAAGCATTGACCAGCTATGTGGGGCGCCTAAGTGGGGAAAGCTGATGGCGACGTCACCCGAACTGGGCGCGCGCACAGCAGGTACCGGGGATCTGACCATCGGGGACCTCTTCCAGGTGCGTCGTGGCATCGCGACGGGTGCGAACCGGTTCTTCGTGCTCGAGAGGCAGCACGCGGCCGAACTGGAACTGCCCGCGGCCTTTCTGCGCCCAATCCTGCCGAGTCCCCGCTACATCGAGGCCGACGTGGTTGAGGCGGACGAGGAGCAGTGGCCTCTGGTTGAGCCCTCCCTTGCGCTACTCAATTGCGACTTGCCCCGCCGGCAAGTGGAACGAGACTACCCGTCACTCGAAGCCTATCTTGTCTCAGGCGAGCGGATGGGCCTCCACCAGCGATACCTTCTATCCCGGCGCAGCCCATGGTACCGTCAGGAGACCCGGCCGCCCGCGCCATTGCTCTGCACGTACATGGCGCGACGCAAGTTGGGGACGCGTACCTTCAGGTTCATTCGCAACCGTTCAGACGCGATCGCGCTGAACGTGTACCTGATGATGTACCCTAAGCGCGTCCTACAGGCTGCTGGGGCCTTTGAGGCCGGATTGCTTGACAGAGTACACGACGCACTTCGGCAGCTCTCGGACGCGGCATGCGTCCGTGAGGGCCGCGAGTACGGCGGTGGTCTGCACAAGCTCGAGCCTTCTGAGCTTTGCAGACTGCCAGTGCCTCTCGCTGACGAGGATCGCAGACTCCTGGCACGTGCAGACCAGCTTGTACTTCCCGGGCTCTAACGCGTCTACCAGCTCGAGCAGGCGGCGCTGCATCCACAGTCATGTACTCCATCACGCCCCGCAACGTCTACGTCCACGAGAGCGTGCCGGGGAGCGCTGAGGCGCTGGCGCGGATGGAGAGGATGCTGGGCTGCATCCGGCCGGATGAGGAGCCCGTCGTCGATGACGAGGCGCTCGATGATATCTCGCGGCAGAAGCGCTGGGATCGCGTCACCAGGTGGCGGACCGGGCAGTATCACCGCACGCGGGACCCGGACATCATCCTCAGCACCTACGCCTGGCGGGACGCTCAGGCGCAGGCGGCCTTCGATGAGCGCTTCCCGCACCTGCGCTTCGCGAGGCTCAACGGCGCGGGCTTCGTAGGCTACCGCAATGGCGAGGCGCTGCTGGCGTCGCGCGGTGGCATCTGTCAAAACGCCTACGACCTGCACTCGGCGTGGGGCTGCCTGCACGCCTGCGACTACTGCAACATCGGCGAGTTCCTCATCATCCACCTCAACCTCGAGGAGACGGTGGCGCGGCTGGATGACGTGCTGGCCGAGTACGCCTGGTGCCGGCTGTGGAAGTACGATAACCAGACCGACCAGATCACCTTCGAGCCGGAGTACGGTGCCTCGGAGCTCATGGTGAGTTACTTCGCCGGACGCGAGGACGAGTACCTGCTGCTCTACACGAAGTCCGACAACGTGGAGCATCTGCTGGACCTGGACCACCGCGGCCACACCATCATCTCCTGGACGCTCTCGTGTGAGACCGCTGCCCGGGAGATCGAGAAGGGGACTCCGACCACGTCCGAGCGTATCGAGGCCATGCGCCGCTGCCAGGAGGCGGGCTACCATGTGCGCTGCCGCTTCTCGCCCATCATCCCCATTCGGGGGTGGCGCGAGGAGAATGCGGCCATGGTCGAGGAGCTGCTGCCCGCGGTCCGCCCGGATGTCATCACCATGGACCTGCTGGCGCACCTGCCGGGCGAGAGGCTGGCGAAGTGCATTGACGTGGAGCTGCTGGACCCGCGGTGGCTGGCGGCGCACCGGGCGCTCTACGAGGGCCAGCATCCGGGCAAGCCATACTCCCCGCACGGCAAGCAGATCTTCCCGCACGAGCTGCGCGCGGAGCTGTACCGCTTCATGGTGGACCGCATCCGGGAGCGGGACGCCGAGGTGCCCATCTCATTCTGCGACGAGACGCCCGCCATCTGGGCGGAGTTCTCCCGCGCGGAGCTCGGCCACGGACCGGAGCGCTACGTCTGTACCTGCGGACCGGACTCGGTGCCGGGCAATCCGCTCCTGCGGACGGTCGAGAGCCAGGCCTGATCGGGCGGCGCTACAGGATCCACACCGCGACCTCGTTGGCGGCCAGGTCGAGCTCGATTGCGTCGCCGCCGGCTGGAGTGCCCGTGCCATCCAGATGGTGCAGCGTGCCATCGTCTGCGGCGCCGGGGGCAGTGAAGGCGCTGCGCTCGACGGCGACGCGCCCCCGCGCTGCAGTGCCGGGAGCTGCCGCGATGACCGCAGGGCCCTCCGGCGAGTCATAGCCCCAGGCCACGAGGCCCTCATCGCCGTCGATCTCCAGCCCCCGGCGGTCGATGAACCGGGCGTTGACGGTGCGGTCAGCGGTGCTCCTCCGCAGCGCCGCCAGCGCGCCCACCAGGTTCGCCAGCTCCGGCTCGTCCTCGACGGTGCCCTCCCCGCCGTGGACCATCAGGCACAGGTACATGCCTAATGCGAAGGCCAGGGCGGCGCGCTCCGGCTCGCTGTCCACCACCCACGCCAGCATGGTGTGCGGGATCCCGTAGCGAGTGGTCACGACGTCATCCGCGGCGGCGGGGTTCGAGATGCGCCAGGACATCCACATGTCCACCCACGGGGTGGCCAGGATGTCGCACTCCTCGCCGATCACGATCGCGGTGGGGTCGTTCGCCAACAGCTCCCGGCGAACGTCGGCGATGAGGCTCAGCGCCTCCCCGTGCGTTCGCTCCGGATTCCAGCCGTCCTCGAGGAAGCCGTAGTCCGGCCAGACCTCGAAGGGCTGATCGTAGAACATGGAGGTGTAGCCGATGTCCAGGTATCCGCGTGTGAGGCGCAGCACCCGCTCCCGGTGCGCCTCGGAGAAGGGGCTGTAGACCCAGCTTTCAGGGCCCAGGTAGGGCGTCTTGAGCCCTGCGTGGTGGTGCGAGCCCGAGAAGTTCTCGGTGCGCGCGGTACCGTCGTAGCGCCTCTGCACCTGCCCGCTGATTGCGCCATCGCGCAGAGCGCGCGTGGCCACGGGGTGCCGGAAGTTGATGAGCGCGCTGGTGCGCGTCCCGTGCGCCTCGGCCTGCCGCAGCCCCCGCGCCAGCAGCTCCCGCTCCTCGTCCCGGTAGTCCAGCAGGTCCAGGTCGGCCTGCTTCGCGTAGTTGCCCAGCGTCAGGGAATCCCAGACGCAGAGATGGTCCACGCCATATCTTCTGCCCGCCTCGGCGACCTGCGGGATCTGCTCCAGCGGCCGGATGGGCGAGCCGTCGAAGCCGCGGAAGAAGACGTTCTGGAAGCCGATCATCGACCGCAGATGGTGGCGGGAGGCATCGGGAGTGAACATGCCGCTGAACCACTCGCGGTAGCGATCCGCGGTCTCATGCCAGTCTCCGCCGTGAGCCGCGAGTCCGATGGGAGGCGACTGCCAGCGCTCGCCGGCGGGGATGACGGTCTGGTGGGCCCAGCCGAAGGCCAGCCGCATTCCCGGGCCGTAGCCGGCCAGATTCTCGAGGGCGAGAATGCAGTTGCGCGGCTCGGCCATGTAGCTGAGCAGCCCCAGGCCGCCGGTGGCGCCCGAGATGTCGAACCACGGCGCGTAGAGGCTCACCGGATAGGGCAGGCTGAGCCGCTGGTGGTTGCGAGCGTAGGTGTTGCCCGCCGGGCGGGGGAGGGAGTAGGGGTCGGCGAGGGTGCAGGCGCCGAACGCCATCTGGTCAGTGCCCGGTCCGTCAAGCCCCGTCCAGCATCCCAGCCACGGGAAGATGACCTGGTTGATCTCCCACTCCGAACGGTTCTGCAGCTCCAGCGCCAGGAGCAGCTCGTCGGTCCGCTCCGACGGTTCGATCCGAAGCTCGATCTGCACATCCAGCCGCCGGCCGTCCGCGGCCACAAGGTGGCTCCACCGCAGGACCGCGCCCCTGTCCCGCTCGTGAACCTCCGGCGGGGACTGATCGCCGCAGTCAGCGTAGCGCGACGACCAGCGCTCACCGGGCACCAGCAGGCGCACCAGGCCGACCGGTCCCGGATCGGGCTCGACCCTCGAGAGATGCGAGACCTCTCTTGCCCTGTCCTCGAGCTTCTCGAGGGCTCCGCTCCGTGGGTTGACGACCATGAGCGTCCGACCGCTGGCGATCTCCACTGCGCTGCCACCCCTCCCGGGAGTCAACTGGAACGGCGACGGCAGGGCGGGCTGGGCAGCCCGCCGCTCCGTACGGCAACGGCAGACGGCTCAACGTCACAGAGATCCGACGCGAAGCCTGGCTCGGCGGACACAGGCCACCATCTTCGCCCCTGCCGCTTCGCCGCGGCGGCCTTCCCCGGAAGTCGCCCGGCACCTCCTCACCTGTTACCTGGCGGCAACTCGGGGGACCGGGCGGGCGAGGGCGCCCGCCCCCCAGAGGGCCTGGGTGTGGGCCGGCGGGGGTCGCCACCGACCTGGGGAGAGGGACGCCGAGCAGGCCGGCGAGGGCCCTCGCCCCTGAGGTAGTGGGTGTGGCCGCGGCGGGGTCGGTGGTGGTCTGGGGAGAGGGGACGGCGAGCAGGTGAGCGAGGGGCCTGCCCCCAAAGGGAGTGAGTATGGTCGTGGAGGCGGTGGGTGGCGACCTGAGGAGAGGAGACGGCTGGCGGGTCGGCGAAGCCGCCGGTGTCATGTGCGCATCATTTCCACGGAGCCCCCGATCCGCGCCGGTGCCGCGGCGGATGCGTGGGCGCGTGGCGATCGTCCTGCTGCTGGCGGCCGTGGGCATCGTTGCGGTTGGCGGGCTGACCATGCGCCTGGGGCCGCGGTGGCCGCGGCGGCTGCTGTTCCGCGGGCCGGCGGGGGTCGTGATCCACCACACCGCCACCGGGGCCAGGGTGGAGGGGCATGTGGTGGACGCCGACCGCATCGCCGCCTGGCACCAGAAGCGCGGCTTCAGCGCCGAGTACCGTGGCCGCGTCTACCACATCGGCTACCACTACGTGATCCTGCCCGACGGCACCGTGCAGCGCGGCCGGCCCGACTGGATGCTGGGCGCTCACACCTACGGATACAACGACTACCTGGGCATCTGCCTGGTGGGCAACTTCGACTCCAGCGCCAACCCCGATCGCCGCCAGCAGCCGGCCGAGCCCACCGGGGTGCAGATGGAGGCCCTGCGCTCGCTGCTGCGGGAGCTGATGACGAAGTATCGCCTCCGCCCCGAGGACATCCATGGGCACTGCGAGTTGGCGCCCACCGCCTGCCCGGGCGATCGCTTCCCCCTCCAGCGCCTGCGGAAGGAGCTTGGCGGATGATGCAACTTTGCAGCATCGGGGGAGGTGGGGCGACCGGAGGCACCGAATAGCACCTCGGTCCGTCCCGCACTGATACCTGCCGATGACCGCAGACAGACGTCGGATGCAGGAGGACAGATGATGGACCAACAGGTCAGTCCCGCCGTCGTGATCATCGTGCTGGTTCTGATCGCAGCCATTCTCGTCGGGCTCTACTTCCTGGTGTTTGGGGAGAAGCGCGGCGAGGAGCCCGAGGAGGGCCCCGGAATGATGGGGCCGGGGCCTGGGGAGGCGGGTCCGGAAGGCGGTGAGCCCGCCGGCGGGCCCGAAGAGGAGGACACGGGTGAGGCCGCCGGCCAGCCCGAAGAGGGCGAGGAGACCGAACAGGGCGAGGCGGACCAGCCTGCGGAGGATACGGGTGCGGAGGACAGCGGTGACGAGGGGGAGGATGAAGGGACCGAGGCGGAGGCTGGAGGCTGACGCCGTCAGTGAGTGTTGGATACGCGGCGGCGCGGGCGCACCCGTACCCAAGGCCCGCGCCGCCCTACTTCGCCCCTGACGTTTGCCGGGCCCAACGGTGACTGCTGTGCGGACCGCGGGTCCCGGGCAGGACCGACTGAGCCGCCAGGACCAGGCACAACCGGTCACGTGGCGGGCCGTGCTCGTCGGTCTGCTGCTGGCGGTCCCGAACGTCTTCTTCGTCTGCCACGGCTACATCTGGGGGCAGAGCCGGCCCACCACCGTGTCGCTGTTCTTCAACGCCGTCGTCACCCTGCTGATCGTGATGGCGGTCAATGCCGGCATCCGCCGGCTGCGCCCGGCATGGGCTCTCGCGCGCGGCGAGCTGCTCGTCATCTTCACCATTCTCAGCGTCGGCTCGGCCATGGTGGGCCTCGATCAGCTCCAGACCATGCTCCCGGTGGTGGCCTACCCTGTCTGGCACGCCACTCCCGAGAACGACTGGGAGGCGCTGTTCCTGCAGGACATGCCCTCCTGGCTGACGGTCACCGATCCCGATGCCCTGTGGGCCTACTACGACTTCCACGGGCCGCTCTTCGCCACGCCCTGGTGGCGGCCGTGGGTGCGCCCGGCCCTCATCTGGTCGGGCTTTTCCCTCGCTTTGTTCGTCGTCATGCTGTGCCTGAATACCTTCTTCCGGCGCAACTGGATCGAGGAGGCGAAGCTGAGCTACCCCATCGCTCAGATTCCCCTGGAGATCACCAGCGGCCGGCGAAACGTCTTCCATGACCGGCTGCTGTGGATCGGCTTCGGACTGGCCTTCCTGGTGGACGCCCTCAACGGCTTCCACGAGATCTTCCCCAGCGTCCCGGCCCTGCTGGGGAGCCGCGGCGCCCGCTACGACCTCGGTCGCATGGTCCACTCCCGTCCCTGGAACGCCATCGGCTGGACCCCGCTGAACGTCTTTCCCTTCGCGGTGGGGCTGGCCTTCTTCATCCCGGTGGACCTGGCGTTCTCCATGTGGTTCTTCTACCTGCTGTGGAAGGCCCTCAAGATCGTGTCAGCGGCGCTGGGCTGGGGGGACCTGCCCGGCGCTCCGTGGATCAAGGAGCAGAGCTTCGGGGCCTACCTGGCGCTGGCGGGGTTCTGCCTGTGGGCGTCGCGGCGGCACATCGCGGAGTCCGTCCGGGGCGTGATCGGCGGGCGAACCATCGATGACTCCCGGGAGCCGATGCCCTACTCCTGGGCCCTGGTGGGCGTGGTCTGCGGCATCGCGGCGCTGGTGTTCTTCTGCCAGCAGGCGAAGATGACATTCTGGCCGGCCTTCGGCTTCATCGTTCTCTACCTGCTGATCTCGGTGGCCATCGCCCGGATTCGGGCGGAGCTGGGCTCGCCGGTGCACGACCTGCACTTCATCGGCCCCCAGGTGATGCTGACGGAGGCCCTGGGGGCGTCGGCGCTGGGCAAGCGCAACCTGATTCCGTTCGCCTACTTCCACTCCATCACGCGCGCCCACCGCAGCCATCCCATGCCCCATCAGATCGAGGGCATGAAGCTGGCCGATGAGTCCGGCGTGAGTCAGCGTGGCCTGGCCGCGGTGATGGTGGTGGCGGCCGGATTCGCACTGCTGCTGGGCTGGGGAGTGCTCCTGGACGCCTTCTTCCGCCACGGCGGGGGAGGCTGGTCGGGCAAGGGCCGGGAGGCCTTCTCACTGCTGGATCAGTGGCTGACCAGCCCCGGCGAGCCCAACCTCTACTCCTGGGGAGGCTTCGTGTGGGGCGCGGCCTTCACCGTCTTTCTGACCTGGATGCGCACCCGCTACATGTGGTGGATCTTCCATCCCGCCGGCTTCGCGGTGTCGGGGAGCTGGTCGATGGCGCTCTTCGCGCCCTCGATTCTGGTGAGCTGGCTTGCCAAGACCCTCATCCTGCACTACGGTGGGATGAGCGCCTTCGCGCCAGCCTCCACGTTCTTCCTGGGGCTGGTGCTGGGGGAGTTCGTTGCGGGGGCGGGCTGGGGCACAGCCGGCATTCTGATGCACCGCCGCATGTACAACTTTTTGCCCTGAGGTCGGCCCTCTCGTACCTTGCCGGCAGGAGTCAGCCGCCCAGCCGGCGAATGAGCGCTCCTGCGGCCCGGTCGTGCAGCACCCGCGGCCCGGCAGGCTGCCGCGAGGCGAGGAAGGTGGCCCATGGCCTGTCACGCCGAGCACGAGTATCTGCTGGACGTGGCCCTCGCGCACCTGCCCGAGGAGGTCCGGGCGTGCGTAGATGAGGGAACCGCGCACGAGCTGTGCGTCCTTCCCGACCGCGTGGGCGAGTGGCCATGGCACAAGCCGCCGCTGTCGCTGTGGGTCCTGGAGCTGGGCGGCGGCGAGGTGCGGCGGGCCATGGAGGCCGGGGATCGGGCGGGTGCGGGGTACACGCTGAGCCTGCTGCACCACTACGCCGTGGACACGTTGGCTGTGTCGCACGCCTGGCTGGACTTCCTCGGCGAGATGGAGGACTTCGAGAGCATCGAGGTCCTGGCCGAGGACTATCACGATCCGGTGGAGAACTGCATTGTGGGGGCGCTTGAGGGCCTCAGCGTCCCTGACACGGCGCGGACCGGCCGCCTCCGTGAGCAGTGGCCGCGGAGCGTGAGGCGCTGCTACGCCATCGGCGCGGCGATCCACGAGGCGTTCCTTGGTGGAGAGGACGTCCTGGAGCTGTGCCTGGAGGGGGTCAGGAACACCGCAGAGTGCATGCCGGCTCTGGTGGCTGCGCTGCTGAACGGGGATGTCGGACTCGCCGGGAAGGAGCAGGTGCGCCTGGCCGGCGAGCTGTGGCCGCTGGCGGACCTGCTGACCTGGTCGGGTGAGAGGATCGCCGCGGAGGCGACGTCTGACCAGGCCGTGGCGAGGTGGCAGGCCCGCAGGGGCTACGCGGACGCCGACATCTTCTTCGCACCGGAGAGCTGCGGGCCGGCCGCGCTTAAGGTGCGGGAGCACTACCTGGCGGGCCGCAGACAGTGGCGGGAGGAGATCCTGCCGCAGACCTATGGCGTGACGCTGCCGCCGCGTCGGCGTATCGGTCGCAGAGACGAGGATGGTTCCGGCGCCGAACCGGGGGTTTGAGGCTGTGTAGCGTGCACGAGCGCGCCTAACATGGTGCTGAGTCATGGGGAGGTCCACTATGAGCGACACGAAGATCGTCGTGACCGACTACATCGAGGACGACCTGGACTGGGAAGTCGAGGAGATGGCCGAGCGCGATGTCGATTTCGAGCACTATCAGCTCAAGCTGGCGCCGGAGGACGAGCTGGTGGAGAAGATTCGCGACTGCGATGTCGTCATCGTCAACATGGCGCCGATGCCCGAGTCCGTGATCAGCCAACTGGAGCGCTGCAAGCTCATCATCCGCCACGGCATCGGCTACGATAACGTGGATGTGGAGGCCTGCACCAGGTACGGCATCCGGCTGGCGAACATCCCCGACTACTGCGCCCAGGAGGTGGCGGAGCAGGCCGTGGCGCTGATTCTGGCCTGCGCCCGGCGACTCTTCGAGAGCCGCCGCATCCTGGAGCAGTCCAGCGCCAACGGCATCTGGGACTTCTCCGAGCTGGGCGACATCCACCGCATGCACGACCAGACGCTGGGCATCGTCGGCTGCGGGCGCATCGGCTCCCGGGTCTTCCGGATGACCGAGAACATCTTCGCGCGGCGAATGGTCTGCGACCCCTACATGGGCGACCGGCGCCTGGCGGCACTGGGCCTCGATGAGCGTTACTCGCTGGAGGACGTCCTGCGTGAGGCCGACTTCGTGACCATCCACACGCCGCTGAACGAAGAGACGCGCTACATGATCGCCGAGCCACAGCTTCGGATGATGAAGGAGACCGCGTTCCTTATCAACAGCGCCCGCGGAGCTATAGTGAGCACTGAGGCGCTGGTCAGGGCGCTGAGGGAGGGCTGGATCGCGGGGGCGGGCATTGACGTGTACGAGGAGGAGCCGCCGCCGGCGGACCTGGAGTTGTTCGACCTGCCCACGGCCACCCTCTCGGCGCACCTGGGCTGGTGCTCGGTGGAGGCCGGATGGGACATCCGCTACAAGATCATGGATGACGTTGACCGTTACCTGGCCGGTGAGCCCCCGCGCTTCACGGTCAACACCGAGGTGGAGGAGAAGCTGGGCGGGAAGGCCTACCGGGAGGTGTGAGGGCTGCGGCCCCCTCCAGCGGCCGCCCGGTCGTTCGTTCGCCATGATTGCCATGCACGAGTCGGGCTGGAAGCCCGACCTACGCGATGAGGAGATGCGTGCCTACGCGGTGAGGAGATGCGTGCCATGCCCAAATACGATCTTCCCGGCCCGAAGTCGGCCGAGCTGCTTGAGATGTCGGACACCTACGAGGCCGGCGCTACCAGCCGCCAGCAGCCCTTTGTGTGGGATCACGCCAAGGGTGCGAAGGTCTGGGACGTGGATGGCAACGAGTACATCGACTGGACCTCGGGCGTGCTGGTCACCAACGTGGGCCACTGCCACCCGCATCAGGTGGAGGCCATCCAGAGGCAGGTTGGACGCCTCATGTGCCCCTACGACTTCCCGACGCCCGAGCGTGTGACGCTGGCCAAGCGCCTGGTGGAGATCACGCCCGAGAACCTCGACGCCTGCTTCATGCTCACCACGGGCTCAGAGGCCACCGAGGCCTCCATGCGCATGGCCAAGCGCTACACCGGCAGGCACGAGATCATCTCGTTCTACGGCGGCTTCCACGGCCGCACCGGCATGGCCATGGCGGCCGCCGGCAAGCAGGGCACCAAGCGTCAATACGGCCCCGTGCTCAGCGGGCACGTGCAGTCGCCCTTCGCCTACTGCTACCGCTGCCCCTTCGACCTCACGCCGGACGTGTGCGACTTCAAGTGCCTCCGCTTCCTCGACACCGTGGTTGAGACGCAGACCACGGGCGATATCGCCGCGGTCATCACCGAGCCCTACCAGGGCGGCGCCGGCTTCATCTTTCCGCCCGAGGGCTGGCTGAGCGAGCTGCAGAGGTGGTGCGAGGAGCACGACGTTCTGTTCATCCTCGACGAGGTGCAGTCCAGCTTCGGGCGCACGGGCAAGATGTTCTACGCGGAGCACGAGGACCTGACGCCCAACTTCATGCCCCTGGGCAAGGGCATCGGCTCGGGGATCCCGACCGCCTGCATGATGACGGAGCAGCGCATCATGGAAGTGTTCGAGCGCGGCGAGGCATCCTCGACCACGGGCGGCAATCCCGTCTCCTGCGCCGCCGCCCACGCGGTGCTGGACATCTTCGAGCGCGAGAGTCTGGTCGAGAACTCCGCGACCATCGGCGAGTACATGAAGGGCCGGCTGAAGGAGCTGGAGGCCAGGTCCGAGTATGTGGGTGAGGTTCGCGGCCGCGGCCTGGTCATGGGCATGGAGTTCGTCGAGGACTCCGAGACCAAGGAGCCCTCGAAGGAGATCACCTGGCGCGTGGTCGAGGCCTGTGCGCGAGAGGGCCTGTGCTGCGGCGTGGTGGGCTTCTACGGCAACGTTATCCGCGTGGCCCCGCCGCTGGTCATCGACCGGGACCTGGCCGAGCAATCCTGTGGTATAATGGAGTCGGTGGTGATGAGCCTGTGAAGGGGGGGCGCCATGGCGAGTGCTGAAGAACGTCTGCTGACCTTCTGCCGCGACGTTTACTCAGACCATCGCGAGAGGCATGCGCGGAGCCAACAGATAGCCTTGGGCCTGCTTGCCTTCAATGGTGTTCTGATCGGGATTCTTGCCACGATGGTGTGGGAAGTGGTGGAGAGTGGCCACGCGGCAGATGGCCGTTGTCCATGGCTGATGGTCATGGCGCTGCTGCTTGCGGTGATCGCGGCTGGCATCCACGTTGTTGTCGCGACGCGCGTTACCGTCGCATGGCCTGACCCGATGCTGTTGTGCGACAGATATCGAGAATACCCAAAGGTCGCCGACGCGCTGTTCCTGGCCGAGATATATGCAGAGGCCACATCGGAGAACCAACCAGTCGTCGACCGCAAGTTCCAGATGATTGCTGTTGCGAACGGCCTGACTGGCCTTGCTTTTGTGTCCGCGCTGGTGGCCTTGCTGCTGCTCGTGACGGGATAGGCAGGATCTGGCAGGAGGGGAAGGCATGCGAAGAGAACAGGATCAGGACACAGTACACGAGGACGAGGCCCCTCAGGAAGAGGAGCCCAAACCGGCAGACTTTATTGTGCACGTCACAGAGGGGATCGATGCTGGCGAGAGGATGCACCGCAAGGATCAGAAGGGCGATACCGAGAACCGTGATGCTGGCTAGAGCCCCCCTGCTGTGCTGGGAAGCGCGCACTCCACCGATTTAGAGGAGGACCCGGAACTCGCAGCTTCTTTTCGTAAAGCGCCTCGGGGCGGGCAACGGTTGCCCGCCCTGTATGTCTTCCTGCCCAGGCAGGATGTCGTTCGACGGCTGACACCATAGGGAGTGCTGTCACATGTCCAGCAGTGCTCCACCGGAGGGGTTTGACCCCGGAGAGGACGTTCGGCTGTGCGCCGAGGCCGACCTGCGGCCCGACGGGCGGTTCGGCCGCGAGTGGCTGGTCGTGGGCGAGAGCAGGCTCTGGGTCGTCAGCGATGGCGACGCAGCGCCGTCTGCACGCCTGGAGCTGCCACTTGAGGAGCTGGGCGAGCCGAAGGCCCGCACCCTCGTGGGCGGCGGGGCCCTGGAGGTTTCGCGCAACGGCGAGCGGATGGAGCTGGTGCGCTACACCGCCTCCCGCTCGGCGCGCTTCGGCGCGGCCGCACAGGTGCTGGGCAAGTGGCTGGAGGGCGAGGAGGCGGAGGTGCCCGAAGAGGAGCAGCGGTACTGCCCCCGCTGCGGCATGCCTCTGGCCGAGGGCACCAAGGTCTGCCCGGCGTGCCTTCCTCGGACGCGGACCCTTCGTCGGCTCATCGGCTACCTGGCGCCGCGGTGGAAGCCCGCCGTGGGCCTGGCGCTGATGGCGCTGGTGCACACCGGCCTGGGCCTGGTGCCCCCGTATCTGCAGAAGCCCCTGATGGACGAGGTCCTGGCCCCCAAGGGCGAGCAGCGGCCGTTGGACGAGCGCCTCCGCCTGCTCGGGCTGCTCGTGCTGGCGCTGCTGGTGGCCCACGTGCTAATGGCCGTCATCAGCGCCCTGCGGAACTGGCTGGTGGCCTGGCTGGGCAATCGCATCAGCCACGACATCCGCGTGGGGCTGTATCAGCACCTGCAGTTCCTCTCCCTGGGCTTCTATGACAAGCGCCAGATGGGCACCGTCATCTCGCGCGTCAACCAGGACACGGGCCGACTGCAGGAGTTCCTGGTGTGGGGCTCTCAGGACCTGGTCACCAACCTCCTGCTGATCGTGGGCATCTCGGGCATGCTCCTGGCGATGAACGCGAAGCTGGCCCTCTTCGTGTTTCTCCCGGCGCCCATCGTGATCCTGCTCTCGACCACCGTGTGGAGGCGCATCCGCCACTACATGCACAAGTTCTTCCAGCGGTGGAGCCGGCTCAACGCGGTGCTCAACGAGAGCCTGTCGGGGCTGCGGGTTATCAAGGCCTTCGCGCAGGAGCCCAGGCACATTGACGACTTCCGCACCCGCAGCGACGAGCTCGCCATCTCCGGAACCGGCGTGGAGCGCGTGTGGTCGATCCTCTTCTCGGGCCTGTCGCTGGTGATGATGCTGGGGACGCTGCTGGTGTGGTACGTGGGCGGCCGCGAGGTGCTGTTCGGGCCCATGACGCTGGGCACGCTGATGGTCTTCCTGACCCTCGTGGGCATGTTCTATCAGCCGTTGCGCTTCATGTCCATGCTGCTGAACTGGGCGTCGCGCTCGCTGGCGGCAGCCGAGCGGGTCTTCGAGGTGCTCGACACCGCCCCGGAGGTCGATGAGGCTGAGGACGCCGTACCCATGCCCGATATCCAGGGGCGGGTGGAGTTCCGCGACGTGACCTTCGGCTACGAGCCGCACCGTCCGGTGCTGAAGGGCATCTCCTACGAGGTGGCGCCTGGCGAGATGATCGGTCTGGTGGGACACAGCGGCGCGGGAAAGACCACCACCATCAACCTGCTGTGCCGATTCTACGATGTGGATGAGGGCCAGATCCTCATCGACGGTGAGCCCATCAGCAAGATCAGACTCGAGGACCTCCGCCAGCAGATCGGCATCGTGCCCCAGGACACCTTCCTGTTCGCGGCCACCATCGCTGAGAACATCGCCTACGCAAAGCCCGGCGCCACCAAGGAGGAGATCATCACTGCGGCCCGCGCGGCCAACGCCCACGAGTTCATCCTCAAGAAGCCCGACGGCTACGAGACCCTCCTGGGGGAGAAGGGCCAGGGTCTCTCGGCCGGCGAGCAGCAGCGCCTCGCCATCGCCCGCGCGGTGCTGCACGATCCGGCCATCCTCATCCTCGATGAGGCCACCTCGCAGGTGGACGTGGAGACCGAGAAGGGCATCCAGGAGGCCATCCAGCGGCTCGTCGAGGGCCGCACGACCTTCGCCATCGCCCATCGGCTGTCCACCCTCAAGTACGCCGACCGCCTGATCGTGCTCAAGGAGGGCGAGATCGCCGAGATGGGCACTCACGACGAGCTGCTGGCCGCCGAGGGGGAGTTCCACCGCCTCGTGCAGACCTACCAGGAGATCTCGACGGTCCGGGCGGTGGAGCGCTGATGGCTGACGACAGGGGGGACATGCAGGAGCCTCAGCCCGACGAGAGCCCGGCCGGCGAGCAGGACGAGGGCGACGAGACCGGGGCGTCCGAGTACTCTCCGGAGCTGCCGGTGCTCGACGCCGAGGCGATGAGCTTCCGCCAGCAGGGGGGGCGCCTGCAGGTGCGGCTGGATGACGAACAGGAGTGGCGGGACGCCAGCGCCGTGCGCCTCTTCCCGCTCAGCGAGTCGGACCGCTGGATCTCGGTGGTGGACGAGGAGGAGAAGGAGATCGGCCTGCTGCTGGAGTTGGACTCGTTGGGCGAGGAGGCGCGCGAGTGCGTGGAGGCGGAACTGGAGCGGCGCTACCTCATCCCGCGGATCGTGCGCATCCTCTCCTGCCGCCAGCGCTTCGATGTCATGGAGTGGACCGTGGAGACCGACCGGGGAGAGGTGCGCTTCCTGATGCGCGACATCCGCGAGAAGGTGAAGCGGCCCCTCCCGCGGCATGTTACACTGGAGGACGTTGAGGGTAATCGCTACGACATCCCGGATGTGGAGGCCCTCGACACGGCCAGCCGTCACCTGCTGGAGGAGCGCGTCTGAGCGGCAGCCGGCCGGCGACGGGGCGGTGATTGGGGTCGCTCCCGGACGGCGCGTGTCGTGTCCTCCGGAGGGGTGGGCTTCCTTGCCCGCCCGGTCGTTGTCGCGGGCCCCATCCTTCGCGTAGGTCGGGCTTCCGGAGATCGCAAGCGATCTCAACGACAACGACAAACGGCGTGCGGAGGAGGGCCTCCGCACCACGGGCAAGAGCGTGTGTGCCACCGAAGGGCAGTCGTTGTCGTGCCGTGAGGAGGGGCGGGCTTCCTTGCCCGCCCGGTCGTTGTCGCGGGGCCCATCGTTCGCGTAAGTCGGGCTTCCGGAGATCGGAAGCGATCTCACCGACAACGACGAAACGGCCCACGGACAGGAGTGTCCGTGGCACGGAACGGCGGGGGCTGTCGTTGCCGTGAGGTTGCAGCCTGTGGCGTGTAGCTTGCGGCCTGAGTGTCCGTGGCACGGAAGGGCGGGGGCTGTCGTTGGCGTGAGCTTGCAGCTTGTGGCTTGTCGCTTGCGGCCTGAGTGTCCGTGGCACCGAAGGGCAGGGGCTCTGTTTGTCGTTCGCTCGTCGCTCGCAGCTCGTGGCTCGTCGCTCGCAACTTGCAGCTCCCCGAAGGAGACCAGCCAATGGCTAACCGCTATCTCGACGCGGCCGCGCGGCTTCATGACGACGCCGTCGATCTGCTGTCCGAGCTGATCAGCTTCGAGTCCACCTCCGGGAATGAGGGCCCGGTGATGCGCCGCGTCCACGAGCGCATGGGCGAGGTCGCCGATGAGGTCCAGTTCGTGGAGGTCACCGAGGCCATCAAGGATGACCCGGACTACTCCTATCCCGTGGTCACCGAGTATGGCGACCGGCCCAACGTCCGCGCGGTAAAGCGGGGCTCCGGCGGCGGGAAGTGCGTGATCCTCAACACCCACCTGGACGTCGTGCCGCCATCGTCCGGCCACCTGGACCCCTTCGACGCACGCATCGACGACGGCGTCATCTACGGCCGCGGCGCCTGCGACGCCAAGGGCCAGGTCACCACCGTCTGGCTGCTCTTCAGGCTGCTGGATGAGCTGGGGGTGCAGCTCGACGGCGACATCATCGCGCACCTCGTGATCGAGGAGGAGATCGGCGGCAACGGGACGGTCGCGATGGTCCGTCACGGCGACACCGCCGACGCCTGCGTGGTCCTGGAGCCAACGAACCTGGTGCTGCTGCCGCAGGTGCGCGGCGCGGTGTGGTTCGACGCCACCGTCTACGGCCAGGCCGGCCACTCCGGCACACCCGGCGGCACGGTCAGTGCGCTGCTCAAGGCCGTGGACGTCATCGAGATCTTCACCGAGTACCACGATCGTATCCTGGCCGAGTCCCGCGGGCACTACCCGCTCTTCGACCAGTTCGAGAACCCCATGCCCCTGACCATCGGGCAGCTCGAGGCCGGTGACTGGCCGGCCCAGGCCCCGCGGCGCGCCACGCTCAAGGGCGTGCTGGGCCTGCTGCCCGACCGCACCAAGGAGCAGGTCATGGAGGAGATGGAGGCGGCTGTGCGGGACTGTGGCGACGACTGGCTGGCGCGAGAGGAGAACTTCGAGATCGAGTTCACCTACCGCCACGATGCCAACGTCATCCCGCCGGATCACCCCCTGGTGCTGGCGCTGCAGGAGGCGCTGGAGGCGGTGGGCAGGGAGCCGGAGGTCTCGGCCATGACCGCCTCGTGCGACGCCTGGATGTACAACAACCAACTCGAGATCCCCACGGTGGTCTTCGGCCCCGGCGACCTGGGCGTGGCGCACTCCGACCGCGAGCAGATCCCGGTCCAGGAGATGCTGGACGCCGCCGCGGCGCTGGCGACCTTCGCGGACGGCCTCTGCCGCTGAGACGGTGCCTGGCACGGGGAGCATGGCCCGCGGCAGCCCGCCTGTGCAGGAGGCCGCAACACCTGCAGTGGCGAAGCTACCCCCGGCGTGCCCACCGTGACAGCGCGCGATGGTACACCGTTCCTTGCCTGCGAGGGCTGATTCAGGATGAACCGAGAGGACGCCGTCTGGTACTACCGGCTGGGCGGGCAGACCCTGGGGCCCGTATCGTGGGCTGAGATCGAGCAGTTGCTGAGGGATACTGCGGAGGGCGACCGGCTGCTCGTCGCCAGGGGCGGCGACGAGGGCTGGAGCAGAGCCGCGGACGTGATGAGCCAGCACCCGGAGTTGAGGCCCGAGGAGCCGGTGCCGTCGGCGGCAGCCGAGGAGGTCATCGAGGAGGCGGGTGCGGACGACTGGGCGCTCTCGGACCTCGACGAGCCCGAGCCGGCCCCGGCGGCCCCCGTGCAGCAGCCGCGGGCCGTACCCACCGGCGGCATGAGGCCCCAGCACGGGCTCGGTAAGTGGCTCGGCCAGGCCTGGGAGATTGTGGCGGGCAACCTTTGGGCCTTCGTCGGCGCGGCCTACAGGTGGCACTTCCGCGACCTGGCGGACGTGGCCGCAGGATGACCTCAGCCCGGGCAGAGGACGCACCTGAGAACACGCAGCAACGGAGCGAGTGACATATGCTTGCACTGCAGAAGGTCGAGAAGGGCGTAGGCAACATCGAGCTGCGGGAGGTGCCCGAGCCCGAGCCGGAGCCGGGATGGGTGAAGATCGAGGTGAGGGCCGCCGCGGTCTGCGGCACCGACATGCACATCCGCCACGACACCTTCCCCTACTGGCCCCCGGTGACCCTGGGCCACGAGTTCGCGGGCGTCATCGCGGAGCTTGGCGAGGGCGTGGAGGGCTGGGAGGTTGGGGATCGCGTGGTGGCCGAGCCGCACACGCTGGCGTGCGGAGAGTGCTGGCTGTGCCGCCAGGGTCACGTGCAGATCTGCGAGCACAAGCGCTCCCCGGGGTGGGGAATCGACGGGGCCTTCGCGAAGTACCTGGTGATGGAGAGTAAGCTGCTGCACGCCCTGCCGGAGTCGGTGAGCTTCGACGCGGGCGCGCTGGTGGAGCCGTTGGCCAACACCGTCCACGACGTGGGGGAGCGCGGCACCGTGGAGCCTGAGGATTTCGTGGTGGTGCTGGGGCCGGGGCCCATCGGCCTGCTGGCCGCGCAGGTGGCGAAGGCCGCCGGCGCCAGGGAGGTGCTGATCGTGGGCACGCCCGCCGACGCCGACCTCCGCCTGCCCACCGCCCAGCGGGTCGGCATCGACTACGTAGTGAATCTCGCCGAGCAGGATCCGGTGGAGCTGTGCATGGAGCTGACAGGCGGCCGCGGTGCGGACCTGGTGGTGGAGTGCTCCGGGGCGGCGCCGGCGATCAACCAGGCCGTGGCGCTGGTGCGCAAGAAGGGGCGCATCTGCGTCATCGGCATGACGGGCGAGGACCGCATCGAATTCACCTGGGATGACGCCATCTTCAAAGGCATCGACGTCTACTTCAACATCTCCACCAGCTACACGAGCTGGGACCGGGCCATCTCCATGATCGAGAAGGGCAAGGTGGACGCCGAGGCGCTCATCACTCATCGGGAGCCGCTGGAGAACTGGGAGCAGGTCTTCGACGACCTCGAGGAGCAGCAGGGCATCAAGGCCCTCCTGATTCCGGACTGAGGCGGGGGCTCCGGTTCGCGGTTGCAGGAGAGGACGGCGGGCCGGCGTGGCCCCGATTGCTCGGCAATCACGCCTCAGGCGGTCCGGACGGCGAGACCGCGGGAGACACGATCTATGGCAACCTACCTGGCGTTCATGGCACACCGGGACGACGAGCTCAACATCGCCGGCACCCTCATGCGGCTGCTGGAGGACGGCCATCGCTGCGTGGTGGCCTGTATCACCAACGGCAGCCGCGGCGGGCTGGCAGATCGTCCCGAGGAGGAGCGCAAGCGGATCGCGCGCTCGGAGTTCGACGCCTCCACGAGGATCATCGGCGTGGAGACGCGGTGGCTGGACATCAACGAGCACGATTTCCCCAAGCCCAACTGGCAGATTGAGGCCCGCAAGCGGATATTCGAGGTGCTCTGTGAGGTGGACCCGGACTGCCTCATCCTCCACCCCGGTCCCCCTCTGCCGCAGTACGACTATCACGAGCACCACTGGCTGGCCGCTCAGCTCCCGTACGCGGAGAGCTACTCCGCCTCCAACCCCAACTACGCGCGGCCGCGGGGGCTGCAGGAGATGAGCGCTGTCCCGCCCATCTACCACATGTGCCCCATCGGCACCCCCATGGTGCCGGACCGCTACGTGAACATCACCGACTACCTGGAGCAGAAGATCGAGGCAGCGAGCTGCTACGAGAGCCAGGTGGAGTTTCTGGCCGATCACGACAGGATCAACTTCGTCGAAGTGCACAGAGCGCAGTCCATCGTCTACGGCTCCTACTGCGGGGTCCCGGCGGCCGAGGGCTTCTGCACCTCGCCCGCCTGGAACCGCCTGGTGGCCGAGGCCGGGCTGCCCGAATAGGCTGAGGAGGTACCCACATGCCGGACACCACGATGGGCTTCGGAATCGTGGGCTGCGGACTCGTCTCGCAGTTCCACGGCGCGGCCATCACCAACTCCCCCAAGGCGGAGGTCGTCGCCGCCACCGACCTCGACGAGGATCGCCTCAACGAGTTCGTCGCCAGCTACGGCGGCGAGAAGGCCGGCAGCTTCGAGGCCCTGCTGGAGGATGAGCGCATCGACGTCATCAACGTCCTCACCCCCAACGCCATGCACGCACAGTTCGCCGTCCCGGCGCTTGAGGCGGGCAAGCACGTCATCGTCGAGAAGCCCCCGGAGATGACGCTGGCAAAGACCGACCGGATGATCCAGGCGGCCCAGGCCAACGACCGCAAGCTGGCCATCTGCCTGCAGGTGCGCTTCCGGGAGTCCATCCGCGCCATCAGCAGCGCCATCGAGCAGGGGCGGTTCGGCCGCCTGCTGGAGGGCGACGCCTACATGAAGTGGTTCCGCGACACCGACTACTACCTCATGGATGACTGGCGCTCAAAGCGCGAGCAGGGCGCTGGAGTGACCATCCAGCATGCCTTCCACTACATCGACCTGCTCCACCACCTGATGGGCCCTGTCAGCGTGGTCGATGCCCGCATGACCAACCTCACCCACCCTCAGGTGCAGCTTGAGGACACGCTGAAGGCCTTCCTGTACTTCGAGAGCGGCGCCGAGGGCCTCATCGAGGCCTCCACCGCCCTGTGGCCGGGCGAGCCGCCGCGCATCGAGGTCAACGGCGAGGACGGCGTCGCCATCACCCAGGGCGAGGTCATGCTCACCTGGCAGTTCCGCGAGGAGCGGCCCGAGGACGAGGAGGTCCTGCAGATCGGCCGCGACACGGTGGCCGCCGGCGGGACCGGCGCCGCGGACCTGTCCTACGAGGAACACATGTGGGTGATCGAGGACATGGTGGACGCCATCGTCGAGGACCGCGATCCCTTCATCACCGCGCAGAGCGCCCGTCACAGCCTGGAGATGGCCCTGGCCATGTACCGCTCCGCCGACACCGGCGAGCCCGTGGAGCTGCCGCTGGACGAGGACGTCTTCTGAACGGCTCTAACGACGCCCGGCCCGCGGACGCATCATCCCCTGCAGCCCGCGGAGCCGCCCGAAGCTGTGTCTGTAGGGCGCCGATCTGTGCCGCGCCGAGGCCGTTGCCGTATGTCGTCCGTGGCACGGGCACTCCTGCCCGTGCGACGTTCGTCTGAACCTCCGCACGTCACTCTCCGCGTACCAACCTTCGCGTAGGTCGGGCTTCCAGCCCGACATTCTGTGCAGGGCCGGAGGATAGGCAGGGTGCAACGGCAGCGAACAACCGGGAGGGAACGTAGTCCCTCCCCTCCAAACGGCTGGACAACGACAAACGGCAGACGCGGCAGCGGTCCGCGTCTCACAGCGAGCGCCGCTTCAGGGTCACCCCCGCCTCGACTGGCGAACGGCTGGGCCGGAACAGAGGCCGGCCCCTCCAAACGGCACGCCAATGGCACATGGGCCCGCGCTGCCGTCGCCGTCCGGAGCGGCGGCGTCTTCAGACCCGCCAGTCGTTTGTCCTCAGCCGTTGCCGTTGTTGTTCCGTGGGACGCACACTGGAGACCTCTGGTCTCGGTGCGTGCGCCATTTGGCGTTGTCGGTGAGATCGCTTGCGATCTCCGGAAGCCCGACCTACGCGAAGGATGGAGACAATGACAACGGCTGGGCCGGAACAGAGGCCGGCCCCTCCAAACGGCTGGGCGACGACAACGGCGGGCGCGCTCCACCGCGGCTACTCCCGTACTGACCGGAGGGCTCTCAGCGCCGCCTGCACCATGGTCTCCTCGGTGCCCTTCGCGGCGCGGGCGGAGATCGCCAGCCACGTCTCATACCCGCCCTGATCCAGGGCATGGTCGGTCGGCAGGTAGCCCAGGTAGTCGTTCGCCAGCTCCACTGTCATGGTCCGCGCGAAGGGCGAGCTCCGCTTGATCGCCAGCCCGTACTCCACGAAGGTCTCCCCCGGGATGCCCACCATGCCCACGTCGCCGATGCGCATGGCCTGCACCTGCGTCTCCTGCTCTACGGGGAGCGTCTCCACCTCCTGGCGCTCCTGCGCATAGAGCTCCTGCCGGGACTGGTGGACCTGCTCGATGGCATTGACGCCGCCGGCCACCACCCGCTCCTGCTCCTCGGCCAGGGTCCTGCGCCGGAAGATCGGATACTCCGACGCCGCCGCGACGGTGACCTCCTCCGCCTGCCGCTCGCGGAGCTGCCTCCAGGCCTTCCAGCACTCCGCCGCCAGGGCATTGCCCACCCGCACGCGATGGTACTGGGGTGAGGGCGGCGGCTCGGCGGGCCTCGTGAAGTCGATGTTGTTCGTGTCGCCGCAGCAGCCGTTGGCCATGATAGCCACGAACTCGCCTCCGGCCATCCGCTGCAGGGCCTCGGCGAAGGCCGCGAAGTAGTCCGCGGAGATCTCGCCCGGCCGTCCCCCGCCCACGTAGTGCAGCGAGTAGTTGGCGATGGCGGCGATGGGCTCGCCGTCGGGCGTCTCCGCCACCAGCAGCCCCACCTCCGGATCGGTAGGCCCGGCCGGTCGCACAAGCTCGTCGCCGCCCCGCGGCGGGTTCATCCGCACCTGCCCGTCCCTCATCCACCACCGCCGGTTGTGGGTCTCCTCGGGGCAGAAGCCGCTGGTGTGGCCGATGACCGCCGGCTGCAGGCGGTTCTGCGCCAGCTTCACCGCGTCCCCCATGCGCGGGACGGCCCACTGCGCGTACTCCTCATCCACGGGCTGCATGAAAAGGTGCGCCACCGGCGGGCCGTAGTGCGTGTGCGTGGCCGACATCATGATGTTGCCGGCCGGGATGCCGGTCAGCTCCTCGGCGCGGGCCTTGGCCTGGTCGAAGCGCTCCCGCGTCACGAACAGCAGGTCATTCTGCACGTAGGCCACCTGCGTATCGCCCTCATCGAAGACCAGGGCCTTCGCCTGCAGCGGGTAGCCCACGTCCTCCGACCTGCGCTGCGTCATGCTGCCGCTCATCAGCCCGCCCAGCAGCGGCGTGATGTCCACCGACCCGGCCCCGACTCGAAGCTGTGCCACGGTCAATCCTCCTGACGGTCGGCGACCTCTCGCAGGCACTCCAGCGCGGTGGTGACGAACAGCTCCTCGCTGCCCTTGGCGACGCGCGAGATGCTGGACAGCCACGTCTCGTAGCCGCCCTGGTCGAGGCCCTCGTCGGTGGGCACGTAGCCGATCCAGTCGTTCGCCAGCTCGATGGTCATGGTGCGCTCCAAGGGCGACTGGCGCTTGATGCTCAGCCCGTATTCGGCGAAGAACTCGCCGGGCAGCCCCACGATCCCCAGGTCGCCGATGCGCAGCGCCTGCACCACGGTCTCGATCTCCAGCGGCCACTGGTCGATGCGCTCGCGCTCCTGCGCGTAGCCCTCCACGCCGTCGGACCACTTGTCGCCGATCTGCTCCACGGCCCGCTGGCCGCCCGCGACCACGCGCTGCTGCTCCTCCTCGGCGGTCCGCCGGCGGTACTTCGGCGTGGCGACCGCGGAGGCCATGGTGGCCTCCTCCTGCCGCCCGCGAAGCTGGCTCCAGCGCTTCCAGCACTCCGCCGCGAGGGCGTTGCCGACCCGATCCACATCGTAGTCGGGGTAGGGCCGGGGCTTGCCCGGCGGCGGCTGGGTGCGGTCGATGTTGTTGATGTCCCCGCAGCAGCCGTTGGCCATGATGGCCACGAACTGGGCGCCGGCGAGCCGCTGCAGCGCCTCCCCGAAGGCGCCGAAGTAGTCCGCCGACAGCGTGTTGGCCGCCCCGCCCACGTAGTGCAGGGAGTAGTTGGCGATGGCCGCGATGGGCTCGCCGTCCGGCGTCTCGGCCACCAGCAGCCCCACCTCGGGGTCCGTCGGCCCGGCGGGGCGCATCAGCTCGTCGCTGGCGACCGGCGGGTTCATACGCACCGAGCCGTCCGTCATCCACCACCGGCGGTTATGCGTCTCCTCCGGGCAGGAGCCGGAAGTGTGGCCGATGACCGCCGGCCGCAGGCGGTTGTGAGCCAGCTTCACGGCGTCCCCGATGCGCTGCACCAGCCAGTCGATGTACTCCTCCTCGTCGTCGAGGCTGAACATGCTGTAGGTCGCGGGGCCGTAGTGCGTGTGCGTGCAGCTCATCATCATGTTGCCGGCCGGGATGCCCGTCAGCTCCTCCGCGCGGGCCTTGGCGCGGTCGAACTGCTCGCGCACGAGCAGCAGCAGGTCGTTCTGCACGTAGGCCACCTGCGTCTCGCCGTCATCGAAGACGACGGCCTTGCTCTGCAGCGGGTAGCTGACATCCTCCGCGTGCCGTGGGGAGAGAAAGCCGGACATGCGGGTGCCCAGCCCCGGCGTGATGTCGATCTGCGCTGCGCCCACCTGAAGATCGCCCATCGCGATCGTCCCTTCCCGGCGTGATCACGTATGCGTCGGCGCCAACTTCGCCGGCCCACGCCCTGGACCTGCAGGTGAGGGCATTTCGGGCGGAGAAAGGTATCAAGGGACCAGATGAGGTCGTGAGCGGTGATTCCATGGCCGATCGATCCGGCGCCTCTGGACTCAGCGCGGTGGCTCGGGGGGCGCGGCATCCGGCGTCGCTGGTCATCGCGGCGGCGACGGTCGCGGCCGGGCTGCTGGTGGCGCCATGGCTGGCCGCTGCGGGCGTGGTGCTGTGGCTCGCGGTCAGCTACGCCCTCGGCCGCCGGCCGACTGCGGCGCCGCCGACCATCGACACCGGCGGCCTCCCGCCCAGCATCCAGCGCGACCTGGCGGGCGTGCAGGAGGCCGTGGAGCGGTTGCGGGAGTCCATCGACAGCCTGCAGCCCGGCCAGCGGGAGCTGTTCGCGGGGTTGGAGGAGGAGGCGGAGGAGCTGCGCGAGGCCGCCGCCCGGCTGGCACTGGCCGCCGGCGCACTGCACGCCCGGCTCGCCCGGCAGCGCCCGGAGGAGCTGCAGTCGGAGATCGACGGGCTGCGGGAGCGCCTGGAGGTGACCGGGGAGGAGGAGGCGGCGCGCCGGCGGCTGCAGCAGTCCATCGAGGCACTGCAACGGCGGCTGGCGCGGCGCAGTGAGCTGATGGAGCGGCTGGAGCGCTACCGTTCCACGCTCGGCGGCATGCAGACGGAGATCGAGGATCTGGCGGATCGCGCCGGCGGCCTGGCGCGCGGCGAGGAGTGGGCGGCTGACGAGGCGGTGGAGGAGCCGCGGCGGCGCATGGACAGCCTCAAGGCCTCGG
This sequence comes from Armatimonadota bacterium, assembly GCA_034722055.1. Taxonomy (GTDB): domain Bacteria; phylum Armatimonadota; class Zipacnadia; order Zipacnadales; family UBA5352; genus JAYENL01. Next base: position 29,013 of record JAYENL010000003.1, read on the forward strand.
TGGCCGCCGCCGAGGAGGTCATGGGCAGGGACGTGGAGACGGCCTGACTGACGCCGCCGCGAAGGAGGGGCCATGCGCCATCGCGGCTCGTGCTCGCCGGAGGCGCTGCTGGTGCGCGCGCTGACCGATCCCTGGTCACTGGGCATCGGCGCAGCGGTCGGCGGCGTGGCTCTCTTCATGTCGCCGACCATCGGGGCATTGCTGGTGCCCCTCTGGGTGCTGGCGGTCTTCGTGATCTACCAGGTGCGCTGGTCGGCACTCCGGCTCCCGGTTACAATACAGCGGAGAGTCGAGGCCATCGAGGCGGCCCTGGCTGACCCCCAGGAGTCCCTCGGCGCGCTGCCCGGCGACACGCGGAGAGTACTGGAGGATGGGCGGCGGAGCCTGGCCGACCTGCGGCGAGCCGTGCATGCCATCGCGGGGCGGGCCGCGGCGCTCTCCCGCCGCCTGGAGTCGATCCCGCCGGCGGACATCGAGGAGGCCCTGGCCGGGCGGCGGCAGGCGCTGGCGAGCCCGCGTGACGCACAGGCGCGTCGAGAGATCGCGCGGTCGATCCAGGTGCTGCAGACGCGCCTGCGTCGCCGCCGGGCGCTGCAGGAGCGCCTCGGTCGCTACGAGGTCACCATGAGCGCGCTGCAGACCGACATCGAGGACATGACCGAGCGGGTCGCGATGCTGGCGATGGGGGATGAGGGGCGGAGCGGAGATCTGCCCGCCCACCAGCTCGCCCGGCTGGCCGCGGGCGTCGCGGCCCTGGAGCAGGTCATGGGCAGCGAAGCGCAGATCGAGACCGACACCGAGAGTGCCTGACATGTTCGCACACCGGGCACCGCCCGGATACACCTGGAGGTGACGTCCATGTGGGCGCGCATCAAGGCGATCTTTCGCTCACTGTTCGGCTGGCTGCTGAGGGGCATGGAGCATCCGGAGATGCTCCTGCGGCAGTACATGGATGACATGCGATCGCAGATCCCGAGACTCAACGCGCAGGTCGCCGAGGTCATCAAGCACGAGAAGCTGCTGGAGATGGAGGCGGAGCGCAAGCGGCAGACCGTGGCCGAGCTGGAGCCACGGGTGGAGGCCGCCGTGAAGATGGGCCCGGAGAAGAAGGAGGCCGCCAAGCGCCTCATCGTCTCCCTGGAGACCGCCAAGGGCGAGCTGGCGGAGCTGGAGGAGCAGCTTGAGCGGGCGCGCCAGAACTCCCAGAACATGATGCGCCAGCGCACCGCCTACGAGCAGCGCATCAAAAGGCAGATCGATGAGGCCAAGCGGCAGCTCTCCCGCGCCAAGCGGGCCGAGGTGGAGAAGCAGATCGCCTCCACCATGGCCAGCTTCGAGGTGGGCGACGCCTCCGACACGCTGGAGCGCGTCACGGAGCGCATCGACGAGGAGCTCGCCCGCTCCAAGGCCCGCCAGGAGGTGGCCTCGGACACGCTCGAGAGCCAGATGGCCGAGCTTGAGCTGGACGTGGCCGACCAGCAGGCGGAGCTGGCCTACGTCGAATACCAGCGCCAGCTCGGGCTCATCCCCGACGAGGAGGCGGAGCGGACCATGGAGTCCGTGGCCCAGGAGGGGGAGGGGGAGCACGTCACCGGCCCGCCCAGCCACGAGGAGATGGAGGAGATCGAGCGGGAGATGCAGGCTGAGCAGACCGAAGAGGCCGAGCAGGAACAGTAGGCTGAAACCGCATGTCCGAGACCGCTCAGAAGCTGCCACTGCCGCCATGGGCCGAGGACGTGCGCGGCGCCTTCACCAGCGGCGCCGCCTCGGTCTTCCTGCTGCACGGGGTGCGCGACCTGGTGCCCTTCGGGGAGCGCTACGTCCCCCTGCCCGAGTTCCTGCACCGGGCCTTCTGTGGCGGCAAGCGCACTGTCTTCTACGACATCGGCTCGGGCATCAGCCTGCCCACGCCGGAGGACGAGAAACAGTTCAAGGCCTTCCTGGACGTGCGCGCCGCCCGTGGCGATCCGCCCCTGGCGATGCGCGACAGCTACCGTCCGGAGCTGACCATCCCGGTGCTGCATGAGTACCTCATGAGCCGGGACCGCGTGGCGCTGATCATCGACTTCGTGGACAAGGTGTTCCCGGCGCAGGAGGAGCGGTTCATGAGCGCCGAGGAGCGGCGGCTGCTGGCCACCGTCCGCTCCTGGTCCACCGACCCCCGGCTGATGCGTCGCAACAGCTTCGTGCTGCTCATCGCCGAATCCCTCACGGATGTGCACGAGGACCTCTACACCCGCGGAGGGGGCACCGCCCTGGTGGAGCTGCCCCTGCCGGACGAGCCGCAGCGGTTGGAGTACATCAACCAGCTCCTCGAGCTGGACGAGGACTCGGACGCCCCCGCCTCCGACGACGACGACCTGGCGCTGTCCCGGCAGGTGCTGGCCCAGACGTCCAACGGCATGACGCTGCAGCAGATCGCCGCCATGATCCGCTCGGCCCACGCCGAGGGTCGGGCCCTGGACCTCGCGGAGGTCGGGCGACACAAGCGCGACGCCATCGAGGCGGAGATCGGCGAACTGGTGGAGTTCACTGAGTCCCCCTTCGGCCTCGACGCCGTGGCCGGCGTGGAGAGGCAGAAGCAACTGCTGCTGGACACCGTGCGCGCCCTTCGCGAGGGCCGCACCGGCCTGGTGCCCAAGGGCATCCTGCTGCTGGGGCCGCCGGGAACGGGCAAGACCTTCACCATGCAGTGCTTCGCGCGGGACATCGGCATCCCGTTCGTGGAGCTGCGCAACATCTTCTCCAAGTACGTGGGCTCCACGGAGGCCAACCTGGAGAAGCTGTTCCACTACCTGGAGGCGCTGGCGCCCATCTTCGTCTTCATCGACGAGTTCGACCAGAGCTACGGGCGGCGCGTGACCACTGACAGCGACTCCGGCGTCTCCCGGCGCGTCTTCGGGATGTTCAACAACTTCCTGTCCGACGATTCCCATCAGGGGCGCATCATCTTCGGTGCCGCCACCAACCGCCCCGACCTCATCGACCACGCCACCATGCGGGCGGGGCGCTTCGACCTGAAGATCCCCTTCCTGCTGCCCAACGCAGAGGCCCGCGACGCCATCCTGCGCGTGACCATCCGCAACCTGGGCGTGGACTTCGAGGACGGCGATCTCGGCGAGGTCGCCGAGGGCACGGGCGGCCACTCCGGGGCCGACCTGCGCGAGCTGGTGCGCATCGCCCAGCGCCGGGCCTTCAGCGAGGGCCATGAGCAGGTGAGGGTGGAGGACCTGGTCTTCGCGGTCGAGGATTACATCCCGCCGGGCATCTCCCGCGCCGACGAGATCCGCGCCATGGAGCTGCAGGCGGTGGCGAATACCACGTCGCGATCGCTGCTGCCCGACCACTACATCGCGGCCCTGGAGAGCGGCCGCCTCCACGAGGACCTCCGCGACCTGGAGCTGCGCCTGGGGTGGTGAAGGGCAGCTAACAGTCGCCAGCGATCAGCTATCAGCGAACGGCAACGAACTACGGCCCAAGGCCTCTCCTCCCCACAATCCCTCTTGGCCGTCTGTCTCGTGTCGTACGGCTTACCTTTACCGGAGACTGCATGGCAGTCTCACGGAGGTCGCACGGCGACCTCAAGACCTTCGGTCTCATGCGGAGGGCTGTTGGCCGTGGAGGGGCCGCCTGAGGGCGCTCCTCAGGAGCGCGCGAAGTCGGCCCGCTGCAGGCGAAGTGACGCAATCGGCGGCCTGGACGGCCAACGGCCGGGCCGGCTTCGGCTGCAGCGAACGATGCTGGAGCCTCAGACGGCCCCTCCGGACGGCAGACAGCGAATCGCCACTCGCCACGATGTGGGTAAAGGTAAGGTCGTACGGAGGGGCGGGCTTCCTTGCCCGCCCGGTCGTTCGTCATGCCGCTTGGAGGGGCGCGACTACGCTCGCGCGCGATTGTGGTCATTCGGTGGTGACCGCACGCGGAACGGCGCACGCACAGGAGTGTGCGTGCCACGGAACGCCCCAATCTGAGGCCGCACCCTTGCCGTCGCGGCAGGGCTACGGTGCCCCGCGCTGAAGGACTCCGCGCTGTGACAAGGAAGCTACCGTGGCCGTATGAGCGTGACCCATCGCTGGAGGTCCGAGGATGAAGGTCTACATCGTCACTGACCTGGAGGGCGTGGCCGGCGTCACGCAGTGGGACCCGCGCCACGAGGGTAATAACGCCGCCACCGCCCTGGCGCGACGCCGATTCGCCCGCTGGCTGACCGAGGAGGTCAACGCCGCCGCGCGAGGCCTCTTCGCCGGCGGCGCCACGGAGGTTATCGTCAACGACGGGCATGGCGCAGGGCAGACCATCGACGTGGAGCATGTTGATCCCCGCATAAAGATCTTCCATGGCACCGAGCGGCCCAACTACTGCACCGGTCTCGACGAGACCTGCGACGCCATCGCCAGCGTCGGCACCCACGCCAAGGCCGGCACCGAGCACGGCAACCTGGCGCACACCATGGGCACGGGCGTGCGAGGCTACTGGATCAACGGCGTCAGCGTGGGCGAGACCGGCCTGCAGGCCTTCCTGGCCGGCGAGTATGGAGTGCCCTACGTCTTCTGTGCGGGCGACGAGTGGGCGGTGCGGGAGATGCAGCAGCTCGTTCCAGGCTGTGTGGGCGCCGCCGTCAAGTACGGCACCAGCACGCTCTCGGCGCTCACATGCACGCCCCAGCGCGCCCGCGAGATCATCGAGGAGGGCGCGGAGCGAGCCATGCAGGGCATCGGTGAGGTTGAGCCGCTGGAGCCGGGCTCGCCGGTGCTCTTCCGCGAGGAGCACCACGAGCCGGTCTTCGACCCCGAGGAGCCGCGGGAGGGCTGCCGGATTATCGACGCCCACACCCTCGAGATCGAGGCGGACACGCTCAAGGACCTGCTGGACATTAAGTACGGCTATGACCCGGACTGGACGCCGGCGTGGGCGCAGCCCTGGTTCGAGGAGGCTTGAAGCCATGCGCATGCACATCATGACCGACCTGGAGGGCGTGGCAGGCGTCTGCCAGTGGGAGAACCGCGACGACACCGGGCCGGCGAATGCCCTGCGGCGCCAGCGGCTGAGCCGCCTGCTGGCGGGAGAGGTGAACGCGGCCATCGAAGGCCTGCTGGCGGCCGGCTTCGACGAGGTCATCGTGAATGACGGCCACGGCTCGGGATCGACGATCGATTACGACATCGCCGACCCCCGCGCGCTCTACTACCACGGCCGGGAGCGCCCCTTCTGGCTGCCGTTCCTCAGCGACCGGTGCGCCGCCACCGGTGCGGTGGGCGCGCACTCCAGGGCCAGCACCCCCAGCGGCTGCCTGGCGCACACCATGAGCGGCGCCATCCGCAGGTGGACCATCAATGATCTGGAGGTGGGGGAGACCGGCCTGCAGGCCCTCATCGCGGGCTACCACGGCGTGCCGTTCATCTTCGCGGCCGGCGACATCTGGCTGTGCCGGGAGATGGAGGAGACGGTCCCCGGCTGCGTGACGGTGCCGATGAAGTACGGGACAAGCAAGCACTCGGCGATGGCCCTGCCGCCGCAGCGGGCCTGTGAGCTGATCCGGGAGGGCGCCGAGCGGGCCATGGAGGCCATCGACTGCGTGGAGCCGCTGGCGCTGGAGTCCCCGGTGCTGTGGCGCGATGAGCGGGTGGACCCCACCTGGGATGAGGAGGAGGACCAGCCTGAGGGCATCACCATCGTCAATGCGCACGTCCGGGAGATCGTCGGCGAGGACCTCATGGACGTCATCCAGAAGGTGTACCCGAACTACGACTACGACTTCGCGCCCGAGGAGTGGACGCCCGGCGTGCGAACGTGATGTGCAGTCGTTGCCCTTGTGGCTCGGGCGCCCGGCTCCCAGGATGCTGGAGCACTTTGGGCATCACAAACGGCGCACGGACAGGAGTGTCCGGAGGCTCGCAAGCGAGCCAGGTTGCGGAGTTCGCTAGACCGCAAGCGGTCTGCACGCGAACGTCCGTGCCACGGAAAGACAGCGCTTGGAGGGGCGGGCATCTGTTCCCGCCCGGCCATTGGCGTGCCGTATGGAGGGGCCGGACCACCGTCCGGCCCGCCGTTGAGGCAGTGCCGTCGAGAACGTTTGCGGTGTCCGAGGGTTGCCGTCCGCCGTCTCTGTCGTTGTCTGCTGTTATCTGCCGTTATCTGCCGCGCGTTTGGCACACCCACGTGAGGAGCGATGCACGTGTCAGCAGAGAAGAAGGCGCCGCCGGTGGGCATCTGCCTGGTCGGCGTCAACAACTTCGCCAACAGCCATAAGCGATCAATCGAGCAGATAGTGGAGGAGGGCCTGGCCGAGTTCACCTGCGTGGTCATTCGCAGCCCCGAGAGATACCCGGATGCCGTCGAGGAGTATACGCAGCGGGGCATCACCATCTACAACGACTATGACCGCATGTTGGAGGAGGAGAAGGGGCGCGTGGACCTGGTGGCCCTGCCCGTCGCCATCCACACGCACGCGGAGGCCTCCATCGCGGCCATGGAGGCCGGCTACGACGTGCTGGTGGAGAAGCCCCCGGCCGCCACCGTGCAGGACGTGGACGCCATGATCGCCACCTCCGAGGAGACCGGGCGCTTCTGCGCCGTGGGCTTCCAGAACCAGTCCAAGCACACCGTCCGCGAGCTCAAAGCGCTCATCTGCGACGGCGAACTCGGCCAGGTGGAGCGCATCACGGTCATGGCCGAGTGGGTCCGCGACGACGCCTACTACGCGCGCAATGCCTGGGCCGGCCAGATGGTCCTCGACGGCCGCTATGTGCTGGACGGGCCCACCAACAACGCGCTGGCGCACTACATGTTCAACGCCCTCTACTGGGCCAGCCCCACCTGGGGCCACGCCGACAGCCCGGCGCGCGTGCGCGGCGAGCTGTATCGCGCCCACCCCATCCCCGGCGAGGACTCCTCCGCCATCGCGGTTGAGACGCTCGGCGGCGTGCACATCGTCTACGTTACGACGCTGGCCGGCTGGGAGACGCGCGGGCCCATCATCCGCGTGGAGGGCACCGGGGGCACCGCGCACTGGGACTTCCAGGGCCCCACGCAGATCGAGTACGCCGACGGCTCCGAGCGCGTTATCGAGCCCGACGGGCGGCGGGAGCACGACGAGGTCTTCCGCAACGCCATCCGCTACATGCTGGGCGAGGACGATGAGCTCAACGCCCCCATCGCCATGACGCGGCCGATGACCGTGGCCGTCAACGGCGCCTACGAGTCCGGCGGCCCGCCGCGGACCATCTCCGACGAGCACGTCACCCGCGAGCGGCGCGGCGAGAAGGTCTTCACCGGCATCAACGGCATCGGCGAGCTGCTGGATGACTGCTACCAGAGGCACATCACCTACTCGGAGGCCGGCGCGCCCTGGGCCTACGAGACCGAATGGTTCGACACCAGCGAGTACTCCCACTTCGACATGGACCTGGGCTGATGGACGCCAAGGCGTCCGACGAGGGACTCAGTGGCGTTGAGGAGCAGCCGCCCGGGCGGCTGCTCCCCGGCACCTGCATCGAGGTCATCAACGAGGACATCCAGCGCGGTCGCATCCGCCACGCCCTCTTCGACTTCGATGGCACCGTCTCGCTGATCCGCCAGGGCTGGCAGGGCGTGATGGTGCCCATGATGGTGGATGTGCTCCAGGAGCTGGACACCGGCGAGTCCCGGGAGGAGCTCTCCGCGCTGGTGCGGGAGTTCGTGGACCGGCTGACGGGCAAGCAGACCATCTACCAGATGATCGAGCTGGCCGAGCAGGTGCGCAAGCGCGGCGGCGAGCCGCGCGATCCCCTGGAGTACAAGCATCGCTACCTGGAGCTGCTCTGGGAGCAGATCGAGGGCCGCGTTGAGGGGCTCAAGAGCGGCGAGATCGACCCCGAGCAGATGCGCGTGCCGGGCTCGCTGGAGATCCTGCAGGCCCTGCGGGAGCGGGGCGTGAAGATGTACCTCGCTTCCGGCACCGACCGGCCCTACGTGCTGGACGAGGCACAGGCCGTGGGCGTGACAGAGTACTTCGAGGGCATCTACGGCGCGCTGGACGACTACGAGAGCTTCTCGAAGGCCATGGTCATCGAGATGATCATCGACGAGCACGACCTCCACGGGCCGGAGCTGGTGGGCTTCGGCGACGGCTACGTGGAGATCCAGAACGTGGCCGACGTCGGAGGGATCGCGGTGGGCGCGGCGACGGACGAGGAGCGTCGGGAGGGCATCGACGAGTGGAAGCGCGATCGGCTGATCGTGGCCGGCGCGGATCTGATCATCCCCGACTTCCGCGAGCACCAGCGCCTGCTGGCCTGGCTCTTCGCGGAGGAGTGAGGACATGCCATACGAGACCTTCGACCGCAGCCGACTGCGCCTGAAGTCCCTGTCCGAGCGCGAGCACCGCTACGACCTGTCGCTGTTCCAGGACCTGGATGACGCGCCCGAAGAGGTGGAGGACCCCGAGCTTGCGACGCTCGCGGAGCGCATCGTGGCGGCGCGCGAGCGCGGCTCGCAGGTCATCTTCGCCATCGGCGCCCACGTCATCCGCCGGGGCGTGGCCCGCTTTCTGAGTGATCTGATGGAGCGCGGCGTCATCACGCATATCGCCGGCAACGGCGCGGTGGCCATCCACGACTTCGAGTTCGCGCTCATCGGTGCCACCTGCGAGTCCGTCGCGCAGTACATCAGCACCGGCCAGTTCGGGCTGTGGGAGGAGACCGGGCGTCTCAATGACATCGCCAGGGTCGCGGCCGAGGAGGGCATCGGCTACGGCGAGGCCATCGGCCGGGAGGTAGCGACCGGCGACTACCCGCACGCGGACATCAGCCTGCTGGCGGGCGCGTATCGGCTTGGAGTGCCCGCCACCGTCCACGTCAGCATCGGCCAGGACATCCACCACGAGCACCCCAACTGCGACGGCGCGGCCCTCGGCGCCGCCAGCTACACCGACTTCCTGATCCTCGCGCGCTCCGTCGAGGGCCTGGAGGGCGGCGCCTACCTGACCTTCGGCACGCAGGTCATGGGCCCGGAGGTCTACCTGAAGGCCCTGGCCATGGCCCGCAACGTGGCGGTGCAGGAGGCTCGGCACATCGCGGACTTCACCACCGCGGTCTTCGACCTCAAGGAGCTGCCCGATAACTACCACGAGCAGCCCGCGCAGGGCGACCCGAACTACTACTTCCGCCCCTGGAAGACCATCCTGGTGCGCACGGTGGCTGACGGTGGCGAGAGCTTCTACTTCAACCTCGATCACGCGGTCTCCATACCCAGCCTGTGGCGGCTGATCGTGGATCGGCTGGAGGATGACTGAGCAGATGGAGACTGTCGGGTACGACGCCCTCTCGGTGGATCGCCTGGAGACGATCATCGCGCGCTGGCGGCGATCACGCATCGCCGTCGTGGGCGACTTCTTCCTCGACCGCTACCTCATCATCGATCCGGAGCTGACCGAGCCATCGCTGGAGACGGGCCTGGATGCCTACCAGGTGGTCGAGAAGCGCCCGCAGCCGGGCGCCGCGGGGACGGTCGCAGGCAATCTTGTGGGACTTGAGATGCGCGGAGTATTCGCCGTCGGCTTCACGGGTGACGACGGCGAGGGCTTTGAGCTTCGCCAGGCGATGGACGAACTGGGTCTCCACAGTGACGGTGTCGTTACGGCTCGTGAGATGATGACGCCGACGTACACCAAGCCGCTGGTGCGGGAGGAGGACGGCTCCCTGCGCGAACTGAACCGCCTGGACATCCGCAATCGGCGGCCCATCCCGACAGAGATCGAGGACGAGATCATCGAGCGTGTGCGGTGGCTGGCAGGTGAGGCGGCCATCACCATCATCTCCGACCAGGAGGATGATCCCGAACTCGGCGTAGTCACGCCGCGCGTCGTTGATGCGCTGGCCGAGATCGGCCAGGAGTACCCCGACGGCATCTGGGTCGATTCTCGCGGCGACATCTCGCGCTTTCGCAACTGTATCATCAAGCCAAACGCATCCGAGGCCTGTCGCGCGGCCGGGGTGGAGTTGGATGGCGAGCCGACTCTCGAACAGGCCCGCCAGGCCGGTGAGCGGCTGCTGGAGCAGACGAATTCGTGGACGGTTGTCGTAACGGTCGGCGGGCAGGGCGTGGTGGTCGTCACTGACGAGGCGCAGCCCTTTCACGTGCCGGCAGTGCGGGTGGAGGGCGAGATCGACATCGTGGGCGCGGGGGACAGCTTCACCGCCGGGATGGCCTCCACCCTGGCCATCAGGGGGACAAGCCTGGACGAGGCGGCCATCGTGGGCAACCTCGTGGCCTCCATCACCATCCAGCAGATCGGCACCACCGGCACCGCCTCGCCGGAGCAGGTCCTGCAGCGACTCGAGGACGTTCACGCCGGGCGCATGCCCGGAGCATGACGAGAGGATGAGACCACATGGCAGTTCAGTTCGGATGCTTCACGCGGCCGTGGAGCAACTACTCCTGGGAGGAGTTCCTGGAGGGCACCGCGGCTGCGAACTATGGCCTGGTCGGCACGATGCGGATGGGGAGCGAGTGGATCATCGGCCCTGACACGCCCGAGGGCGTGGCGAAAGAGCGCCGGGAGGAGGTCGAGGACGCCGGCCTGGCGCCATCGACCTGCCTCATCAGCTTCCCGCTCGATCAGGGGCAGGACGCCGCCGAGCAGGGCCTGCGCGACTTCATCGACAGCGCCGCCGCCTTCGGTGCACGATACCTGCTGAGCTGCGGCACGGCCCGCGGCCCCAACGAGGACCTCTACTACGACACCATGGCGGCCTGCTGTGACTATGCGCAGGAGAAGGGCGTCATGCTCGCGCTCAAGCCCCACGGCGGCATCACCTGCACCGGCGCGGACCTGCTCCACGCCGTGGACCGCATCGACCACGAGAACTTCGGGATCTACTACGACCCGGGCAACATCATGCACTACAAGGGCCTCGACCCGGTCACCGAGCTGCGGGTGTGCGCCGAGCACGTGGTGGCGATGTGCATCAAGGACAGCCTCGGCGAGCTGGAGGGCGTGAGCATCCTGCCCGGCACCGGCGTGGTGGACTTCGAGGGCGTCTTCGAGGTGCTCTTCGACGCCGGCTTCGACGGCCACTGCGTGGTGGAGTGCCTGGGCGGGGAGACGCTCGAGGAGGTCAACGCCAACGCCGCAGAGACGCACAACTACCTGGTGGAGCTGGCGCTGTAGCGTGGTGGGCCGGCCTCGGGCCTCCGGCGCTCGTACGGTCCCTCCGGGGGCATACGGCCCCAGGGCGGAAGCCCGCGCTACAGAGTGGAGCGCATCCGTCCGCGTCGTCGTGCATCCGCCGTCCGGAGCGGCCGGGCTTCAGGCCCCCGGCGACGGCGGTCGGGCTGGAAGCCCGACCTACGCGAAGGATGGAGACGACGACGGCGGGCCGGACGGTGGTCCGGCCCCTCCACGCGAGCTTGCGCTCGCGTAACGGCAGCCGCTGCCCTCCGGAGCGGCGGGGCTTCAGGCCCGCCGGCCGTTGCCGTGTGTGTCGTCCGTGGTGCGGGGCCCTCGCCCCCACGCCGTTGCCGTCACGCCGTACGGAGGGGCGGGCTGCCCAGCCCGCCCGGCCGTTTGTCGTGCCGTCTGGAGGGACGCGACCACGGGAGGTGCCATGCACATTACCCGCCGGGCCGTTGGCGCCGGGCTTCAGGCCCCCGGCGACGGCGGTCGGGCTGGAAGCCCGACCTACGCGAAGGATGGAGACGAGGACGGCGGGCCGGACGGTGGTCCGGCCCCTCCACGCGAGCTTGCGCTGGCGTAACGACAGCCGCTGCGGACCGCCGCCTTCCGGCGTTTCCGCCATGATCGCAAGCTGAAGGCCCGCTCGGTGGGGCGCTACGAGCACTCGCAGGGGGCGGGGACTACGCTTGTCCGGGCCATGACCCTATGCTATACTTCCGTCGCAGCCGCACGGAAGATGGAGTCACCAACTCACGCAGGGAGGGCCATGCAATGCCTCTGACCGGTAACGCGATCATCGGCCAGTCCGGTGGTCCTACGATCGTCATCAACGCCAGCCTGGTCGGCGCCATCCAGGCGGCCTGGGACCTTGACGAGATCGAGCACTTCTACGGCGCGCTCCACGGCATGGATGGCGTGCTCAACGAGGACCTGTGCGACCTGTTCCGCGAGGACCCCGATCTGGTGGAGGAGATGCGGCTTGTGCCCTCCGCCGGCCTGGGCACCTGTCGGCTCAAGCCCACCGACGAGGACCTGGAGCGTGCCATGGAGGTCTTCAAGGCCCACAACGTGCGCTACTTCTTCTACACCGGCGGCGATGACTCCCAACTCTGCTGCCACAACGTGTCTGAGCTGGCCAAGAGCAGCGACTGGGACATGCACATCATCGGCATCCCCAAGACCATCGACAACAACCTCGTGGTCACCGACACCTGCCCAGGCTTCGGCTCCGCTGCCCGCTACGCCGCCACCTGCTGCCAGTACGTCGGCCGTGACGCCGAGGCCTTCGGCACGCTGGAGGTCGTGGAGGTCATGGGCCGGCACGAGGGCTGGCTGACCGGCGCCACCGCCGCGGCACGTCCCGAGCCGGATGCGCCGCCGCACCTGGTCTACCTGCCCGAGGTGGAGGTCACTCGCCAGCAGCTCATCGACGACGTGCAGAGGAAGTACGATCAATACGGCTACTGCGTGGTCGCGGCGTCTGAGGGCTTCGCCTTCAAGGGCGAGGAGCGGGCGACCACGTCCGACAAGGTGGACGAGTTCGGTCACTCCCGCCTCGGCGGCGTGGCGCAGTGGCTGGGCGAGGTGCTGGAGGAGGCCATCGGGGTTCGGGCGCGGTACGACAAGCTGGGCAATCTGCAGCGATCCTTTGCCGCCACCACCAGCCAGGTGGACCTGGACCAGGCCTATGCGGTCGGGAAGGCTGCGGTGGAGTGGGCCGTTGAGGGGCAGACCGACATCATGGTCACCATCGAGCGCGAGAACGACGACCCCTACGAGTGGGAGGTTGGCGCCACCTCGCTGATGAGCGTCGCCGGCGAGTCCAAGGCAGTGCCGCGGGAGTGGATTAACGAGGAGGGCAACGACATCACCGAGGAGTTCGTGACCTACTGCAGGCCGCTCTTGAGGGGGCGGGCCTGCGAGCTGGACCCGGGTTTCACCAGCTTCCCGCGCTTCCACAAGCACACCATCGAGAAGAAGTTGGAGCCCTACGAGCGCGAGTAACCTCAGCGGCAGTCGAGGCGAATACGAGCCGCCGGTGCAACTGCCGGCGGCTCATCCCACGTCGCATTGGATGTGCATGTGAGGCCCCGCGCCCACAAGGCACCATCTGTGGCGCAGGCTTCCAGCCTGCGGTCGTTCGCGTCGTTGGAGG
>JAYENL010000003.1:42422-51687 GCA_034722055.1 Armatimonadota bacterium
CGAGCCGCCGGTGCAACTGCCGGCGGCTCATCCCACGTCGCATTGGATGTGCATGTGAGGCCCCGCGCCCACAAGGCACCATCTGTGGCGCAGGCTTCCAGCCTGCGGTCGTTCGCGTCGTTGGAGGGGCCGCACGAGCGCCATAGGCGCGAGGTCGGCCCAAGGTTGGAAGCTGCCATCTTCAAGCCGCAAGCTACTTCCAGCCTGCGGTCGTTGAGGACGCCCCGCCACCGTTGAGCAGCGAAACCACTCTCTGGGCGGCGGGCGCCCTCGCCCGCCGAGGAGATGGGGCTACGAGCACCGCCGCTACAGCCGCAGGACGCGCTCGTCCTCCTCCTGCTCGGCCATGAGCGCCTCGACCTCGGCACGCGTGGGGAGGCTCGGCTGGGCGCCGAAGCGCGCCGCGGCCATTGCCCCGGCAGCGTTGGCGAAGGCGATCGCATCCTCCACCGGCGCGCCCTCCGCCAGGCGCGTTCCCAGCGCCCCTGCGAAGGCGTCGCCCGCGCCGGTGGTGTCCACCACATCCACCACGTAGCCGCGAACGATGCGCGCTCCGTCCTCGTCAAGGACCATCGCCCCGCGCGCTCCCAGCTTGATGACGGCCGTCTCCACGCCCCGCTCGCGCAGCCAGCGGGCGGCGCTGACCACTGCCTCATCGTCCTGCACCGGCTGGCCGACGATCACCTCCGCCTCCGTCTCGTTGGGACAGGCCACGGTGGTGTGCGGCCACATGGGGTCGAGATCGCCCCGCACCGGCGTGGGGTCGAACAGCACGCTCGTGCCGGCCTGGTGGGCGATCTCCATCCCGCGCAGCACCGACCCCAGCGGCACGCCGAGCTGCACCAGCAGCATGTCGGCGGCCTCGATGGCCTCAGCCGAGCGCTCCACCTGCTCCGGGCTGACCTGCAGGTTCGCGCCCATGCAGGAGAGGATGGCGTTCTCGCCGCTCGGCGACAGAGCGATGAAGGCCGAGCCGGTGTGCGTGTCGCGATCGGTGGTGATGAACTGAGTGTGGATGCCCTCACGCTGGAGGTTCTCCCGAAGCTGGGGCCCGAAGAGGTCCTCGCCCACGCGCCCGATGACCGTGACCTCGGCCCCCACGCGGGCGGCCGTCACGGCCTGGTTGGCGCACTTGCCGCCCGGCACCAGCTTCAGGTCGCTGCCCATGAGCGTCTCGCCGGGGCGGGGCATGCGCTCGCAGCGCATCACGAAGTCGATGTTGATGTTCCCGAGGACGGTGATCCTGGCCGGCACGGGCGCCTCCTACAGCGGCAGGTCCTTGTACACGTAGTGCAGGCCGATGACGGCGCGATTGAGGTCCACCAGGGCGCCGAAGAGGATGGTGTCCTCGGCGATGACATCCGAGAGGTCGTAGGCCAGGCCCGCGTTGGGGTTGAAGCCGTCGTACTCGGCCATGACCGTGAGCTTCTCCGACGCCCGCCAGGAGACACCGCCGATGGCAGTGGAGTTGAAGCGTCCCCATCCCAGGCCCAGGGTGACATACAGCGGGCGCTCAGCGGCCCTGAACTGCCGCGTGGCGACCACGTAGGGGGAGTCCGTGTTGTGCAGATCCTTTGGCGCCCCGAGGTAGCGGCTGCGGTTCTCGAAGATGTCCTGGAGCCCCACAGCCACTGCCGGCTGTCTGCGGCCCTCCGGCAGAATCTGCTGCTGGACGTTCTGGGCGGGCTCGTAGTCACGGCTCGTCGGCATCTCGGCGAAGTAGAGGCCGTGGCCGGACTTGCCGAACCCCAGGCCGATTACCGCCGTGCCGTTGGCGTCACCGCCGCCGGTGCTCAGCACGGGGGTGGCATCGTAGCTTGCCGAGGATCCGCCGACGATGAGGCCGCGGTGAGGCGTGTAGGCGACCGGCACGGTGATCTGCATGGCGCCGTCGAAGCCGGGGATGCCGTCAGGGGTCACTCCCCACCCGCCTCCCGGCAGAGCCGAGGTGTACCGGAACTCGGGGAACTCCCTGAACTCATCGCACGCGGTGGCGACTGACACCAACCCGACGACGCAGATGAGGATGACCGGCAACCGGACACGCATGAGCCGTCCCTCCCGGATCGGCGAAGGCTGCGCAGTGCTCGACAGCGGATGTTTCGGCGCCGGCCCCCGCGCACCTCCATGCTCAGAGCAGGTCGGCCTCCTCGGGAGGGTAGTCGGCCACCGCAGACAGGCGCAGAGCCTCGAAGGCCCGCTCTTCGAGCCGCAGCAGGCTCCGCAACTGCTCGGCCCACGCATCGCGGCCGCCCACGGTCTCCAGCGCGGCCAGCACCTCCGGGGAGTGTGTGGCGCCCCGCGCCTCCAGGCCCTCCACTACCCGCCGATGCAGCTCGGCCGCCCGGCGCAGCCAGCTTTGCGGGATGGGCTCTTCCAGCTCCGCGAGGCGTTCCAGGAAGCCCGCGGAGGCGGTGCGGGCGTCCGCCAGCAGCTCCACGGCCACCTCGTGCTCCGGGCCCGGAGGGGCATCCGAATCCTGGACTGCGGCGATCCACGCCCGGTAGCGCGCCCGGCCGCTGTCATCCCACCGGCGATGGGCGGCCTGCACCGCGCCGGTCAGGACCTCGCGGCCGCCCGCTGAGGGAGAGCCGGGCAGGGCGATCATCAGCTCCGCGGTCGGCGGCCAGGCCTCATACCGCTCCCGGGGGGCGTCGAGCAGGCAGTGGCCCAGCAGCCGCTGCTTGGCGGCGTCATAGCCGCAGATGATGCTCCAGCTCTCCTTGACCGAGCCCCAGCCGAGTGCGGGACAGGGCACGCCGGCGTCGATGGCCTCCTGGGCAAGCCGCATGGCGTCCTCGGCCGGCCCGACCTGGTGCAGCCGCACATCGCCGGCAATGGCGGCGTCCAGGGCCGCCACCGCCGCCGCGGTCTCCTCGGCCGAGAGGCCGGGGCCCTCCGGCCACGGCGGAGTGCGGAACGCCAGGCCGGTGAGGCCCATGAGGGCGTCATAGCCCAGCCGCAACCCGGCCTCCGAGAGCGCGATGTCCAGGACCTGGGCGAGGCTGTGCGCCCGCCCCACGCCCCGCAGCGGCGCCGGAACGCCGCTGAGGACGGCAGGCCCATCCTCGCTGCTAACGTGAAGCCTTTGTGCAGTCATGTCTCTCCTCAGAGGCCCGGCATTCGCCACCGCAGGGCCGGACTCCTGCCACCAGCGTGACAGGTGGTGCGCATCCGTAGCGTGGGCACGACGCGCGGGTGGGGGGCGCCTGCGCGTCAGGAACGTATTCCATCCTTGGGAGGCCGGCGCTGTCAAGGGGCAGTGGCGGTGCGCCGTGTCGTACGGAGGGCTGGCCTGCCCAGGCCAGCCGGCGCCGCCACAAGCGCGCCCACACGCGAGACCCCCACGAATGCGGGCCTTGGGGCCCGCGTCGGGCGTAGGCACGCCCGACCTCCGTACGACGCGGCGCGCGGGCGAGGGGGGCCCGGAGGCGCTTGCGCGCATCTTCCCACAGGTGCAGCTCCGCCCGCGCCGTACGCGGGTACCTGCGGCCCGCTCAGAGACCCTCGTGGGGCGGGCTTCCAGCCTGCCATCGCCCGAAGGGCGATTGTCGTTGGGGCCACGCCCTCAGCTTGCCCGTGCGCGCGCCATGTGCTATCATCCCGACACACGGGAGGATGCGCTCATGGCTGTGTGGTTCGCGGGGATTCTTGGCCTGCTCGCCGCGGTATTGCTGGCACGGCTCATCTGGGAGTGGCGGCGCTACGCCCGGGGCGGGCACGTCATCACGCAGCGGCAGCTGTATTTGCGCATCGCCTCGGCGGCGGATCTGATCGTCCTGCTGGGTCTGATCGCCGCCGGTGTGCAGATCGACTTCTCAACGCCCGAGCAGGCCTTCGCGTACTGGGGTATCTGCCTGGCGCTGGCCCTGGTGGCCATGGTGCTGGCGCTGTGGGACCTGGCGCTGCTGCGGAGGAACTACGGGAGGCGGCGTGCGGAAAGCTACCGCCGGCTGAGCAACTACCTGCGCCGGCTGACGCAGCGCCAGGAACACCAGGTGCCGCGGCCATGAGCGAGCGGTTCATGCGGCGAGCTCTGGAGCTGGCCGAGCGCGGCCTGGGGCGGACCTCGCCGAACCCGGCGGTTGGTGCCGTGGTGGTGCGAGAGGGGGTCATCGTCGGCGAGGGATACCACCGGCGTGCCGGAGAGCCGCACGCCGAGCGCATCGCGCTCGGCAAGGCCGGCGAGGCCGCGCGGAACGCGGACCTCTACGTGACTCTCGAGCCCTGCTGCCACCACGGTCGGACGCCACCGTGCACCGACGCCATCGTGGAGGCCGGGGTGGCGCGGGTCTTCTACGCTGTGCCCGACCCCGACCAACGCTGCCCGGGCGGGGGGCACGCGGTCCTGGAGCGCGCGGGGATTGAGGTCCACGCCGGGCTTCTCCAGCGCCAGGCCGAAAGGATGCTGCAGGGGTATATCCGCCACCGGCGGACCGGTCGGCCGCTGGTGACTCTCAAGCTGGCCATGAGCCTCGACGGGAAGATCGCGACCCGCACCGGGGACTCGCGATGGATCACCTGCGAGCAGTCCCGGCGCCTGGTGCATCAGATGCGCGACCGGGCGGACGCCGTCATGGTGGGGGCGGGAACGGTGGCGATCGACGATCCCGCCCTGACCACGCGCCTGGTGGAGGGCCGCGACGCGCTGCGGGTCATCTGCGACAGCGCAGCGGACACCGATCCCGCCGCGCGCGTCGTGAGGCAGCAGAGCGAGGCCGGCTGCCTGATCGCGGCGAGCCGAAACGCTCCAGAGTCGAAGGTCGCGGCGCTGGAGGAGGCCGGGGCCGAGGTCCTGGCTCTCTCGGAGGCCGGTGGCGGCTGCGTGGACCTGCGCGAGCTCATGGATGAGTTGGGCGACCGGGGCGTCCTGAGCGTGCTCGTCGAGGGGGGCGGGAGGCTGGCCTGGGAGGCGCTGTCCGCCGGCGTCGTGGACAAGGTGGCGTTCTTCTACGCCCCCATCATCATCGGCGGCGAGGGTGCCGTCGGGGCTGTGCGTGGCATGGGCGTTGAGCGCGTTGGGGAGGCGCTGGAGTTGCGCGACGTCAGCGTGAGGCGCGTCGGTCGCGACCTGCTGGTGGAGGGCTATCTGACGCCGGAGTCGGAGCTGACATGTTCACGGGGCTGATCCAGGAGGTCGGGGCGATCCGGCGGGTGCGCCCGTCGGGTGGCGGCGCCGACCTGCAGATCCAGGCGCCGCAGATCGGGCCTCAGACCGAGGTGGGGGAGAGCGTCGCCATCAACGGGGCCTGCCTGACGGTGGAGGCGCCCGGGGATGACGGCTTCACCTGCCATGCCGGCGCGGAGACGCTGGCCCGCACCACCCTTGGAGAGCTGAGCGTGGGCGCGGGGGTGAACCTGGAGCGAGCCCTGTCCGTGGGCGACCGGCTCGGGGGGCACTTCGTCCAGGGCCACGTGGACTGCGTGGGACGGATCGCGGCTCGCAGGGATGAGGGGACCACTGCCTGGTTCTCGATCGAGGTCCCACCGGAGCACGCCCGCTACGTGGTGGAGAAGGGCTCCGTCGCGGTTGACGGCATCAGCCTGACGGTCACGGAGGTGGCCGGAGTCACCTTTGAGGTCGCCATCATCCCGTACACGCTGGCCAACACGACCCTGGGGACCGCCGGGCCGGGGCAGCGGGTGAACATCGAGACGGACATCCTGGCGAAGTACGTGGAGCGACTGACAGGCGGGGAGCCGGAGGCGGATATCTCCACCGACTTCCTGGCCGAGCACGGCTTCATTTGAAGGCGGCGCGATGAATCATGGCACTCGTGACAACGAAGGAGGCAATCGATCGCATCAGGCGCGGCGAGATGCTCATCGTCGTCGATGACGAGACTGAGACGAGCACCGGCGACCTGGTGATGGCCGCGGAGTTCGCCGAGAGCGACTCCATCAACGAGATGATGCGCATCGCCAGGGGGACGATGTGCGTGGCACTCACGCCCGAGCGGGTGGACAAGCTGGGCCTCACGCCGATGTCGCCGAACGGCTGGGGCGGCGGCAAGACGGCCTTCGCGGTGTCCGTTGACGCCCGCTGGGGGATGGAGACCGGCGACACCGCCCGCGACCGCGCCCTCACCATCCAGACGCTCATCGACCCCGAGACCCGGCCGGAGTACCTGGTCCGCCCCGGCCACGTCTTCCCCATCCGCGCGGCGGAGGGCGGCGTCCTCAAGCGCGTGGGGCATACCGAGGCGGCCGTGGACCTGGCGCGGCTGGCGGGCCTCACGCCCGCAGGCGTCACCGCGCAGATCCTGCGGGAGGACGGGTCGGCGGCCAGCACCGAGGAGCTGCTGGAGCTGGGTGAGGAGAGAGGCCTGGCGGTCACCACCATCGCCGACCTCATCCGCTACCGCTCACAGACTGAGGAGCTCATCACGCGGGAGGCGGAGGCGGCCCTCCCCACCATCTGGGGGGACTTCCGGGCCGTAATCTACACCTCGGCGGTTGACAATCACGACTACGTGGCAGTGGTCAGCGGGGCGCTGGACGCGGTGGAAGCACCGCTGGTGCGCGTGCACTCCGGCTGCGTCACGGGCGACATCCTCGGCTCGCTCAAGTGCGACTGCGGCTGGCAGCTTCACTCCGCGCTGCAGCGCATCGGCGAGAAGCCTCCCGGCGTGGTCCTCTACATCGCCAGCCATGAGGGCCGCGGCATCGGGCTGGTCAACAAGATACGCGCCTACCACCTCCAGGATCGCGGCATGGACACCGTGGAGGCGAATGAGGCCCTGGGCTTCCCGGCCGACCGGCGGGACTACGGCATCGGCGCGCAGGTGCTTCGCGATCTGGGGGTTACCAAGATGCGGCTGATGAGCAATAACCCCAGCAAGTTCAGAGCCATGGAGGCTTACGGGCTGGAGGTCGTGGGCCGGGTGCCCCTGGAGGCGCCGCGGGGAGGCTACTACGAGGACTACCTGTGCACAAAGCGCGACAAGCTCGGCCACCTCGTGCGGCGGGACAGCCAGGAGCAGGCCGAGGAGGCGGCCGCGAGCCACGGAGGTGGCGATGATGAGGATTCGTGAGGGACAGATCGATGGCAGCGGGCTCAAGGTCGGCCTTGTGGCCTCGCGCTTCAACGACTTCATCACCCGGAGGCTGGTGGAGGGCTGCCTGGATGCGCTGAAGCGCAACGGGGTGGCTGACGAGGACACTGAGCTGGTCTACGTGCCGGGCTCCTTCGAGATCCCTCTGGCCGCCAGGAGGATGGCTGCCAGCGGGAAGTACGATGCGGTGGTGACGCTCGGCGCGGTCATCCGCGGGGCGACGTCACACTTCGACTACGTGGCGGGGCAGGTCGCCCGGGGCGTGTCCACCGCGTCCGCGGACACGGGGGTGCCCATCATCTTCGGCGTCATCACCACCGAGACCATCGAGCAGGCCATCGAGCGCGCCGGCACGCGGCTGACCAACCGGGGCTTTGAGGCCGGGATGGCGGCCATCGAGATGGCCCGAGTGCTGCAGGAGCTGGAGTGAGGGGTCGCGATGCGAGGCGGAACCGGAACGGTCGTAGCGGCGGTGGTGCTTTCGCTGATAGTGGGGGTCGCAGGCGGAGTCGGTGGCGCCTGGTACTACATGCAGTCGCAGCAGCCCGGCGAGGTCCCGCAGGCTCCTGAGCGCACGGGCCGGCAGTTCGCGCAGCGGCCAGCCGTGCGGGTGGTGACTGAGGAGGACGCCATCGTCAATGCTGTGGCAAAGGCTGATCCGGCTGTCGTGAAGATCGTGGCGACGACCGTCGAGGAGCCCTCGAACGCCTTCGAGTTCTTCTTCGGTGGTGGTCAGCCACGGGTGCGGCAGGGCCTCGGCAGCGGCTTCCTGTTCGATTACAACGGCCGCACGCTCGTGCTCACCAACTCCCACGTCGTGGGCAGGGCTGAGCGGATACAGGTGCAGACCCGGGAGGGGCACAAGCTCTCAGGCACGCTGCTGGGGGCAGACCCGGCCTCCGACGTGGCGATACTGGAGCTTGAGGGGCAGCACCCGAGGCTGCAAACGGCCGTCCTCGGCGACTCGGACGAGCTGGCGATCGGCGAGTGGGTGGTGGCGATCGGCCATCCCTTTGCCTTCGACCACACCGTGACCGTCGGCGTAGTCAGCGCCAAGGGCGAGCGGTCGCTGGGGCCGCAGGGGCCGTCGCGGAACATGATCCAGACCGACGCAGCCATCAATCAGGGCAACTCCGGCGGGCCGCTGGTCAACCTCGCCGGCGAGGTCATCGGCATCAACTCCATGATCTACAGCCCCACCGGGACCTCCCTGGGCATCGGCTTCGCTGTCCCCATCAACGAGGTCAAGGAGATCGTGCAGTTCCTCCTCGAGCGCGGCCCGTGGGTGGGCATCGAGACCAGACCCAACAGCCCCGGCCTGGCCCGGTATCTGGGCCTGAGCACCGACCAGGGCGTGCTGGTCCTGGGCGTCGTCCCGGACGGTCCGGCCGCCACGGCGGGGCTGCAGCAGGGCGACGTCATCCTTCAGATTGACGGTCAGCAGATCAAGAACGGTGAGGAGCTGCGCGAGGCCATCTTCAAGCATGACATCGGGGACACTCTCACTATGCTCGTCCAGCGCGGCGACCGCCAGATGCAGATCTCGGTCACCACAGGGCGGATTCCGGAGGATTACTTCCGGTGAGCCACCTGGACACACATAATACCGTGGCCCTTCCGGACAGCTATAGTAACAGCTTTTGCCGGGATGCGGGGCCCTCGCCCGCACGCCGTGACCGGTTGGGGATTCGGTGAAGCTGTGCGAGGTGAGTGGCGCTGCGCGGCAGAAGCCGGCGAGGGCGCCGGCTTCCCACCCTCGCTGAATGCGCCGCTGAGGGTCCAGCCCGACGCACGTCGCTGTAGGGCACGCGCCTGCGCGGTGCGGGTCGTTCTCGTCCGTTGATGCCCTCGTGCCGCACGGGCGGGCGGGCTTCCGGAGATCGCAGGCGATCTCACCCGGTCGGCCGCTGTCATCGAGCCGCTGCCCCTGTGGCCCCGGCGCCTTGGGCGGGGCGGGCCGGAGGCCCGCTCAGTCGTCGTGTGTGCCGGGCATGTTCGACAGTCGGGAGGTGCAAGTCCTCTACCCAGCCAGATGGAGGCGAAGGGTGAGCGAAGCGCAGGGGCGACATCGCGAGGTGTCGTTTGAAGGAAGCGTGGAGCGACAGCCGCGACTCGACGAACAGGAATCGGATAGAAGGCAGTGCCGGTCGGACGAGCGAGCACGTGATCGCGAAGTCCTCAATCCATCAAGGGCCGGTGCTGTAGATCCG
>JAYENL010000004.1:0-51593 GCA_034722055.1 Armatimonadota bacterium
CCGCACAGATCGCCAGGCCGCGACAGATCTCCCATGCCCAAGGGCAGGAGACCGGCCGTCATCCGCGAGCCGTGTGGAGGGGCCGCACGAGGCGCGACTGCAAAGCAGTCGCCCCAGGTCGGCCCACCACGTCTACGCGCCCGCAACCACCTCCGCCTCCTGCTCGGCCGACCAGCCATCCACCTCCTGCAGCTCCCGGCGCAGGTGCGGGTAGATGATGCCCTTGCCGTCGAGGCGCTGCGCCCGGACGGCCTCGATGAGGTCCCGGGCGGCGTCCAGGCCGCCCACTGCCGCCACGTTCGGACCCGGCTGGATCTGCCCTGACGCCAGCATCTCCAGCACCTCGGCGATGTCCGACGGATCGCTGCCCGACGAGCCCACCACGGAGATGGACTCGTAGTGGATGCGCCGGGCGTCAACCTCAATCATCCTGTCATCGGCCTTCACGCCCCCGAACAGGTTCGTCACCCCGCCCGGCGCCAGGTAGTCGAAGGACCTCTCCTGCACCTGCCTGATTCCCAGGGCCACGATGCAGTCGTCCACGCCCGCGCCGCCGGTGACGTCGTCGATGACGTACTCCAGCTCCGGGGGCGTGGTCAGCACCAGATTGATGCCCGACTCGCGCGCCCGCCTGGCGAAGAACCGGCGCGCCGTCTCCCGCCGGGCGTCGTTGGGCTCGGAGACGATGATGTTCGCCGGCTCGTAGCTCATGGCGATCTCGACGTGCCACAGGCCCATCGGCCCCGCGCCCAGCACCAGCGTCGTCCCCCCCGGCAGCAGCCCCAGGTGCGCCCGCCGGGGCGTGTCCGGGGAGGCCTTCACCACGTGCGTGGTGTGCTGCTGGGCCGCTACCACGCAGGAGATGGGCTCTGAGAGGGCGCAGCCGAAGTCCGGGACCGCCTCATCCGGCACCGGCACCAGGCAGGAGCAGCCCACCACCTCGGGATCCACGATGACGTACTCGGCGAACAGCCCCGGCAGCGTGTAGCCGACGGCGATCTTGCGGATCCCACGGCCCTCGTTCTCATAGCGGTCGCGATGCCGCGACGGCGCCGAGGGAACCGCCGGCTGCACCGCGTAGCGCTGGCCGACGGTGATCTTGTCCTCCCAGTTGCGCCCCACCTCGACGGCCCTCACGCACCCCTCATGGCCCAGGATCACCGGGTACTTCGCCGGGTCCCACCCGTGCATCAGGGAGTGCTCGGAGCCCTGATCGATGATCTTGTTGTCCGAGGCGCAGGCCGCCGCGCACTCCACCCGGCACAGCACCTGATCCGGATCCGGCCGCGGCACCTCCACCTCCTGGAGCTGCACGCTCTCCATGCCCACGCCGGTGAGGCGCAGCGCCATCATCGTCTCCGGAATCTCGAATTCCATCCCGACACCTCCTGCGTCACTGCAGCAGCCGCGCCAGGCCGCTCGTCCACTCCTCGGCCATTCTCTCCGCCGAGAGCCTCATCAGGTCCTCGCCACCGCAGCCGATCTTCAGCTCAGCGCCGTCGTTGGCCTCGCCCAGCCAGATCGGCTCCACGCCGCGGTCGGCGCACAGCGCCTCAAAACGCTCCTCTTCGCCCGCGCGCACCTCCACCACGAAGCCGCTGGACTCGGTGAACAGCGCTCTGTCCGGCCGCAGGCCATTCAGCGCCGGCGCGATGTCCGCATCCGCCCCCATGTTCCCGCGCCCGGAGGGGCCCATGATCATCTCGGCCAGCGCCACCGCGAGGCCCCCGTCGGAGATGTCCTGGCAGGCCGCCACCAGGCCGTCATCGATGGCGTCGGTGACGGCGTAGATGCGGGCGCGCTCGCCCGCCCAGTCCACCCGCGGGACGGTGGCGCCCAGGCCCAGCCCCAGCGCGTCGTAGTAGGCCGAGCCGCCCAGCTCGTCCTCCCGCGCTCCCAGCAGGTAGATGGCGTCTCCCGGCCGCTTGAGCTGGGCGGTGGCGGCCTTCGAGTAGTCGTCCATCACTCCCAGGCAGGCGATGATCGGGGAGGGCGCCACGGAGCTTCCCGTGGCCGACTCGTTGTAGAAGCTCACGTTCCCGGAGATAACCGGCACCGGCGTGCCCTCGTGGCCCTTGAGCCACAGATTCGCGGCCGCGTCGGCCACGCCCCGCACGCCCTGGCGGAACTGCCAGAACTGCTCCGGCTTTTCGGGGTTGCCGAAGTTGAGGCAGTCCGTCAGCGCCTGAGGAACCGCCCCGACCGCCGCCACGTTGCGCATGGCCTCCGCCACGGCATTGGCGCCCCCCCAGTAGGGGTCGATCCGCCCGTATCTGGGATTGCCGTCCACCGACAGCGCCACGGCGGCGTCGCAGCCCTCCAGCGGCCGGCAGACCCCGGCCCCGGCCTCGCCGGGGCGCAACACCGCGTTGCCCTGCACCTCCACGTCGTAGGCGCGATAGACATACTCGCGCGAGCACACGTTCCTGCTCCCGAGCACGGTCAGCAGCGCCTCGCCCAGATCCGCCGGCTGGTCGAACTGCGGCTCCTCCTCCGTCCACTCCTGCGGCTGTTCCTCGCGGTCGTAGGAGATGCCGCTGGTGATGACCTCCACCGGCGCCTGGGTGACGATGGCGTCGCCGAAGCGGACCGTGTACATCCCGTCCTCCGTCACGCGGCCGATGACCCTCGCGCAGGCGCCCTCGTAGACGTTTGGCAGGTCCCAGTCGGCGTTGTAGATCTCCAGCACCTCGTCAACGAAGTCCGCCGGGACGGCCAGCACGTAGCGCTCCTGGGTCTCAGCACACATGATCGTCTCCGGCAGCAGCCCCTCCAGACCCACGTGCACCTGCTCCAGATCGATGTCCACGCCGAAGCCGTCGCCGGCGGCAGTGATCTCTGAGCTGCCGCAGGCCAGGCCGCCGCCGCCGATGTCCTTCATGCCGATGGTGATCCCTCGCTCCCTCGCCCGCTCCCTCACCGCCTCGTTGGCCTTCCGCATGGCCAGCACGTTCTTGAGGAAGGGGTCGGGCACCTGGACGGCCCCGCGGTCCTCCGCCTGCTCCTCCTCGTCGAGGATCTTGGAGGCGAAGGCTGAGCCGCCGAAGCCCGAGTCGTCAGTGGGCTTGCCCACCAGCAGCAGGACGTACTGCTCGTCATGGGCCTGTGGGGGCACGGCCGAGTGGATGATCTCGTCCTCGGCGACCAGCCCCACGGCCACCACATTCACCAGGCAGTTGTCGTCGAAGGTCTCGTCGAAGTAGATGTCGCCGGCCAGGTTCGGCACGCCCAGGGCGTTCCCGTACTGCCAGATGCCGTCCACCACGCCCCGGACGATCCAGCGGGTGCGGTCGGCGTGCTCGCCATCCGGCTCCCCGAAGCGCAGCGGATCGGCGGTCCCGAACACCCGCGCGCCCATGCAGTCCACGTCCCGCACGATGCCGCCGATGCCCGTGGCTGCGCCCTCGTTGGGGAGGATCTGCGAGGGGTGGTTGTGGCTCTCATGGGCGATGACGATCCCCCAGTCGCGCCCCTCGTGCTCGGTGAAGAACACGATTCCGGCGTCCTCCTGCGGGCCCAGCATGACGTTGGGGGCCTCGGTGGGCAGCAGCCTCAGCGAGGCCCTGGAGGACTTGTAGGAGCAGTGCTCGCTCCACTCCACGTTGAAGATGTGCAGCTCCACCAGCGTGGGATCGCGCCCGATCAGCTCCGCGATGCGCCGCACCTCACTCACGGTCAGCCCCACGCCATGCTCGTCCAGCACCCCCCGGAGCTGCTCGTCATCCATGTCTCGCACCGCGATCTGCCTCTCGTCAAGTTCCATTCGTGCTCTCCTCGGCCCTGTCATTCGCCCGGCGCACCGTCATCCCCGGAACCGCCGGCCCGATCACTCCTCCAGGTCCCTCGGGCGCGTGTGACTGATGATCTGGCCGCCCCCGTCCCACACCCAGGTGCCGGCCAGGCGCGGGAAGCCCCCGCCGGCGCCCGCGTACCACCGGAACACCCGCACCTGGACCTGCTCATGCCTCGGCAGCGCTTTCAGGCACACCTCGGCGACCACGCGCGAGACCTCCTCCGCCTCCTCCGGCCTGCAGTCGGCGTCGATGTCCGCGGTCAGCTCAGGCGGCCCGTCATCCGCAGGGCGCAGGTCGAGCCACAGCCCCCGGAACTCGATGCCCTGCTCGTCGAGTCTGTTCCGGACCTGCCCGCTGACGGCCCCCTCGGCGCTGTCATATTCCTCCAGAGAGTACAGGAATGTGACGGCTTCCGCGTCGCCCTCCGGCCGCGAGCAGCCCTGCAGTCCCCCGAGGGCCCATGGGAGCAGCAGGAGTCCGCGCGCCCGGCATACACGGCCCAGGCGATCCCGGACGGTGCGCAGCCCTGTGCATGTCTTCACACCGCCCACCTCCCCTCGCCTCCCTCCGGCTCAGCCCTTCGGGCGCATCCTCACCGTCCCCACCGGCACACCGGGGCACGCGGTGGCTACCGAGTCCGCTCCGGACGCCCGTCTCGGCCCGTCCGCGGACTCATACGATGCGCTTGCCAGTCTTAATGACGTGCTCGGCGAAGCTGCCCTCGGGCGGGTCATGCAGCGCCCACTCCGGAAAGAAGTGCGGCTCGAGCTCCAGGCCCTGGCTGAGTCGCAGGTCGGTCGCGAGGCGCACCCGTGCCATCAGTCTCATGTCCTCGATTTCGGGCGAGAACACCGCGATGTCGATGTCGCTCCACTCATCGGCATCTCCGGTCAAGTGCGAGCCGAACAGGAAGACGGCCGAGACGCGTATGTGCTCGCCCAGGAAGGCGATCGCTTTGTCGATGAGTTCATTCACCCGAGCAGGCTCAACAGCCATTCACGCACCTCCCCGGTGGCCTCCAGCAGGCCACGGGCCTCTTCCTCCGAGAGGGACGTGACCTCCGTGGTGGGATACCGCACCTCGACGTAAAGCTCCGTCAGATCGGCGAAAAGCTGCGCGCGCTCCTCATCCAGGTCAAGTTCGGCCAGCTCCGCCAGTCGAGACAGATCGTGTATCCGCGGTGGCAGCCGTCCAGTCTGCTCCACAAGCAGCGCCTTGATGGTCTTCTCTATGGCTTGCTGGCACTCGTGAGCGACGTGCTCGTAATGGCCCGTCGCCAGGAGGTCCTCGGCGGCGGAGAGGTCTCTTTCGGCGATCTGCAGCCACATTTGCGTCTGATGTCTCATACGCTCGCCTGGCTCCCAACGCTGCACAGGTGCGCTTACACGATGCGCTTGCCGGTTGTGATGACGTGCTCGGCGAAGCTGCCCTCCGGCGGGTCATGCAGCGCCCACTCCGGGAAGAAGTGCGGCTCGATATCATCCCCGCAGGCTTCTTGCAGTCCCGCCCCCAGCTTCATGCGACCGAGCAGGCCCAGGTCGTCCGCATCCGGTGAGAACACCGCCAGGTCGATATCGCTGTACTCGTGCGTCCTCCCTGTCACCTGCGACCCGAACAGATAGATGGCCGCCACCCGGACCTGCTCTCGAAGGAACTCGTCTACGCGCTGCGCGAGACGCGTCAACTGAGCCTCTCTGACACCCACTCGACCACCTCCTGAGTTCGCGCACGGACCGTCGGCCGACGTCGTCTGCTGTTATCTGCCGTGCTCTGCCGTTCCCTGCCGTGCTCTGCCGTTGTCTGTCGTTATCTGCCGTGCTCTGATGTTCTCTGCCGTTCCCTGCCGTGCTCTGCCGTTGTCTGTCGTTATCTGCGGTGATCTGATGTTCTCTGCCGTGCTCTGATGTTCTCTGCCGTGCTCTGATGTTCTCTGCCGTGCTCTGATGTTCTCTGCCGTTCCCTGCCGTGCTCTGTCGTCAACCGGGCTCCCACATGTTCAGGCCCTTGCCGATGGTCTGCTCTGGCTGCAGGGCCTTGCAGTGGCCATCCAGGAAGCCGAAGACTGCTCGCTGGTCGTGTCGGGCCTCCACGCGCGAGAGCCGGTGCTGGAGGTAGGAGGCGCCGGCCTGCCGAAGCTCCGGGTCGATCTCAAAGGTCAGGATCGTCCCGCTGTGGTCGCTGACGGTCGTCAGTTTGCTGGTCAGCGCCCCAGGGCTCCACCCGAAGGCCGTGTTGTAGGTGAGCCGATAGTTCATGCCGTAGCTGTGCGGCAGGCACACGTGTCGAGCCGTAGCCGTCGGCTCCCCGTCGTTGGGGCAGACCAGTATCTCCTCGCTCTTCATGTAGGGCTGCAGCAGCACGCACCAGGTGTAGCCCACGTTGGGCGCGGGCGCTCCGCGGATCCGGGCCGGTGCCAGCCGCTGGTCGTGGTCGTGGGCGTACATGCGCGCGGCCTGCACGATCTGGCGGCAGTTGGACACACAGGTTGCCCGTCTGGCCATCTCTCTGGCCCTCGGGAAGACCGCCAGGATGATGGCGGCCAGCACCGCCAGCATGGCGATGACGACGAGCAGCTCGATGAGTGTAAAGGCCGACCGCGCCCCCCGTCTGCCCATTGGCTCTCAGCTCCAGTCCCGGCTTGGCACACATCGGTGAATTTCGCGCCGGGCCGGCGAAGTCCTTTGCGGCGGAGGCGCCGTGGGCGGCTTTCTCGAAATCCCCCTGCCAGGCATTGACCTCTCGCGCGGACGGGGCGAGCCATGAGCATTCGCGACTTCCAGCGCATCATCGACGAGACGTATGGCGAGCGGGACGCCGAGCGCGGCCTGGAGCGAACCTTCATGTGGCTGGTGGAGGAGGTGGGGGAGCTGGCCCGGGCGCTTCAGAGCGAGGACCGGGAGCGGATGGTGGCGGAGTTCGCGGATGTGCTGGCGTGGCTGACCACCACGGCCTCGCTGGCTGGCGTGGACATGGAGGAGGCCGCCGCGCGCTTCGCTGAGGGGTGCCCCAAGTGTGGCGCGATGCCCTGTGAGTGCGTCCGGTAGCCTGCGCCGGCAGGACCTGCGCCGTCGCTGCCGGTGCAGCGGCGTTGCGCGTACCGATCGCCGCTGGCGCCGCAGTCGCAGTTGGTGGTCTGGTGGCTTTCGCTCGCTCCCGTTTGACCGGGGGGGAGGGCTGTGTTAGACTGCTCGCGAATCCCCTTCAGGGTCGGACTCGGGCAACCTCGCCGGTCGTCAGTGCCGAGCGCAGAGGGTGGTTGATCGATGGGCAGGTGGCAGTGGGCGGTCATTGTGATGATGCTCGTTGCCGCGCCCGCCGCGATGGCCCAGGACCGGGGGTTGGGCGACCCCCGGACGGGCACCTCCGGTCAGGCGCACAGCGACGCCGCGGCGCTGCTACAGGAGGTCGATATCCTGCTGACCGTCCGAGACCTGTCACTCACGAACGATCAGGTCCGGGCGGCCCTGGCGCTGGCGCAGGGCGTGGCGGAGGACCGGGCGGAAGTGCAGGCGCTCCGCGCCAGCGTCTGGGAGGAACATCAGGACGACATCCAGAGGGTCAATGAGGCCTGGCTGAAGGGCAACGAGGCCCCCCGGCGGGCCAAGCGCGTCGCGGACGAGGCCATCTCCGATCTCCAGCAGGCGGAGCAGGATCTGGCTGAGGCTCGGCGCGATGCCGCCGAGGAGTTCGTTGCCGGACTCACCGAGGATCAGCGGTCGATGGTCGAGGACCCCGAGCTGGCTGCAGAGCGCGCCGCCCGGCAGGCACGGATGGGCGGCATCGCGAGCGTCGGTGAGTTCATCGCGGCCGAGCTGGACGCCATCCGCGACCTGATGCCCGACGAGTACGACATGCTGGCCGAGGCGGAGGCCCGGCGGATCGCGCAGGCCATCGTCGGCCCCGACGCCCCCAACCTCGACGCCATGACCGATGCCGTCCTCAACATCATGGATCAGGTCTTCTCCTGGACGCCGGAGCGGTATCAGCGTCAGCGCCAGGACCTCCCCCGGCAGATCGAGAACGCCCTGGACATTCACTCCAGCAGCGACCGCCAGGTGAGCTGGGATGCGATCCTGGCGCTGGTGGGCGGCGAAGGCTCGGTGACGGTGCTCACTGCACTGGCGGAGGGCCGAGGGGGTGAGGAGCAGTGAGAGCGCGCATGATGGTCCTGGCAATCGCTGCCCTCATGGTCGTGCCGGCGACCGCTGATGAGCTGGCCGACGCCATGGCCCGTGCCGACGCCCTCAACTTCTTCAACAGCATCGGCCTGGAGGAGAGCCAGGCCCAGCGGATGATTGCTCCCGTGCAACGTATCCGCGACCTCGTGCAGCAGCACGAGCAGACCAGCCACCAGCGCCTGCAGGCCATGACGGGGACGCTGCAGCAGGCTCGGGCCCTGCTGCTTGCCGGCCAGGAGCTGCCTGAGGGCATGCGCCTCGCTATCGCCAACTACCGCGAGCACCGGGAGCAGGCCCGGCTGACGCTGATGCGCGCCGTTGATCAGGAGATGAGCCTCATCGAGGACATCCTCTACCCCGATCAGAACGCCATGCTGGACTGGACTCCACCGGACTCGGTGCGCCCCAAGGAATCCGTCCAGCAGATACTCGAGCAGCAGCAGATCGCCATGGGCCGCATCCAGCGTGCAGCCCAGATGCTTGACAGAGTCAAGCACCTGGACCCCTTCAACTTCGTGACCGCCCGCACGCCGATCGTCAATGACTTCCTCGCCATGTACTTCGAGCCCGGGACCCGGCGATGGGAGCGGGCCCGCCGCGCCGCCATCGACGCCACCGACCAGGCGCGAATGCTCACCGAGGACCAGTGGCAGGCCAACGCCCTCGACGTCGCCCGCGACCTCATCGACCGGCTGGGGCTGATGCCCACCTTCGAGCCCGAGCGGCGTCCGGGCGCCATCTCCTGGGATGCGCTCTACCGGCTCTTCACCAGCCCCGCGACGCTCGAGGTGCTCAAGGAGCTGCCCGACGCCCGGTAGCCTGGAGGCCCCTCCGGGCTCGGCACATATCGCCCGCCGCGCCGACCCCGCCCTGCCACCGCAGAGGCATGGGAGGGCGCCGGCGCAGGAGCTGATGACGATGGAGACAGTCGGCCCCGCCTCCGACCTCCCCACTCTGCGCAGTCGCCTCCGGGACCTGCTCGTCGAGCGAGCCATCAAGTACGGCCACTTCGTGCTCGCCTCCGGGCAGACCAGCAGCTACTACGTGGACAAGACCCAGATCACCCTCATGGGGGAGGGACTCTACTGCCTGGCGCGGGTGATCCTCGACCAGATCGAGGGCATGCAGGTGCAGGCGGTCGGCGGCATGACCGTTGGCGCTGATCCCATCGCGGGCGCCGTCTCGGCCCTGGGCGTCTGCCACGGCCAGCATCTGGACGCCTTCATCGTCCGCAAGGAGCGCAAGGAGCGGGGCACTCGCGAGCGCGTGGAGGGGCCGCTGCAGGAGGGGGCGCGGGTGGTGGTGCTTGAGGATGTCGTGACCACCGGGGGCTCGGCGCTGGAGGCCGTGCGGGCCGTGGAGGAGGAGCGGGACGCGGAGGTCGTGCAGGTGGTGGCGATGGTGGATCGCCTCCAGGGCGGCAGGGAGAACATCGTGGGGGCCGGCTACGACTTCACCGCCCTGTTCACCGTCCAGGACCTGGGAGTCACGGTCGAGTAGTCCGCGGATGTGGATCGGCAGCATCGGCGGAACGCCCAGCCGCCCACGGAAGCCCGCCCTTCCTGGATGGCTGGCCGCGAATCCTACGTGTCAGTGGAATACGCGGGCGGGGCCGCCCGCGCCCCAGTACTCACTTGGGTTGCGGGCGCCCTCGCCCGCACCGCCTTCGTCCGCACCGGGCGAGCAGGGAAGCCCGCCCCTCCTGAACGGCTGGGCAACGGCGTGCCTGTCGTCCCGTGGTGCGGACGCCCTCAACGAAGACCCGGCCTGGGAAGCCGGCGCCCTCGCCGGCTTGTGGCGCGCAGCGCCACTGACAGGTCCGTCCCTCAGCCCCGTCACCGACAGATGACGCGCCGTCCGTCGTGCAGGCCGATGATGGACGCGTCGGGCCCCACGCGCTGCTCGGCCATCGCCAGCGCGGTGGGCAGGTCGGGCGCGGCATCGGCGAAGGTCGGCTCGATGTCCTCCGAAAGCTCCGAGACCACGATGAGCTGCGCCCCCAGCTCGTGCACGACCGAGGAGAAGAGGAAGCCGGTCGAGCAGGGCGCCCACTCCCACTCCACCTCGCCCTCGGCCAGCCGCCGGCGCATCTCCGCGATGATGGCCGCCGGGTCCTCGCCCTCCAGCAGCCGCCGGAATGGCTCCTCCCCGCCCCATCCGTCCTCGCACTCCCCGACCAGGATGACGGCCCCGCCCTCCCGCACGCACTCCAGTGCCGGCACCAACGTCTTCTTCGCCTGCACCATGTCGATGTCGTAGGGCCAGCCGCCGGAGGTGCAGATGACGATGTCGGCCCTCTGCTGCACCGTGTGCTCGTAGATGTGGCGCGATCGCTCGGCGCCGCGGCGATGTGCCTCCACCAGGTCGCCGCACTCGATGGCCGCGAAGCTGTCGTCGGGGTTCACGACCGCGTCGCAGATGAAGTCCACCCCCACCGCCTGCGCCGCCTCCGTCATGTCCTCGTGCACCGGGTTGCCCTCCAGCACGCCCAGCTTCCGCCCCTCCGTCAGGATCAGGAAGTGGTTGTGGGTGATGGACTGGTAGGAGGAGACGCCGGGCAAGATCATCTTGCGGCCCCCCGAGAAGCCCGCGATGTAGCTGGGCTCGATGAAGCCGCAGACGATCCTCCTGTCGAAGTCGCGAATCAGCGGCGAGACCTCGATGGGCGTCCCGCGCGAGGTCTCGCCCAATTTCCATTGCTCGCCGCGGGAGTCCGGCTGCAGCACCTCGCTGGTGCCGATGAACTCCTCCAGCTCCGCCTCGGTCATCGCCCGGTGGTTGCCCAGCCCGATGACGATCTCGCAGGTGGCGCCCAGGTCCTCGATGCGCTCGGCCAGCGGCCACAGCATCGGCGAGGGGTTCGGCCGGGTGAAGTCCACCGTCATCAGCGCCACCCGGTCCCCCGGCCGCACGATCTCCTCGAGCGGAGGCCCGATCGGGTCGTCCAGGGCTTCCGCCAGCGCGGCTTCGATGTCCTCGATCCCCTTGGGCGAGGGGAGTCGGATCTGCTCGATGACCCGCTGGTCCGCCACCTCCGCCGTCTGCTCGCCCCGCCCGTACGCGAATCGCAGCTCCATGCTCGGCGCCTCCGATCCTATCTCGTGCGCTGGGCCAGCTCCTCGACGCTGATCAGCGGCATCCCGTGCCGCCTGGCGAACTGCCGCACCTCATCGCCGCGGGCCATGTGCCCCTCGGCGTTCATCAGCTCGCAGATGACCACCACCGGCTCCAGCCCCGCCATCCTCGCCAGCGCCACCGCGCCCTCGGTGTGGCCCCTGCGCGCCGCCAGCCCACCCGGCGCAGCGGCCAGCGGGAAGATGTGCCCGGGGCGGGAGAAGTCCTCCGGCCGCGCCCCTGGATCCGCCAGCAGGCGCACCGTCAGGGCCCGGTCGAAGGCCGAGGCGCCGGTGGTAGTGCCCTCCACCGCGTCCACCGGCTCGGCGAAGCGCGGTGCGTGGGGAAGCGCGTACCGCGGCTGGATGAGCGGGATCTCAAGCCGCTGCAGGGTCTCCTGGGCCACCGCCACGGCGATCAGCCCCCGGACCTCGGCGGCTATGAAGTTGATGCGCTCGCCGGTGGCGTGCTCGGCGGCCAGCAGCACGTCCGCCTCGTTCTCCCGCTCAGGATGGTCCTCAAGGACGACGAAGCCCCCAGCTTTGAGGGCCTCGATCGCCTCTTCGA
Source organism: Armatimonadota bacterium (assembly GCA_034722055.1). Taxonomy (GTDB): domain Bacteria; phylum Armatimonadota; class Zipacnadia; order Zipacnadales; family UBA5352; genus JAYENL01. Next base: position 11,654 of record JAYENL010000004.1, read on the forward strand.
TGCTCGACATAGTCTTGATGGATGCTCCAGGTATTCGAAGCCGCAGCAGCGGCGATTGTCGTTGTCCAGCCGTTGTCGTTGTGCAGTCGTTTGGAGGGGCCGGTCTCCGTCCCGGCCCGGCCGTTGTCTCAGCCCGCGAGCGGCAACCTCAGGTTCTCATAGGCTTGCTTAGCTGAAATCCAGCCCGTCGTGCCATCCGGCAGCTTGACGAGATATTTCCAGTCGGGATACTCCCCCTCGCAGCAAGACACGAGAATGGTCACGTCCATTCCGGGCTCCATTTGGCCCGCCACCGACCTCAGCTTGCGTGTGCGGTAGACGGGGTGTTCGTGACTGACCGTCACGGTTATGCCGACCAGGTAGTAGTCCTTCTCAACCTCGGATACCCTGTGCGCCCCATCCAGGCTATACTCCAGTTCGCGCAGCCAGAAGCCCGTCCAGTCACGAGTCCGCACTCGTCCAGGGCTCCTGCTCTGTCCATCCGGTCACCGTCACAGCGAGTGCGAGCCCAACGACCACTACGCAACGCATGGCAATCCTCCCTATCCGCCCTGCCTCGGCGCGGTTCCCCTCAGCTCACAGCCGCCTCAGGTGGGCCTCCATGGCCTCGAGGTCAACGACTGCGTAGTTGCCGCCCTTGAGCGCCCCGGGGTTGACCACGTGAGTCGAGGCCACCATCTCGTGCCCCGAGGCGTCGTGAGCATGCCCGCAGACCGCCAGCTCCGGCCGATAGGTGTGGATCAGCTCGTTGACCACCTGGCAGCCCTTGTGGCCGCCGTCGTCGCGGTCCACCACCTCGGCAATGGGCGGGGTGTGCAGGACCATGATGCTGGGGCCCTCAACGAACTCCAGGACGTGGAGCTGGTGCAGCGCCTCCCAGCGGGGGTACTGCAGCACGAAGAACTCCTCGCGGTCCGCGTCGGTGATCTCACCGCCCAGCCCGCACATGGTCCAGTGATCGCAGCGCGCGACCGACCGGTGCACCACCTCCAGCGGCGAGTCCGCCCCCTCCCCCGCCAGCGAGCAGGTCAGGTACCGGCCCTCCGGCGCGTCCATGTTCCCCGGCACTCCGAAGACGGGGAAGGGCGAGGGCCGCAGCGTGTTGTGAAACTCCGCGTAGAGCGCGTAGTCCTCAGCACGCTCCTCGCGGATGGCCTTCTTGCACATGTCCGGCTCCCGGCCCTCGTCCTTGGCCGCCAGGAACTCATCGCCGCGGGCGTGGCCCTTCACGATGTCGCCGCAGAAGAGCCCGAAGTCGCAGTCCATCTGGGGAGCCATCCGCATCAGCTCCCGCAGGTTGTCCATCTCGCCGTGCACGTCGCTGAAGACGAGCGCCCTCATCCGGTGTCACTCCCTACAGGTCCAGCCGCCGGCCGCCGGGGCCGCCTGCGTACCGCCAGATTCAGCCCCACCAGCGTCACGCCGATGCCCACTATCTGTACCACCGTGGGCACTTCGTGCAGCAGCAGATACGCCAGAAACGTGGCTACGATGGGCACACAATACTGGAACAGCACGGTACGCGATGAGCCGATCGCCGCCACACCCCGGTACCATACCACAAAGCCGTAGACTCCTGCCAGCAGGGAGAAGTGAAACAAGCACGCCCAGGTCATGGGCCCCAGATGCCACCAGTCCACCGCCAGGGCGTCCCTGGCACCCAGCGGAATCAGCCCGAAGGCCCCGATGAAGTGCACCCATGTGGTGACCTTCAGTGGCGAGTAGTGCCTCAGCAGCGGCCTGGAGAACACCGCGTAGCTGGCCCACAGAATCCCCGCCAGCGTCATGATGGCCAGCCCGAAGACGTGATGCTCCGGCACCCTCTGGGCCTCCGGCCCGCCCAGGATGACCGCCGCGATGCCCGCGAAGCCCAGCAGCGTTCCCATGGCCTGCCGCAGCGTCAGCCGCTCCCAGCCCAGCGCCCGATTGATGAGCATCGCCCAGATGGGGGCGGTGGAGATCAGCAGCGCCCCCTCCGCGGCCAGGGTGTAGAAGACCCCGGCGGCAAAGCACACCTGATAGATGACAACGGTCACCAGCGCGAAGCCCAGGAAGTAGCGGAGGTGCTCGCGGCGGATCGACAGATCCCGCTCCAGCGCCCACAGCGTAACGAACAGCGCCAGGACCATCACCACATAGCGGCTCGACAGCAGGCCGATGACCGTGAAGTCCTGCTTGAGGACCTTCAGCGATATGAAGTTGAACCCCCAGGTGAGGGGGACGGTAGCCAGCAGGGCGTAGACCCAGGGTGATGCCCTGCGTGCCTGCTCGCTCTGCTGCTGTGCCGTGGGTATCTCCGCCATCAGCTCCACGTCGCCTGTCCTGCCGTCCACCCGCGATGCTCGGACCGCCGATTATAGCGTCCGCGGCCAGGAGCAGTCAACGCGCCGTGGCGTGAAGCTGCAAATTCCTGGAGTCGGCGGAAGGCGCCGGCGAGGGCAAGGGGCGGTCGTCAGGAGGGGCGGGCTTCCTTGCCCGCCCGGACGTTGTCGCTGCTCGCTGAGCTCACGCACCAACGGCGCACGGACAGGAGTGTCCGTGCCACGGAACGTCGCAACGACGCGCCGGCGGGGGCGCCCGCCTCCCATAGTTGCAAACGCATCGCCCGCAGGGCGATTGTTGTCCCGGGCCTTCCGGCCTGCTTGGGGGATAGGCACGCCCGACCTCCGCAGGGCATGGCAACGACAGCGGGCTGGCAGCCCGCCCTCCGGCTTGACCGGGAGGGACGCCACCACGTACAATCCCGACGCTGAAGCATTCCCGCGGGGAGGGAACGGGCCGAGAGCCATGACCTCGCGTGAGCGCGTTCTGGCGGCACTGAGCCACTCCGAGCCGGACCGTGTCCCCTACGATCAGGGGACCACCTTCGTGACCGGCATCCACCGCATCGCCTACGACGGCCTCCTGCAGGCGCTGGGCATGACGGACCTGCAGCAGCACCCGCTGCTGGACCCCATCCAGCAGCTTTCCATGCCCCATGAACAGGTCCTGCGGACCCTGGGCGTGGACACCCGGTCGGTGCTGCTGAAGCTGCCGGGGCGGGAACTCCAGGTCGCCAGGGAGGACGAGGGCTATCTCTACGCCACCGACGACTGGGGCATCACCTGGCGAATGCCCAAGGACGGCGGGCTCTACTACGACATGTGCGAGCATCCGCTCGCCGGCGCCGAGACCGTGGAGGAGGTCGAGGCCCACGACTGGCCGCATCCGCTGGAGAGCATGGACCTGGATGCCATCGAGGGCGCCTGCCGGAAGATCAAGACCTCCGGCGACTACCCGATCATCGTGGGCGGCTTCGGCTCCGGCATGTTGGAGCTGACGCTGTGGCTGCAGGGCTTCGACCAGGGCTACATGAATCTCATAATCAACAAACCTGTGACGGAAGCCATACTGGAGCGGGTCACGGAGCTGAAGATCACCTACGCCGAGGCCCTGCTTGCCCGCGTCGGGCCCTACGTGGACATCTTCTATAATGGCGATGACCTGGGGCTGCAGGAGGCCCCCATGATCCGCCGCGAGTGGTTCCGAGAGCTGCTGATGCCCTGCTACACCCGCTATCACGAGGCCGTCAAGCGCGCCGCGCCGCACGCTAAGATGTTCTTCCACACCTGCGGGTCGGTCTTCGACCTGCTGCCGGACGTGATCGAGACCGGCATCGACATCCTCAATCCCGTGCAGGTGAGCGCGGCAGACATGGGGGATACTGCCAGGCTCAAGCGGCGCTTCGGCGACACCATCAGCTTCTGGGGCGGGATCGACACCCAGCAGGTGCTGCCCAACGGGTCGCCGCAGGACGTCAGGGACGAGGTCCGCCGCCGCATCGACGATCTGGCTCCGGGCGGTGGTTACATCATGAACACGGTGCACAACATCCAGGCCGACGTCCCGGCCGAGAACATTCTGGCCATGGCTGAGGCCCTGGACGAGTACGGGTGGTACTGAGGGCGGGACCGGCCGCCGGACATGCGCCGTGCGGCCCGCGATGCATCGCGCTTGCATCGGCATTGTCGATCGGCTGGCCGTGTGCTCGGAGGCCTGCACGAGATGGTGGCCGCCTGCGCCGTAGGCGACGGGCCTGTGAGTGATTCCTCAGCGCCCCGCGGAGGGCGGCAGCGCTGTTGAGGAGGAGAGAACGTGGGTAGTGCACTTCCCCTGATCGACCGAGAGCGGGACGCCAGGGAGCTGGGTGATCGCGAGGAGGCGATCGCCTACTTCTCCATGGAGATCGGCCTCAACGCCGACATTCCCACCTATGCTGGGGGCCTGGGGGTGCTGGCCGGCGACACCCTCCGCGCGGCCGCCGACCTGGGCATGCCCATGATCGCCGTCACGCTGCTGTACCGCAACGGCTACTTCCAGCAGCACCTGGACTCCAAGGGCAACCAGACGGAGACGCCCGTGAGCTGGAGCCCCGAGGAGATCCTCGCCCCCGTCTCCGAGCGGGTGACCGTGGACTTGGAGGGCCGGACGGTGCACCTCCGCGCCTGGCGCTACACCGTCGAGGGCGTCTTCGGCGACTACGTCAACGTCCTGTTCCTCGACACCGATCTGCCCGAGAACAGCGCCTGGGACCGAACCCTCACCGATGACCTCTATGGTGGTGACCGCCGCTACCGGCTGTGCCAGGAGGCGCTGCTGGGCCTTGGCGGCGTGGAGCTTCTCCACGCCCTTGGGCTGGACGGCCACCTCATCTACCACATGAACGAGGGCCACTCGGCGCTGTTGGCGCTGGGACTCCTGGAGCGGCGGCTGGGCGAGAAGGGCCCGGAGACCGTCGCTGATGGGGACATCGAGGCGGTGCGGAGCAAGTGCGTGTTCACCACGCACACCCCGGTGCCGGCGGGGCACGACAAGTTCGCCTGGGAGCTGGTCACGCGTGTGCTGGGCGCCCGGCGGGCCAGGACGCTGGAGGCCATCGGCACCAAGCGGGACTCCATGCTCAATATGACCTACCTCGCGCTGCGCTTCTCGAGGCATATCAACGGCGTCGCGCTGCGGCACGGGGAGATCTCCGCGGACATGTTCCCCGGCTACCCGATTGACTCTATCACCAACGGGGCCTCTGTCGCCATGTGGACCTCTCAGCCCTTCGCCGAGCTGTTCGACCGGCACATCCCACAGTGGCGGCGCGACAACCAGTATCTCCGCTATGCCCTCGCAATCCCGCTGCAGGAGATCGCCGACGCCCACACGGCGGCCAAGCAGTCGATGCTGGCGATGGTTCACGAGTGCACCGGTCGGGAGCTTGATCCCGAGGTCCTTACGCTCGGGTTTGCCCGCCGCGCCACCGAGTACAAGCGTGCCGACCTGCTTTTCGCCGACATCGAGCGCCTCAAACGCATCGCCAGGAAGGCCGGCAAGCTACAGGTTCTCTATGCCGGGAAGGCCCATCCGCGCGACGAGGGCGGGAAGCAGATGATCCGCCGCGTCTACCGGGCGGCCGAGCAGCTCCGAGACGACATCCCGGTCGTCTACCTGGAGGACTACGACATCGACCTCGCCAAGCATCTGGTCTCCGGCGTGGACGTGTGGCTGAACACGCCTCTCAAGCCCCATGAGGCCTCGGGAACCAGCGGGATGAAGGCCGCCTACAACGGCATTCCCAGCCTCAGCGTGCTGGATGGCTGGTGGCTGGAGGGGCACATCCAGGGGGTCACCGGCTGGGCCATCGGCGACCGCGACAAGACCTCCGAGCCCCCGCAGGAGCGCGCCGACCTCTACGACACACTCCAGCACACCATCATGCCGCTTTACTACGATCGCCCGCTGGAGTTCGCGCGTGTCGGCCGCTACTGCATCGCCTTCAACGGCTCGTTCTTCAACACCCAGCGGATGGTGTCTCAGTACTGGAAGAGCGCCTACCACCGCGTCATCGCCGACGGGCAGGACGAGACGGAGAAGTGATAGCGGCAGCCACAAGCCACAGGCCCCAAGCTGCACGCGTGCGACGACGGCACGGGCGGTAGGCTGAGAGCCGAGGGCGATGCCTCTATGCCGGAGGGATCGGCGGCGTGCCCACGCCGCCAGCCGTAGACGCTTGCCCGTCGTTATTGCCGTATGGGGGCCCGGACCACCGTCCGGCCCGCCGTTGCCCGTCGGTCGCCCGAGTCAGACGTACACGAACGGATTCCCGGAGGCGCTCTTCTGCGCTGAGAGCATGGCGTGGGTGGCCTGGTCGATCAGCTCCTGGGGGCAGAGAGGCTCCACCCCCAGCCCGCTGACCCCGATGTCGATGCTCCACCCCCCCAGTGCCTCCGAGGCCTGCAGCGCCTCGCCCACCTGGCTGGCCGCCATCAGCCCCCTGCGCGGGCTGGTGCACGGCAGCAGAGCCGCAAGGCGGTGCGAATCCAGCCGGGCCACCACGTCGGCCTCCCGCAGCTCCTCGAGCATCAGCTCACCGGTGGTCGCCAGGACGGCCGGCGAGGGCCGCTGGTCCGCCATGATGGCGGCGGACGGCCGCAGTTGCAGCAGGATGACGCTGAGCTCCGCGACCTGTCGCTGATGTCGCGCCAGCTCCTTGCGCAGCGCCTCCTCGAAGAACTGGCGGGTGTATGCCCCGCTGATAGGATCGATCACTCCCGGCTGCGGTCGCTGTCCGTCCGCAAAGCTCGCCAGCAGCCAGGCGCCCACCTCCAGCACCTCCTCGGCCTGCCGCCAGCGGCCCAGTGTCAGGCCGCTGGACCGCGTGGCCGCAGCACGCATCACCGCCACCACGTCCGGGCCCCGCCGGGTGAGATGATCGCGATAGGCCGCCGACAGGTCCGAGAGCACCTCCGCGCTCATATCGGCGCAGGAGATGCTGGCGGCCTGCGCGGCTCCCGCCAGCTCCAGCGGCGCGCCCGCGTGGGCGGAGACCTGCTCCACCATCGACTCCGCCACGGCCAGCGCCACCGGGGGGATGATCGGGCGGGGGCCGTGCACGAACAGCTCAGGGGCGTCGCCGAGGGTCAGCGCTCCCCACATGTCGATCTCCGGCGGGGCCAGGGAGTCCGCCCGACGGAGCAGCTCCAGCACGTCGGCGGCCCCGGCCAGCCGATCCATGACGTCCTCTCCAGACTCAGGCAGCGGGCACTCATCCCGCAGATACTCCATGGGATAGCTCATCTGTGCGCACCTCGATTCACTGACCGGAACGCATGGCGTTCCAGGTGACCCCGTGTGACCGTTCTCATCATCGGTCGCGCCCCTCACCCCCTTGACGGCTTTGCCGGGTCGTTACGCGCCTTTTGACATCCTACCCGGGCAGGAATCGGAGCCCATCGACGCGAAGCTATGCGGGCGGCGGGGACATGGCGTCCCCGTCGGGTATGCCAACTTCCCACAAGTGAGGCGGAAGACCATGGTCAAGTCCATCAGCTTCTGGTCCTTCCCGGAGGGCACTGATATCGAGGGCTGCATGAAGATGGCCAAGCGGTACGGCTTCGAGGGCATCGAGCTGACGGTGGAGGCCGAGGGCGAGATCACCGCCGACTCCAGCCCCGCCGACATGGCCCGGTTCGTGGACATGGCCGGCGACATCGGCCTACAGTTGCGCACCCTTGCCACGGGCCTGGGCTGGGATTTCCCCTGCTGCGGCCCCGATCCGGACGTGGCCAGCAAGGGGCAGGATATCGTCCGCACCTGCCTGGAGCTGGCCGACGCGCTGGGCGCCGAGACCATCCTGGTGGTGCCCTGCACCGTCACCGCGGACTATCCCTACGACCGGGCCTACGATGACGTGGTGCAGACCTTCAAGAACCTGGGCGACGAGGCCGCGGACGTCGGCGTCTGCATCGGCCTGGAGTACGTCTGGAACAAGTTCCTGCTCAGCCCCCTGGAGTTCGCCCGCATTATCGACGAGATCGACAGGGAGTACGTGCAGGCCTACTTCGATGTCGGCAACGTCATCCCCAACGGCTTCCCCGACCAGTGGATCCGGATTCTGGGCGAGCGCATCGAGGCCGTCCACGTCAAGGACTTCCGGGAGAGCATCGGCACCGGCAGCTTCGACGGCTTCGTGGACCTGCTGGAGGGCGATGTGGCCTGGGACGCGGTGATGGACGCCCTCGGCGAGATCGGCTACGACGGCCCGATCACCGCCGAGATGATGCCCCCCTATCCCTACCACCCCGAGCGCCTCATCGAGGCCACCAGCCGCTCGATGGACGCCATCCTGGGCCGCTGACACCGAATGGGAGGGACACGTATGCCAACCTATGAGTATCGAATCCTTCACATGCCCACTACCAGCATCTCAGTGCTCAACGAGCGGGTGAACTCCGACGCCGAGGACGGCTGGGAGCCGTTCATGATGTGCGGCAATGACTTCCTGAACGTCATGCTCCGGCGGGAGATCACCGACGAGTCCGAGCGCGAGCGCTGAGGACTCAGCGGCCGGTCGATCCCTGCAGCCGGAGCGGCATCTCATCAGGACGGGGCGCGGCGGTGCTGGCACGGCCTCGGCGGGGGCACCCGCCCTGCCGGGCACTCATTGGAGGGACGAGCATGGATGAGCTCCTCATCGGACTGATCGGCGGCGGGAACATGGGCAAGAGCCTCGCCCGCGGCGTCGCCGCCTGCGACGACGGCCGCATCGTGGCGGTCTGCGACCCCGCCGAGGGCGTGGCAGAGGCCACCGCCGCCGAGATCGCCGAGGACCAGCCCGTTGACGCCTACACTGAGCTTAGCGAGATGCTCCAGCGCGACGACATCGCCAGCGTCATCGTGGCGGTGCCGAACTACCTGCACGCCGAGCTGACCCGTCGCGCCGCCGAGGCCGGCAAGCACGTCTTCTGCGAGAAGCCCATGGCCCTGGCGGTCGCCGACGCCCGGGCCATGATCGAGGCCTGCGATACCGCCGGCGTCAAGCTGATGATCGGCCAGGTGCTGCGCTACCTTCCTCCCTACGTATGGATCATCGACCTGGTCCGGACCGGAGACCTCGGGGAGCCGTTCGGGATGCAGGTCACGCGCATCGGCGGCGGCTGGGGCGGGACCTACTACGCCGAGTGGCGCACCAAGAAGGAGCTCTGCGGCGGGCCGCTGTTCGAGGTCTCCGCCCACGAGATCGACTTCATGCGCCAGATACTCGGCGAGGCCGAGACCGTCTACGCCTCCCTGGACAACTACGTGACCCCGGAGGTGGACTACGAGGACTTCGTCCACGTGGTCATCAACTTCCAGGAGGGCGGCCGCGCCGCCCTCCTGGCCGGCCACTCGGCCAAGATGGGCACCTACGACGGCAAGCTCTTCTGCACCGGCGGCACCCTGTTCTTCGACAACAAGTCCGGCCAGGTGACCTACGTGGTCGCCGGCGGCGAGCCCACCACCGTCCCCTACTCCGAGACCGGCGCTGACTACGAGCCGGGCGTCCAGCGCGAGATCCGGGAGTTCGTGGAGGCCGTGCTCCACGACGAGCCGGTGCCCATCCCGGGCATCGAGGGCCTGCGCAACATCGAGATCGCCCAGGCCGCCCAGATCTCCGCCGCCTCCAACCGCGTCGTCGAGCTGCCGTTGTAGGAAGAGCCATCAGCAAACGGCCGGGCGGGGCGCAGTCGCGCCCCTCCAAACGGCCTTACCTTTACCCACATCGTGGCGAGCGGCGATGCGCGCCCGGCCTTGACACTCCGTTTCATAGAGGCCGTCTGAGGCTCCAGCACCGTTCGCTGCAGCCGAAGCCGGCCCGGCCGTTGGCCGTCCAGGCCGCCGATTGCGTCACTTCGCCTGCAGCCGGCCGACTTCGCGCGCTCCTGAGGAGCGCCCTCAGGCGGCCCCTCCACGGCCAACAGCCCTCCGCATGAGACCGAAGGTCTCCGTGGGTAGAGGTAAGCCAAACGGCACGGCAGACGTCGTCGGAGGGGCCACCACTGTCGAAGTTGCCTTGGGGCCCGCTCAAGGGCGGGGCGGGCGGGAATGGGCTCTCAGGGCATGGGGATACCGGCCCGTGCCGCCGCGTCCAGGAGTTGGCGCCACGTCTCCTCGTCCACCGGGATGCCCTCGCGCCGGCGGCGCTCCGCCTGGCGGCGCTCGATCTCGCCGGGCGCCACGATCTCCTCCGCGCCCGGCGCCAGCCGGGAGCTCTTCACCCACGCCAGCAGAGCGTCGGCCTCTGCCGCGAACTGCTCCCTGCCGGCGAAGGCCCCCGGGTCCAGAGCGATGATCAGGAAGGCGTTGCCGCCGCGCTCGGCGTCCGGCCCGCTGCACCCGGCGCCGCTGAGCGCACCCGCCAGCAGATCGACCATCAGGGAGAGCCCGAAGCCCTTGTAGCCCACGTTGCCGCCCATCGGCAGGATGCCGCCCCGCGGCTTCGCGTAGAGCACTCCGGGATCGTTGGTGGGGTTCCCCTCGCTATCCACCAGCCAGCCGTCGGGCACGGGGACCCCCCTGATGTGGTAGGTGCGCACCTTGCCCTCGGCCACGGCGCTGGTGCTGATGTCGAGGACAATTGGGTCGCCGCCGGTGGGGAGGGCGTAGGCCAGGGGGTTGGTGCAGAGGCGGACATCGGCGCCACCCCAGGGAACGGTGTTGTGCGCCCCGCCGTGGCCGTTGACGAACATCAGACCCACCATGCCCTGTGCCGCAACCAGCTGCACGTAGTCCGCCAGCCGTCCCACGTGGGCGGAGCGTCGGACGGCGACGGCCGCCAGGGAGCCCGCCTCGGCCTTCGCAATGGCCACCTCCGCCGCGTGCGTGGCTGCCACCTGCCCGAACGCCCAGTGAGCGTCCAGCACCGCCGCGACGGGGCTCTCGCGCACCACCTCCACCGCTGCGCCGGGCACCACCGTCCCCGCCTCCATGGCCGCCAGATACTGCGGCAGCCGCAGCACGCCGTGGGAGTCATGGCCTGCCAGGTTGGCGGCCACCAGCGAGCGCGCCACGATGCGGGCCTCGTCTGCAGGCGCCCCCGCGGCGGCCAGGGTGCCCTCGGCAATGCGCCGAAGCTCGTCAGGTCGAACTACCGGCATGGTCTCTCCTCCTGCGTGCGGGCTCTCAGCGCGAAGAATGACGAGCGCCAGCGGGTCCGGGTGGCGTCCGCTCACGCGCCGTGGGGTACGAATCCAGAGTCTCGGTGGAACGCGCGGGCGAGGGCGCCCGCGCCCCAGTACTTATACCTGGGTCTTGCGCGCTTATACCTGGGTCTTGCGCGTGCGCGCCCGCAACCGACAATCTGAGACCGCACCCGCGCCGAGGGTGCGGCGACCTCACGCGTGACTGCGCTGGGTGCTCAGGGCCTCAAGCTCATCGAGCACCGCCGGCACTGTCGCCTGCCACTTCGGCGGCACCTCTTCGCTGATCATCAGGCAGTACCGCGTCGGCCCCGCCTCGGCGCAGACTCGCCTCACCTGCCGGCGCAGCTCCTCTTCTCCGCGCTCGTACCACCCCAGGTTCGGGTGCAGCCACAGGAAGGTGTCCGGCCACGCGGTCCGCGCCTCGGCCACGGTCATGTCTCCCTCCGGCGCCTCCGTGAAGGAGTCGATCCCGTCGATATCCAGCTCAGCGATGTCCTCGGCGATCGCTCGCAACTGCCCGTCGTAGTGCACCAGCAGCCGCTTGCCGGCGGCGTCGAGGATATCGATGATCTGCCTGTACAGCGGGACCAGGTGCGTGCGGAAGTGCCTCGGCCCGAGGGTCTCGATGGACAGGTTCTCCCACAGCTTGATCTGCCGTGCCGAGGTCTTCGCGGCCTCGCGGATCTCGTCCAACGTGATGGCGGTCATCACCTCGAGCAGCTCCATCAGGGCCGGCTCCTGCGACGCCAGGTCCAGGGAGAATCGCTGCAGCCCGGCCCAGTCGATCTGGACCACCATCGGCGGCGTTCGCCCGCTGCCCAGCCCCTGGACCTGGCCAACCGTGATCCCTCCATCGCCCACGGCCGCCTCCGACCTGTGAAACGCTGCGTCATCGGGGAATACGCGCACATCCTCCAGCGCACGCAGCATCACCCGGTAGTCGTCCGGCCGCTTGATGAAGTGCTCCTGTCGCCACTCGCCCAGATACCACTCGTGCAGCTCACCGACATCCGTCACCAGCCGGACATCGCGTCGGACCCTTCCGTCCTGCTCTGTGGTCGTCTCGACACGCTCAAAGCCTGGGTGCTCGTGGCGGATCACGTTCGCGTGGTTGATCCTCCCCAATCCCAGCGCAAACAGGCGCTCCCAGTCAATCGGCCGGTTCTCAACGAACCAGTCGTAGACCGCGTACACCGGCCACCGGACCGGCGCCCCGGCCAAAGCCGCATCAAGCCGCTCCCGCACAGTCTCCGCCCGCGTCACAGCACTGCTCCTCCGGTCCTCCCGTGGGCTCGGCCGTCAGCATGCGACCTCGTCGATCCATGCGGCTATCTGCTGCGGCAGCGCGTCCCGGCTGGCGCGGGTCACCTCCACGATCGTCACGTCATCCCGCGAGCGCACCTCGTCGAGGAAGGGGTCGCTGCGCTGCTGGATGGTGCCCAGAAGCGGCTTGCGGCTCTCCAGGGCCTCTCGGACGGCGGGCTCGAACTGGGGGCACTTCATCTCCATGCTGGCTATCTCATCGCACACGATCACCTGCGCATCCTCGAGAGCCCGGCGTAAGGCGGCCACAGCCACGTCGCGGATGTCCTCGACGTTGACCCCATACTTGCTCACGCGCGGCTGGCCCTGGATATCGACATGAGCGAGAATGCCCCGCTCTCCATCGAGGGTCGTTATGCCGAAGCCCACTCGCTTCCCGTCCTCCTGCAACTGCTGGGTGAAGAAGCCACCGGCCTCCACATCCGCCAGCTCGAGGGCCCGCTGGATCACGGTGCTCTTGCCGACTCCGGGCCGGCCTGTCAGCAGCACGTTCCTGCGCATCTGTCCTCCCACCTGGGGCAACGCTGTCGTGGGCAGTGTTGTGGGGGCTGTCCAGAAAGCCACCGTTCGCACAAGGCCGGTGTGTCGGTTCCTGCGCTGGCGCGGACAGCCTATTCCTCGGCCTTCGACCGGCCCGCCAACCAGCGCGCGGGGGGCATCTCCCGGCTGGCGACGCGGTCGGGCTCCTGGGCGAGATGCCGGCCCTCAACCTCACTGGGCGCAAGGCCGAGGGAGACGGCTATGCCGTGGAGAATCGCCTCCGGCCGCGGCGGGCAGCCCGGGATGTAGAAGTCCACCGGCAGCACCTGATCGGCGCCACCCAGGACGTTGTAGGTGTCGTGCCAGATGCCGCCCCCCGTGGCGCAGGACCCGATGGCGAACACCAGCTTGGGCGCCGGTACCGCCTCGTACAGGCGGCGCACCGCCGGGGCCGCCTGGCGCGTCATGGGGCCGCAGACCAGCAGGGCGTCCGCGTGGCGCGGGGAGGCCACGAGCTTGATGCCGAACCGCTCCGCGTCGTAGTAGGGCGTGAGCACATCAATGACCTCAATATCGCAGCCGTTGCAGGCGCCGGTGTTGGTGTGGTACACCCAGATCGCCCGGGGCAGCATCCTCAAGCACAGATCTCTGAACATGGCAGCTCCTCCCGCCTCAGCCGCACCCCTGTGCCCGCTCCGATCATCGCCCGACAGCCATGGTGGCTTCCGCCGCGCGCTCGACGGCTGGCGATACCACCAGCGGGTAGACTCCCAGCAGCACGCACAGCACCACCAGCACCATCATGGCCGCAAGCATCTGCAGGGCGACCTCTCGTGGATGCGGATTCCCGGCCACGGCGGCCGCCTGCGGGGCCGCCTCTTCGTCGCTCTTGCGTGGCGCAGCCATGCCGGAGGTGAAGATGCGGACGCCGACCCTGATCAGGACGATCAGGGTCAGAAGCCCAGTGAGCACGGCCACCCCCGCCGCCCACCATCGTCCCTGACCGGCAGCGGCGAGGAAGATGGTGAGCTTGGATACAAAGCCGTTGAGCGGCGGACAGCCGCCGATGGCCAGGGCGCCCACAAAGAAGCACGCAGCGGTCACCGGCATGAAGCGACGCAGGTCCGACAGCTCCGACAGCCTGCGTTTGCCGGTCGCCTGCTCCACGGCACCGGCGACGAAGAAGAGCAGGGACTTGGCGATGGCGTGATTGATGATATGGAAGATGGCGCCGAACATGCCCAGGAAGCCCCCGATGCCCATGCCCATCACCACGTAGCCGATCTGGCTGACGCTGGAGTAGGCGAGCAGGCGCTTGAGGTCGTCCTCGGCGGCCACCAGCATGATTCCCACGAACATGGAGACCGCGCCGAGCACGATCAGCACCTCCTGCACCACCGGCATGGCGCCATAGAACGGCGCGGTGGTGCGCAGGAGCGCGTAGGCGCCGACCTCAATGAGGATGCCGGACAGCAGAGCGCTTACCGGCGCGGGGGCCTCCGCGTGAGCGTCCGGCAGCCAGGGATGGAAGGGGATCAGGCCGGCCTTGGTCCCGAAGCCGATGATCAGGAATGCCATGGCGAGGAACAGCACGCTGGGAGCCTGGGCCGCAATCTGCCCGGTGTGCGCGAAGATGTGACTCATCAGCATGGGCTGCATGTAGGCGCCCAGCTCCGGCACCCCGGACGCCGCTGCATACAGCAGCACGCAGCCGAACAGCGCGAAGGTGATACCGACCGTGAGAAGCAGCAGGTACTTGTACCCCGCCTCCAGAGCCCGGCGGTTCCAGTAGAACGCCACCAGCAGGGCGGAGGCCAGGGTCGTGGCCTCGACCGCGATGAAGAGAACGATGATGTTGTCGGTGGCAGCGGCCCAGGTCATGGTGCCGATGAAGCACAGCGTCAGCGAGTAGAACAGCGCCAGCCGCTGCTGGGCTGTCTTCCCCTGCTCGATCAAGGCGCGCATGTGCGGAATCGCGTAGGCGACAACCAGCAGACCCAGTCCGGCGACAACCAGGATCACCACGGCGCTCAGAGCATCGATGCGCAGGGCCCAGAAGCTACTCGGCGCCCACACCAGCGCGACCCCGGTGCTGCCCAGTACCGCCCACGAGATGCCGGCCGCAATGGCCAGCGTCGCGGCAGCCGCTGCCACCGCGATGGCCTCGGACAGCCGACTGCGCCGCCTGCCCACAAGCCACGTGATAGCGGCGCTGCCCACAGGCACTGCGACTATGGCCGGCACCAGGGCCTCAGACATGTCCGGTAGCCACGCCTCCGTTGCAGGTCACAACTCTCCCGGGCGCTCACGCCGTGGACTGATCGCGCCCGGTATCATCGTATTCCGTTACTGCTGTTAATAGTGAGTGGCAGAAGTTCGCCTGCTATGCGGCGTCACGGTGGTGCGTGTGCTCAGGTTCCATCCCGGCCCACCCGTCAAGTAGTGCAGGCGCCCTCGCCTGCACACCGTTTGGCTCTGGGCACAGCGTCTCGGGCGGGGGTGGAACCCTCGGCCCGGTCGCTGCGCTCACAGGCCTCACCGGGCGCTCCGCGCCCGGCGGCCCCTCCACCGAACAAGCCGCGCATCTTCAACACAACCGAGCGGCGAGCACCCTCCTCGTCACCATACGCGTAGTTGCGCAAGTTACCACTGGCTGTCCGGGAGCTTCCCCGAGACTGCCGGGGATGCCCTTTACGTGCGCAGCTCGGTCAGCTCGGCGGCGTCCGTGGTGCCGAAGTGCGTCCGGATTCCCGCGATCACATAGAGCATCAGCCACACGGTGATGAACACCTCGGTGGCGATGCCGATCAGCGGCATCTCGGGCATGTTCGGCGCCAGGCTGACCAGAGACAGATGCACTCCGTTCTCGAGCAGGCAGATGGCGATTACCGACTTGACGGCGTCTCGCCGCGAGATCAGGGTGTAGAGGCCCAGACAGAAGATGGTCAGGGCCACTGCGAGGTTGGTGCGGAAGGGCTCGATGGTGGTCAGGGGTGTCGCGGCCAGCAGCTCTGCATGTCGATGTGTCAGCTTGTAGAAGGCGACCATGATGACGCTGGCCACAATCACCGAGGGGCTGAACCCGATGCTGGGCGCCGCCTCCTGTTCCCCCGCCCGGCGCAGATACCCCAGCAGCAGCGTCGGTATGAGGACGGCCTTGGTGATCAGCGCCACCAGCACCCACGCCCACAGGGCAGGGTTGTAGGCGACTGCAAAGCAGACGAAGATGCCCACCAGCAGCAGGGCCTGGGCCAGGTAGGCCCACGCCGCCACTCGGAGGCTCCTCACCTCAGCAGCAATCAGTGAGGTCACCGTCATTGTCAGAGCCAGCGTTGGCACCGCCGTGCCAAGCGTCACACCCGTCACCTCAGCTCCGGTCGTCCTCGTCGCTCATCGGTCGCTTCTGGTCGATCTCGTCCTCGCGCGTGCCCGTGTGCATCAGCCTGTCGAGCGGTGTGGGCGGCTCATAGCAGCGCCCACACCGTTGGCAGGCCCCCATGTATATGCGGTACTCCACCACCAGGTCCCCGTGCACGTCGTCGGACGCCAGCTCGGAGCGATCCGTCATCTCGATGGCGCCCTCCGGGCACACCTCCTCGCAGCGGCCGCAGTAGATGCAGCGCTCGTACAGGAAGATGAGGGCTCTGGTCTGCTGATCGATATCCACTATGCGGATCAGTCGCGAGGGACAGACGGCGGCGCACCCGCCACATCCCACGCACCTGTCCACATCAACCTGCGGCAGGCCGCGGAAGCCCTCCTCAGGCGGATGGGGCGCGAAGGGATACGGCAGGGTCACGCGGCCGGCCGCCAGGCAGATGACCGCCTCCTTGAGCTTGCTCCAGATCAACTTCATCCCTCCCGGGTCGTCCCGAGACGCGCCCTCTTATGTTCCCATTACGGCGTATGCCAGAGCCAGAGCCGCCACCATCGCCACGGCTGCGCCGTAGCGCATTGTCTGGTCCAGGCGGAGCCTGGGATTGACCACCGCCACAACCGAGACGATCGCGGCGTTGAGGACGAACACCCACGCCAGATTCAGCAGCACCCGCACTCCGGCCACGGGCACGAAACGGATGCTCCAGGGCATGAACACCTGCACAAACAGTGAGCCGTAGAGGAACTGCTTGGCGAACATGCCCCACTGACATACCGCCAGCTTCGGCCCGCTCAGCTCCGTCAGCGGCCCGCCCATCAGCTCCGTCTCCGCCTCGGTGATGTCAAACGGGAGCTTGGCCACGAAGAGCTGCAGGGCCAGCAGGTAGGCGGCGGCCGCCACCGCCATGGACAGGCCCGGCGGGACGGCTGTAAGCTCGGCGAACACCAGCGTCTGACCGCGGAGGGCGGCCACGAACAGACACAGCACCAGCACCGGCTCGCCGGCGAGCATCACCATGACCTCGCGACTGGCGCCCAGGCCGGAGAAGGGCGATCTCGCCGCCAGGCCCAGGACAGCCAGGGCGCCGCCGGCCAGCGCCAGCAGACCCACGAACACCAGTATGTCGCCCGCGCAGGAGGCCGGAGCGTAGCCGCCCAGCGGCATGATGGCGGCGGCGGCCAGAATCGCCGACAGGAAGACCAGCGGCGCCAGGCTCAGCGCCGCGTTGCCGCTCACGCGCAGGTCCTCCTTGCCCAGGAGCTTGAGCAGGTCGATGTAAGGCTGCACGACGGGCGGCCCCTTGCGGGAGTGAACCACGGCGCGCAGCTTCCTGACCACGCCCTCCAGCAGCGGCGCCACCAGCAGCACCAGCAGCATGTTGCCGACGGCGAACGTTCCGGCCCTCAGGCATTCGGCATTGACCACGGTCCACGCTCCTCACTGCTCTGCGGTCTGCCCCATGCGCTCAGTCGCGTCTCATGATCTCCTCCCGCGTCATCTCCCGAACGCTGCCATCGCGCGTGTCCACCACAGCCATACGCTCGGTGCACGAGAAACACGGGTCGAAGCTCCCGATGCCGATGGGGACGTCGGCGAGGGTGTCCCCCGCAATCATGGGCGGCACCGACTGCAGGTTGGCGTAGGTGGGCGCCCGCACACGCCAGCGCTCCGGTCGATTGTCCTGCCCCGTCAGGACCCAGTGGAAGACCTCCCCCCGCGGAGCCTCCACTGCGCTCATCCCCTCTCGGCCGGCTGGGATCTCCTCATCGATCTCGGCCTGAACCGGCCCCGCCGGCATCGTCTCAAGCGCCTCCCGGATGACATCAATGGCCACCAGCACCTCCCTCAGCCGCACCATAACCCTCGCCAGGTTGTCGCAGCCGGACTCCACACACTTGTCCACATGCAGCTCATCGTAGGCCGCATAGGGATGGTCCACACGCGCGTCAATGGCCAGGCCTGAGCCCCGCGCCGTCGGCCCCACGGCGCATCTGACAATCGCCTCCGCCCGCGCCAGGTGTCCCACATCCTTGAGCCGGGCCATCAGCGTGGAGTCCCCCTCAATGGCGCTCAGGAGCATGCGCCACTCGCGCTCGATCTCGCCCACCACCCCCAGGATGTCCTCATGCGCAGTCTCAGGTATGTCGCGGCGCACCCCGCCGACCAGGTTCATGCCATAGGTCTTCCGATTGCCGGTCAGCCGTTCGCACAGCCACATCAACGGCTCGCGCATGCGCCAGGTCTGCATCAGGATGGTATCGAAGCTGATGATGTGGCCGGCCACGCCCGTCCACAGCATGTGACTCTCCATGCGCTCAAGCTCCAGCAGGATGGTGCGGATGTACCGAGCGCGGCGAGGCACCTCAATCTGTGCCGCCTCTTCCACAGCCTGACAGTACACAGTGCTGTGCACGAAGCCGCATATCCCACATATCCGCTCGGCGATGAAGGGAATCTGATTGTAGGTCAGCTCGCTGCAGCCGAGCTTCTCGACGCCCCGGTGGTTGTAGAAGCCGCGATAGTCCGAGCCCACCACCGTCTCGCCGTCCACGAATATCCTGAAGCTCGCCGGCTCCTTCTGGGTGGGGAAGTAGGGGCCGATTGGCACCACCGTGGACCCCTCGGGCGGCTGCTTCATGGGAACCGCCCGGTCCTCGGCCGGCTCCGGCTTTCCGCTGGCCTCGAAGTCACACCGGAGCGGGTAGACGCCGTCCGGCCAGTCGTCCGGGACGACGAGTCGGCGGGGATCGGGATGGCCCTGGGCGCTGACGCCCATGAGGTCATACATCTCGCGCTCGCTCCAGTTCGCCCCGGGGACCGTCGGCGTAATGGAGGCTACGGTCGCCTCCTCCTCCGGGACCGCCGTGTGCAGGGCAATGTAGCCGTCGTCCTCATCCAGCGCGAAGAAGTAGCTGAGCAGGAACCGGTCGGCTTGCTCTCGCTGGTCGGTCGCCGAGTTGACCACAAAGCGCGCGTTGAGATTGCCGCACAGCTCATCGGTGGCGTCCGCGAGGGCGTGAGGCTCGATCGTCAGGTACAGCCTCCTCTCGCCGGCCGGGGTGCACTCCAATAGAGCATCGCCGATGCGGGCCCGGACGCTCTCCGAAACCTGTTCCGCCGTCACCTTCGGTCCTCCTCACTCACCGCGACAGCACCGCCAGAAGCACCATGACCGCCGCCGCTCCCAGCACCTGCCACGCAACGTAGGCCTGCGAGCGGCCGGTGTGCGGGCGACCCACCTGCCGGGCTATCCAACGCGCGAGGCCGGCCAGACGGTCGAAGGCCCAGCGGTCCACATCCAGGATCGCCGGCAGCGTCAGCTCGGGTATGCGCGGCAGCCCGATCTGCGGGTAGACGCGCTGGAGGTAGCGGCGCACAGGCCAGTAGTAGCCCCTCGCCGGAACCCTGAGCTGGTGCGCGGGAAGGTCCAGGCCGGCCTGCCACCCCGCCACCTGCCTGATGCGGGCCCGCCCCGCCCTGCTCAGCCCCCAGGCTATCAGGCAGGCCACGGCGATCAGCACCAACACCAGGAGCGGGGCGAAGGCGGCGCTGGGCCCTGGCCCGGTGATCTGCGACGCCACACCGGTGATGCCGAGCTGCGGGAAGGGTCTCCCCACGCCCACCGCTGCCACCTCTCCCCAGGCGGAGAGGCCGGGCTCGATGAGCAGTGCCGGCCACACCCCCACAAGCACGCATCCCGCGGCCAACAAAAGCTGCGGGACACGCATGCCGCGGGGAACCTCCGTCACCTCTGTGAGCTCGCGCCCTTCCGGCGCGGCGCCGACGAACGTGGCACCGACGTACTTCAGCCCGTAGGCCAGAGACAGGACGCTGCCGACAACGGCCGCCACTGCGTATGCCGCCAGCAGCGGCTGGGCGCCGGCCTGCAGGAGGGCCGCCTGCAGGATCAGCCACTTGCCGAGAAAGCCGGCCATCGGCGGAATGCCGGCCACTGACAACACGCCCACCGCCGCCGTCGCCGCCGTCAGCGGCATTCGCTCCGCCAGCGCCCCCAGCTCATTGAGGTCCGTGGTCCCCGTCCTGTGGCGCACGGAGCCGGCCGAGAGGAACAGCAGGGACTTGTGAAGGCCGTCGGCGACGACGAACACCACGGCACCGACGAAGGCCAGGGCGGCCGCCGCCGGAGCCGAGGTCACAAGGGCCACAGCCACCCCGATCGACAGCAGCACGCAGCCGGCCTGGCTGATGCTGCTGTAGGCCAGGAGCCGCTTCGCGTCGCTGTTCACCGCCGCTGCGATGCCTCCGAGCAGGATCGACAGCGCGCCCCAGCCGGCCAGGACGAGTCCCCACACCACCAGTGTTCCGGCGCCGGGGCCGGCTGGGATAAAGAGCCCCAGGAAGAAGCGGATGATCCCGTAGGCTCCCAGCTTGATCATCACGCCGGAAAGCAGCGCGCTGATGGGCGAGGGCGCCTCTGGATGCGCGTCAGGGAGCCAGTCGCCCATCGGGAAGATGCCGGCCTTGGTCATGAATCCCAGGGCCACGAGGGCCATGATGGCGTTGGCCGTGAACGGTCGAGACGCCAGAAGCTGGGAGAGGCCGAGCCGCGCCGCCTCGAAGCTGAAGCTGCCGCCGTGCCGGTAGAGCATGAGGATGCCGATCTGGATGCCGAAGTTGCCCAGGTGGGTCATGACGAAGTACTTCAGCCCCGCACGCAGCGCCTGCGGCCGCCGCCTGTGGTAGATGATGAGGATGTAGGCGGGCAGGGACATGAACTCCCAGGCCGCGAAGAAGAACAGCAGATCGGAGATGCAGACCACCGCCGCCATACCGGTCAGCAGCAGCATCAGTGGGGCGTAGTACCCGGCGAGATCGCGTCCCTCATTGCCACTGGAGCGAGCGCTCTGTGGGTCCAGGTGGGCGACACTGTAGGCCGTGCACAGCAGGCCCACTGCGAGAGCAAGCCACAGGAAGATCACGCCGAGGGTATCCAGCCGGAATGTCAGCGCAGCGTCGATGAGGCCGACCCGGCCCAGCGAGAAGACGAGGCCCCCTGGTGACCCCAAGGCTGTGGCCCCGGCATTCAGGCCCAGGGCGCCGGCAACGGCGACCGCGGCCGTCACGGCCCATCCGCAGATCCGCGGCCTCCGACCCAGGATCAGCGCGATCACAGCACCGCCCAGCAGGGCCGCGAACATCAGTTGCAGGCTCATACCGCCTGGCAGTGGCATTCCTGGACCTCCGCGATTGTGCGCAAGCGTCGAGCACGCCGGCGATCTACCGACAAATGACCTGCCGCAGCCGCCCTGTCAGATTGGCTGTGGCGGCAGGAAGGGCAGCGCGATGAGCGGCGCCAGCAGGCACAGAACCACGAGCGCGCCGATCACCGCGGCCATGGGCCGCGGCACCTCGACCGCCTCGTCCGCCGCAGCCGAGGGCTCTCCGAAGAAGACTCGCTGCCCCACCCGCAGGAACCAGAAGAGCGCCAGCGTGGCCTCTATCACCAGTGACACGTCCAGCAGCATCGCCACGCCTCCGCCCAGCTTCACCACCGCTCCAGCAAGCAGCACCTTGCTCCAGAAGCATGACAGCGGCGGGATGCCGCAAACGGCCATAAGGCCCACCCCGAAGGCGAAGGAGCTCCACGGCATCCGCGCGCCCAGGCCGCTGAGCCTGCTGATGCTCCGGGAGCCCGTGGCGTATGCCACGCCGCCCACGACCAGGAACAGCAGCGTCTTGGCGAAGCCGTGCATCATGATATGGAGCATGGCAGCCTGGAAGCCCAGCCATACACCTGCAGCGCCTAAACCCAGGCCGAAGAGCACGTAGCCGAGGTGTGTGATGGTCGAGAAGGCCAGCAGGCGGTTCAGATCGTCCTGCAGGAAATAGAAGTAGAGGCCGATCAGCATGGTGACCAGCGCCGCCACGGCCACCCCCACGCCCAGGCCAGGTAGCGCCGAGACGGCGATATAGGAGCCGTGAATGACACGGGCCATCAGGAAGACCCCCGCCTTGACCATGGCCGCGGCGTGCAGGTAGGCCGAGATGGGGGTGGGGGCGGCTATGGCGTCTGGCAGCCAGGTGAAGAACGGGACCTGAGCGGCCTTCGCCCACGCCGCCACCAGGAGCATCAGAAAGCCCGCCACGGCCACCTCCCTGGGCGCCCTCGCCAGCGCGTCGAAGCCGAAGTCGCCGGCGAAGGCATACGCCAGCAGCAGGGCGCCGACGAACAGCACCCCGCCGGCGCCGGTCATGACCAGAGCCTTGTAGCCCGCCGCATTCGCCTCGCGCGTGTTGTAGAAGGAGATCAGTGCCCACGAGCATATGGTGGTCAGTTCCCAGAAGACGAACATCTGCAGCAGGTTCGGCGACATGGCCAGCCCCACCATGGCCGCCAGGAACATTAACAGCCAGAAGTAGTAGCGGCCCTTGCCGTCTTCGGTGACGTGCTCGCGGTTGCGCGGCGAGAGGTACTCGGCGGAGAACAGCACCACCAGCAGGCCGATGACCACCGCCACTATCAGCAGGATCATGCAGAGGCCGTCGATGAGCAGGCCGAACTCGCCCGCCTCGCCCGGCAGCCACGGCATCAGCGACCAGGTCGCCCGCAGCGGCGCCGCCACACCGGCGTGGCTGAAGGTCGCCAGCAGGCCCAGCATGGCGAGCAGGGCGCCCGAGGCGCCCAGCGTCCCGAACGTATCAGCGCCGCGACCCTTCTGCGTCGCCGCCAGCATCGCCCCGAGTACAGGCAGCAGCAACGCTCCTGCGGCGTACCACTGCCAGCCCACGGTCTCCATCATCGCCATGTGCTATCCACCCTGGCGCCGTCTTCGCTGGCCCTACTGCTAAGTCGCAGAAGTCCGCGTACCTTCCTACGTCCCGACAAGGCGCGTGCCCGCCATGGAGGGACCGCCGCGAGCGGAGCGAGCGGGGCGCGGTCAGGAGCGGTAGCAACTGACCGCGCAGGTTCCACCCCGGCCCACTGGAGACCTTCGGTCTCACGGAGACCTTCGGTCTCGCGGGCTTCCAGCCCGACCATCAGCGCAGGCGCCCCCGCCTGCGCGCGGTTTAGCCGCTCGGTAGAGCTACCTCCCGGGCCGGGGTGGAACCTGAGGCCTGCTCGCTGGGAGACTTCTACGAAGTCTCAGTCACAGGCCTCACCGGGTGCTGCGCGCCCGGCGTGCCCCTCCACCGGACACGGTGGGTTCCTGACGCAACCAAGCGCCGACTGTGCCCGTCGTCAAGGTACGCGGAACTGCGCAAGTCAGCACTATCCCGTCTGCCGGTTGCGCGCACTACTCGCCCAGCTCCCTGAGCTGCGCCTGCGTGAAGACCGGGCCGTCGAGGCAGACGTAGGTGCCGTCCACGGCACAGTGCCCGCACTTGCCCACTCCGCACGCCATTCGGCGCTCGAGTGACAGGAAGATCCGATCATCCTGCAGGCCGGCTTCGTGGCACTCAGCCACCACGAAGGGGTACATCACGGGCGGCCCGCAGATCACCGCGCTCGTGCCCGCCGGGTCTACGGTGATGTCTCTGAACAGCTCAGTGACCATGCCCACGCGGCCATCCCAGTCGGGGTGTGGCCTGTCGATGGTCAGGAGCAGGTCCATCTCGTCGCTGTGCTCCCACTCCTGCACCAGATCCCGGAACAGAATCTCGTCGGGCGTGCGCGCTCCGTACAGCACGGTCAGGTCGCCATAGAGGTGGCGCTCCCTGAGGATGGTCTCGATCAGCGCTCTGAGTGGCGCCATCCCGATGCCGCCGGCGACCACCAGCACATCTCCGGCCCGCAGCCGGTCAAGCGGAAAGCCGTTGCCGAAGGGGCCGCGGATGCCGATGTAGTCGCCCGGCTGCAGAGCGTGCAGGGCCTCCGTCACCCGCCCGCCCGGATAGCGCCGGACGGTGATCTGCAGCCCGCCATCCGCTCGGGAGGCGCTGGAGAGAGCGAACGGCGCCTCCCCGCTGCCGAAGACGGTCACCGTGACGAACTGCCCGGGGGTGTAGGGTAGGTCCTCGCCGTCAAGAAGCTCGAAGACGATTGTCCTCTCCGTCTCGGTCTCGGAGATTGCCTTGACCAGTCTCGCCGTGCGCGGCAGATAGATGTGTTCCTCGCTCATTGTCCCCCACCGCTGCTGGCTGCAGCCTCTGCGGCCTCCCAGCCGCGCTCTCGGAACTGTTCGGCCACGAATGGCAGGTGTGTCCGGCCCAGGCAGAGCTGCACGCACCGCCCGCAGCCGACGCAGCCCGGCCTGCCGTACTCCTGCGTCGTCTCGTAGCAGAGCTTGTGGTGCGCGTAGTGTCGCGCCCGGCTGGCCTCGTCGGCCCTTGGATTGACGCCGCTGGCCTCCAGGCAATAGCCCGCGTAGCGGCAGGAGTCCCAGCAGCGCATCCGCGCTCCAGTGCCGTCCTCCATGATGTCGTAGGTGTCAAAGCAGGTGCACACCGGACACGCGAGCGAGCAGCTCCCGCAGGAGAAGCATTTGTCTCCGAGATCCCGCCAGACACTCTGGGGCGCCTGCTTGCCGGTTATCCACCGCGTGGCCGCGGCCAGATTCCCCCTCTGCTCGAACTGCTCCCAGGACCGCCGTACCTGCTCCTCGCGGGCCCCGAACAGATCGCCCTCACAGGGAGACAGTACTCCCTCGGCCCTCTGGGCGAGCTCGGCGCCTCGATCGCTGCCCACCTCCACCAGGTACGTGCCACTGACCGGAGACAGTTGGAGATCGAAGCCCGAGGTGGCCACCGGGCCGGCGTCCGAGCAGGTACACCAGCACGTCTCCGACACGGGGCCGGGGCAGGACAGGGCCACGACCGTTGTGCTCCTGCGGCGGGCCGCATAGACGTCATCAACGAACTCCCCGTCGAGGAAGAAGCTGTCCAGATACTCCAGCGCAGCGACGTCGCAGGGCCGGATGCCGAATATCAGTTGAGAGGGCGGCGGATCGGGGACGTAAAGTTGCGGCGGCTGGCCCTCCAGGAGGGCGTACTCGAAGAGCGCCTCCCGGGATGGGAACACGTAGGAGACCGGTGAGATGATGGGGTTGCCGAAGTCAAGCGTCACCTGCTCCGACGCGGACACGGGCGCAAAGACCACGTCCCCGTACAGCCCGCGCACCGGAGCGACGAAGCGCTCCGCCGCTGGCAGCACGCGGTCGAGGAAGGTCTGCAATCCGTCCGGCTCCAGGCAGTAGCTCCTCTCGCCGTCCACGGTCCAGCACCACCTATGTCATCGTCCGGCGCGATGTCGCCTCAGTCCCGGTGGCCTATCTCGCCACCGATAGCGCCTTGCAAGCCGTTCCGGGCCCACGCGTATCTCACTGATCGGCTGCCACACTCTCGATTGCTGCCGGCTCAAGCCTTGCCTCGACCCCACCATGCCGTGGGTCCACCTCATCGGCGCCGAGAGCCACGTGCGCCAGCTCAGCGAACCTCGACGGAAGCACAACCACCGGTGCCGGCACCCCCTCTGAGACGCGAGCCGCCAGCTCGATCTCCCCGTGTGCCGTGCTCACCCTGACCCGATGCCCGCGTTCAATGCGAAGCTGAGCCAGGTACTCGGGAGCTACCAGACAGTACGGTTGGCGGTGAGCTTTCGCCTCGCGCCGCAACAGCTCGGAGGCCTGGCAGCGCGGGTCGGCCGTCCACGAGCCCTCGTCGTGTCGCGTAACCAGCAGGAACGGTCGGTCCGGCTCAGGCTCGGCAGCGGGCGGCGCAGGCTCCGGCGGATGCGTCCGCCTCTCCCGATCCGGGCTCGCCAGCGTCCGCACCTCTCCCGGCTCGCCGCTGCGCAATCGCGACAGGCCTATGTTCGCATAGGCGGGCACCTCGCGCTCCAGCTCCTCCCAGATCGCTTCGAGGCTCTCCCACCTGGTCATCTCACAGAGTCGGCTGCCCAGGAGGCCCAGGACCTCATTCAGCGGCCGAGCCTCGCCCGGTGGCTCGACCGCCCCCTGGTTCCACCACACCCGTCCGTCAACCGTCCGTATGCTGCCCTCCTTCTCGCCTACGGCCGCCATCGGCAGGACGACGTCCGCCAGCTCCGTGGTGGGGGAGGTGAAGCTGCTGATGGCGACGAGCGTCTCCAACCGCTCCCGCACCTGTGACAGCCTGTCCGGGCCGATCCACCGAGATAGATCGTCACCCACAACCACCAGCGCGCGCAACTCGGACGTCTCCGATAGCATGGCGCCTGCGCTATGGCCGGCTCCTGTCCCGCCACCCGCGCCTGCTCGGAGCATGTCGGTGACGCCGAAGGCGTTCGAGCCCGAGGGGAAGACGTAGAGCCCGGCGGCGCGAGACGCGTCTCCGCCGACCTGCCCGGCGACCCGGGCAACCATGGCGGCGGCTTCCGCCGAGCGAATCGCGGCCGATGAGAGCACGATCGCTACGGCTTCGCTGCTGTGAAGCCGGGCACGCAGCTCTTCTGCCGCCTGGGGGGAGGTGAGTGCCGTGTGCGCTTGGTCAGTGGAGCCAGGTCCCTGGCCCCGGTCGCAGAGCCAGCGCAATGCCGCGGGCCTCCCGCCCGGCAGGTGCCGTGCCCACACTGCTGCCCACGTCTCCATGCCCTGGTCCACCTCGTCGAGCAGCAGCAGGTCCGCGCCTCGCTCCACCCCTCGGATCACCGCAGCCGCCGCCCGAGGATGAAGGAACTGGATGTTCGAGTTCAGGCACAGGATGACGTCGGCCGCGCGGAGATGCTCGAGGTCGTCACCGGCATAAGGCTGACCGAAGCCCTGCTCTATCCCCCACAGGGCCGCGGCGTCGGTAATGGCGCTAAGGCCATCGATGTGCGGGGTCCCCAGCACCTCCCGGGCGAAAGCCTGCGCGGAGAAGGCCTCCTCATTGGTCAGATGCGGCGCCAGCAGCACGCCGACGGCCGACGGATCCCGGGATGACACATCCTCAAGGCCCCCCACAGCCTCCGTCACCGCTTCGTCGAGGGAGACCCGTCTCTGCGCACCCCCGGTGCCCTGGAGGCAAAACAAAAGCCGGCGACTGCTGGCAAGCAGATGACCGACTTGCCACCCGCGCATACATAGCCCGTGCGAGGCCCACATCCCGCCGGCAGCGGGACCAACGTCCACGATGGGCCGTGTCAGACTGCTCCGGCGCCGCGCGCGCAGCGTTAGACCGCACGCGCAGCCGCACAGAGGACACGCGGCAAACCCGACTGGCTCCGGACGCATCCTGTCCTGCCTCCCCCCCCCGCTCCTGGTGCCTATCGCCGGCGGATGGCTGTCATGGGAGAGCCTTGGATAACTTGACCGTTGGACCGGCCATGTTGGGACTTGCAGTTCCACTCACTTGCAGCTATCAGCGACTCGAGCTGCCTGCCGGTTCGCTTCGGGAGCGTCAACTCCTCCCGCCGCCATCGGCTCCTGGTGCCTGCGAGCTCGGCACGCAGACCCCCTCCTGTCGCTGTCCCGAGCTGATGGCACCCCAGCGAGGTTCCGGGCTCCACCGGCAAATCCTTTGTCGCATCGACTTCTTGTGGGAATTTCTGCCGAGTTGCACAGCTGGCGCAGGGCGTCCCGGTAGCTCGGCTCGCGACGAGCCGGGGAGCGGCGATTGACGCCCTTATGCCGGACAGGAATGCTCTCCCCCGATGGCGAACATGCCGATCTGAATGCCCGAACTGGCAGAGGCGACCCCCGCCATGGTGTATCTGACCATGGAGGAGGTTTATCGGCTGCTGCAGGCAATAGACTGGCAGGGCTCCAGGTCCGCCATCTGTGTCGAGACCATCTGACGCTGCAGGAGGCTGTGAGGGCGCATCTGACCACCTTGCTGCTGCGTGCCGCGAAATGGTGCGGCCGGCTCATCCCGGAATCTGCCCGCCGGAGGACCGCTGCATGAATGAAGACAGCCTTGACCATGATCCATGGACCGATCTGACGTGGGAGGATCTGGAGCAGTGGCTGGGCTCGAAGATCCTTGGCCGCGGTCAGTCCTACCACCGCAATGGACGCGTGGTGGAGTTGGCCCGCCCCGATGAGCACACGCTGCTGGCCCGCGTCAGCGGCACCGAGCTGTATGTCACGCGCGTGCAGCTTGAGCCCGGTGAGCTGACGCCGGGGCTCTCGTATCAGTGCTCGTGCCCCTACTGGGCGGCGTGCAAGCACGCCGCCGCGGTGGTGCTGGAGTACCTCGACAGGATCAGCTCAGGGGAGCAGATACCGGAGGAGCTGTCATCAGCGGCGGACGCGGTCTTGGATGCGGACACGTGGGATGATGCTGAGATCGCGGAGGCTGACGAATCTCGCGCTGAGCGGGAGCGGATGCGCTCTCAGTACCTGGACGGGCTGTCCAGGGCGGAGCTGATCGATCTGATCGAGGAGCTTGTGGCCACCAGCGCTGACACCCGCGAGCTGCTGACGACACGGGCGATGCTCAGCCGGGGCGAGACCGATCGGATTGTGGCGGCGGCGCGGGTGGAGCTGCTCCGCGTCTCCGAGGAGCCGGGGTGGCACAACTGGCGCACCGGCGAGCGGCACATCCCTACCTACGGGCGGCTGAGGGAGCTGCTGGAGAGCCTTCTGAACGCGGGCGAGGCTGACATGGTCCTGGAGCTGGGCGAAGAGATACTGGAGCGCGGCACCGAGCAGGTGGAGCTGAGCCACGACGAGGGTGAGACGGCAACTGAAGTCGCGGACTGCCTCGTGCCGGTGTGGAAGGCCATCGACGAGTCCTCACTGGATCCGGCGGAGCGGATACTGTGGCTCATCGAGCGCCTGCTGGAGGACGAGTACGACCTGTGCTGGTCCGCTGACGAGTTCACCACCGCATGGGACGCCGACGCCGACACCTGGAGTCGCGTCGCCGACAACCTGGTGCAGAGGCTCGAGGAGTGCCAGGTCGAGGATGGTGACGAGTGGATGCGCGACTATCGTCGCGACCGGCTCAGCGATTGGGTGCTGACCGCCCTCGATGGCGCCGGGCGGGACGCCGATGCTCTGACGCTGGCTCTGCGCGAGGCCCGTCGAACCGGCAGCTATGTGCGGGCGGTCGAGCGGCTGCGCCGCGCCGATCGAATCCAGGAGGCCCGGGCGCTGGCGGAGGAGGGCATTCGGGAAACGCCCCGCACACGTGCAGGTATCGCCAGCAGGCTCAAAGAGCAGCTTCGCGAGATAGCGCTGCAGGGCGGCGACGAGCGCCTCGCTGCGGCGTTCGCGGCCCAGAGCTTCCTGCGCCGGCCGTCGCTGTCGGGCTACGGCGAGCTGCGGGCGGCGGCCGAGGCGATCGGCGCCTGGGAGCCTGTCCGCCGCCGCGTGTTGGACTGGCTTGAGACCGGCGCACCTGCCGCGTCGCACCCTGAGTGGCCGCTTCCGGAGACGGGTCTGCCCGCCTCCGAGGACAGCGAGGAGATAGACGCGCCCGCCTGTGAGCTTCTGGTGCAGATTGCCCTCGAGGAGGGAGACCACCGGCGGGCCGTGGCCTGGTACCATCGTCTCCAGCAGAGGCATCCGCATGGCCCGCTGCCCTGGATCGCGGAACGAGTGGCTGCCGAGGCTGGATCAGCCTTCCCCGATGAGGCCGTGGCCATCTGGGATGAGCTGGCGCGTGCCGAGATCAGAAAGGTGAACCGGGGAGCCTACGAGCGATCGCTCAGCTACCTGCGACCGATGCAGAAGCTCCTGCGCGAGTTGGGTCGGGAGGACGAGTGGGAGGCGTACCTCAGCGACCTCCGCGAGGAGCACTCGCGCAAGCGGGCACTGCAGGAGACGCTCGATCGCCTCCAGCAGGGCCCCATCGTCGGCGACTGATACTGGCAGCGGCGCTGCCCGGCAGCAGTACCGGCGGCAGGACCCCGGGGCACCGCCGGCGGCACGTCCCGGACACCGCAGGATCGGCCGCCCTCCGGGTCGTAGCGCAGCATCCCCATCAGTCTGCAGTGGGACGCCCAGGGGCCGGACGGAGGCAGCCTGAACCTCATTCCACGCGTAAAGATCTCCCCTGGCCGAGCCGCTGGAGGTCCAGGTGCTGCCAGGCGCGAAGCCGGAAGTATCAGAGAGCGCCACACCGTTCTCCGTCACCACTCGTGGAGGGCATTGCCATGCACGCCGTCGTCTCCGCCGCGCTGACGTTTGCCTTTCTCGCCGCCACGGACACTGCTGATCAGGCTGAGGTGCCCGATGCGCAGGCCGGCAGCCTGTACCCTTTCATGCAGGCGATCGCCGAGAAGGCCGACCACGATCTGTCCTTCCTGAGCGGTCGCTTCAACGACCTGGAGGAGTGGAAGACGCAGGCCCGGAGCAGGGTCTTCGAGCTGCTTCAGTACGATCCGCCCAAGGTGGATTTCAACGCCGAGGTCGTGGAGCGGGTTGACTGCGGCCAGTACACACGGGAGAAGGTCCACTTCAACACAACGCCCGAGATCCGCGTGCCCGCCTACGTGCTGATCCCCCAGGGCGAGGGACCGTTCCCGGCCGTGGTGGCGCTGCACGACCACGGGGCCTTCTTTGTGTGGGGGAAGGAGAAAGTCGTGGACCTTCCGGAAGAGCACCCGTCACTGGCGGAATTCAAGAGCACCTACTACAGCGGCCGCAGTTGGGCCACTGAGCTGGCCAAACGCGGCTACGTCGTGATCGCCATCGACATGTTCTACTGGGGTGAGCGCAGGCTTCTGCTTCGGGACGATCCCCCCTCCTACTTCGATCGCATGAGCATGACCGCGGACGAGGTTCTGGCGTTCAACCGCCGCTCATCGGAGAAGACCTGGATGACCGGAGTGGGGCTGTGGAAGGCGGGCATCTCATGGGCCGGTGTCATGCTCATGGACGACATTCGGACTGTGGACTACCTCGCGTCCCGGCCGGAGGTGGACCCCGAGCGGATCGGGTGCTGTGGGCTTTCGGTCGGTGGCTTCCGCTCAGCGCACCTCGTGGGGCTCGACCCGCGCATCAGGGCCGGCGTGGTGGTCGGATGGATGTGCACCTACGGCGACATGCTGAAGAACCATCTCACCAGCATCGGACCGATGAAGATCTACCCGGGCCTGTACGGGCACATGGACCTGCCTGACATTGCGTCGATGAACTGTCCTGGTGGGCTGATGATCATCCAGGGCACCGAGGACCTGCTCTTTCCCCTCGACGGCGTCCATGCGGCCTACGACCGCATCAGCGCGGTCTACGAAAAGGCGGGCTACCCCGACAGGTTCCGGGGCGTCACCTACGAGGGCCCCCATGAGTTCAACGCCGAGATGCAGCAGAAGGCCTTCGACTGGCTGGACCGGTGGCTGAAGCAGTAAGCCTCCACTCGTCCCCGGAGGGACACGGTCGCACCAGCACCCCCGGCGGGTCCGGCATCGGCGTCTGCACCCCGCCATGTCTTCCGCCAACCGCCCCAGAGACAACCTCCCACTGTTGCCAACCACCGTTCACCAGAACGTTTATGAATGATGTGGCTTAGCGCTTCCTGGAAGTGCCGGCTTCGCGCGCAGCCATCCCGGCGGCTCAGGTCTGGCGATCCTCCAGCGTGAAGCATCCCGACAGCAGATCTCGCATCTGCTCCACGACCTCTGGATGCTCTTCCACTACGTTTGTGGTCTCGCCGGGATCCGCGTTGAGATCGTACAACGCCGGCCCGTGGCCCGGATCGGAAGCGCGCAGCCCCTGGAAGTAGTGCCAGTCCTCCGTCCTGGCTGCCACGAAGTCCCGGAAGCGCGTCAGCACCCAGTCGTGCAGCGCCTGGACCTCGTCCTCGACCAGCCGCCACAGATCCTCGCCGTCCATCGGAGGATGATCCTCTGTCCCGGTGAGGCGCATGAGCATCGGCGCGATGTCCATGCCGCTGGTGAGCGCGTCGATGCGCGTGCCCGCATGGCTCTCGTCGGGATGGCGCACGATCAGCGGAATCTGCGCCACGATCGACTTGAGCAGGCTCGGGGTCTTCTGCAGGCAGCCCTGCTCGCCCAGGTGCGTGCCGTGGTCGCTGGTGAACACAATGGCCGTGTCGTCCCGCAGGCCCATCTCGTCCACGTGGTCCAGCAGTCGGCCCACCCACTCATCCACGAATTCGATCTCGGCCTCGTACAGGGCTCGGATCGCCGGCATGTCCTCCTCGCGCACCAGTGAGGTGTCCACGCCGTAGCCGAAGTGGAACTGTTCGGCGGGGTAGTCATCGAAGTACTTCTCGCGCAACCGCGGCGGCGGATCCCACGGCTCGTGCGGGTCGAACAGCTCCAGCCACAGCATGAACGGGGCGTTATCCGCGTTCCGCTCCAGCCACTGCATCGCGGCCCGGCACGAGCGCGCCACGATGTAGTCCGCCTCGCCCTCCCGGTCCTGCATGTTCAGCAGATACTGCGTCAGGCGCTGTTCCCACCGCTCGGTGCGGAGGTGCTCGGGGATGTGCCGGCTCACGTCCACCACGTCCCGGGGGCCGCTGTGCCACCTGTCGCTCTCCTGGCCGCGAATCCACTGCCACGAATCGAACCCCTCGTGGAAGTTCAGTCCCGGCTTGAACATGTGGTAGCAGTCAGCGATCAGGCCCGTCGTGTATCCGCTCTCGCCCAGAATCTGCGCCACAGTGACGTCATCGGGCAGCAGCGGCCGCCACTGGCCCTCCGGCAGGATTGTGTTCCCGGTGTGGAAGACTCGACGCATCGGGATCGTGGGCAGGCCGTCAGCATAGGTGTTGGTGAAGACCACCCCGTCCTCGGCCAGCCGGTCGATCTTCGGGGTCGTGACGTCCCTGTTGCCATAGCATCCCAGGTGGTCGGCGCGGAGCGTGTCCGTGACGAGCACGATGAGGTTCATGAAATACCTCCCTGCGCCTGTCTGACGCTCTCAACGACCTCCGCGGCCGATTCCGCCCCGCCCCATCGGCACGCGGTCACTCATACTCTGCGGGCTACATCCTCTCTCTGGTCTTCGTGCTGTCGGCAGGAATCCCTTTCGTGAACAGTGCGTCACGTCTGCCGGCGCCTCGTCGCGCCCGCATTGGCCTTCGGCCGCAAGCCCCGTAGCGACTGCGCCGGCGCGGGAGGCGCGTATCGTGGGACCGACGAAGGGAGGCACGACGTCAGGACCGCCTGCGAGGGCCCCCACCAGAGCCCATGGCGGAACTGCAGCCCCATCAGCCTGTCCGTCGCCGGCTCACCAAGCATCTCACGCTGGCCCCCAATTCAGGTGACGTTCTTCGCCCGCATTATTCGCGTAGGTCGGCCTGCGCCTGACGGCGTTTGTCAGGCGCAGGTGAGAGCGCGCTGCAGCGCGCTCTCAGCTTCCAGCCCGACACCATCGCCAGTGCCCCGAGCAGACGCCCCCGGAGAGTGGCCGTCACTGACCTCAAGCGCCTCAACAGCCACTCTGTCGATGCCCACGACAATGTTCATGAGTAATCCGGGTTAGAAAGCCCATCCAAGCAACGCGCCCGCCAGGACACCTCCCAGACAGGCCCAGACGTAGACGCCCAACGCCATTGCCCTCGCGAGGATCGTCGGGCCGCCATTCTTCGACACAGGCCAGGCATCCGGAGGCCAGGTGGCGGCGGAGATCAGCAGCGTGAGGAGTATGTAGCCCAGCGCCGGGAACAGCGCCCACGGCCACGCGCTCGGCCACGCCTCGTCGCCTCCACGCAGCGCAAGCGCGATCACGCCGACGAACGCCCCGAACGCCAGCACCACGACCGCCGGCCACACAGCGCGACCCGGCACGAACAGCACCTTCCTGGCGCGGTGGACCATGGGCAGCAGGGCGAAGTACACGGCCGCCACGGCGCCCGAGACTCCCAGCACGGTCCAGATCGCGGTGGTGTGTTGCACCAGGCCCGGCCGCGGCTCGGCATTGAGAATGGACAACGTCAGCACCGGAACGAGCAAGCCGACCGGACAGGCGGCCGAGATCACCACAAGCCAGGTCACCAGGGCTCCCAGGCGCTGCCACCACAGATGCGTGAGGTCTCTGGGCGCCAGCAGTCCGGCGTGTGCGCGGGCGCCACCTGTATCAGCGAGGATAAGCACGTTGCCATGTCTCCGCGGCGCCACGAGCTCCGGCCACGCCATCCCCGGGGCAATGATCGCCGACAGGAAGACAAACAGCGCGAAGGGGATCATAATGCCGGCTGAAACGTCCGAGGGCGGCGCTGTTCCTCCGCTGAGATCCTGGCCACAGACCATCACATAGACACGACCGGCCAGTTGCAGCAGCACGCTTGCTCCAGCAGCGATCGCGGCCACTGTCAGCGCCGACCTCGCCAGCCCAGGCAGCCATCGGCGGTATCTGCCGATGCCCGCGAGGCCGGGCAGCCCCAGCGAGGACACCGGCAGCAGTATCCCGGCCTGAGCTTCCGGTTCATCTTCCAGGGCCTCACCGCTCTCATCCCCCCGCGGCGCAGCGCAGCAGAGGCTCATCTCGAAACGCCGCACCGCGGGCAATCCCTCCACAAGGGCCATGAGAACCAGCACGCCGCAGCCGATCAGGAGCGCATGCAGCAACGGCCACTGCGGCGGCGGCCAGTGGTGCGTCTCAGGCTCCGGGAGGTTGACCAGTGCGACGAGGAATGCGAGGCCACCGATCGCTGTGTAGAAGATCGCGCGGTAGTTGCTCAGGGTCTGATCCCACCACCGCGCGGTCTCCATGACGCGCACCGACAGGACCTGGAACGTGACGTGTGTGGCGAACGCGCCGATGACCCAGGGATCGAGCAGCGGCGGCGGCGTCTGGACGAGGCCACCGGAGACCATGGCCTCTCGGGCCAGCCAGAGCACCACCATACCCCCCACGACGTGCAGCAAGAAGCCGGCGAGTCTGCCCGCGGATCGAGCGCAATGCACCTCTACAGTCGTCATCGGCAGGAGGTTGGTGGCGCAGCGACCGTTGCGGGCCTGCTCAACCGATCGAGACCGCTTCCATGGGGTGAGGGCGGTGAGCGGCGCGGCAAATGCGGGGATCAGACCACCAAGTGCCCACAGGATCAGAGCCATCACTGTCCATGGGTTGAACGAGAGCTCCTTCCACCGCACGAGGGGCAGCCGGAACGCACCGAGGATGATGCCCACGAGAAGGACGAGCAGAGCGCCAACAAGGTCCTCGAGTCGCTGTGCTGTGCCGCTGCGTCGCGCCCCGGGCGGGCCGCTCATGAAGTCGGCGAGGCATCCGGTTGCACGGCGCAATACCGCCAGAGACAATCTGCCCCCGTGTGGGTTCACAGCGCCGTCACCGCCCTGACCCCTCCCCCGCGCTCTGCTCCTGGCTCTCGGTGAGGGCCACGAAGAAGTCCTCCAGCCGCACGCGCGGCCTCCGGAAGCGGGGAGCCTGGCGCGAGCGCGCCGGTCAGCGCGCGGAGGGTCACGGCATCGGCGATCTGTCGCGCGGGCGGCACCTCGCTGCGGAAGTCGATCTCGATGATCATCCCAGCTTCCCCTCCGGGCCAGCCGTGCCTCGTCATGCACTGAGTGTCCTCAGCGCCGGCGATTCGTCTAACCGCAGCGCTATGGTCCGCCTCGTCGGGCCCGAACGGGCGCTGGTCATCTGGTCGGCGGCGTGGGTGTAGTTGACGGATTCGCGAAGCCCCGCTTCTGGGGGAGAAGCGATGGGGCCTAAGCCTCCCGATGGGGCCAACAGTAACGCCAAGCGCACCTTGCTGTCCGAAGGGCGAGTTCTGCTTGCGCTGAACGTAGCGGGGGGGGGCCAACCGGCACGATACGAAGCTGGCGGAGGCCACGCTGGAGGCGGAGACGCACCAGGGGTTGATCCAGGGCTGCCGCTACGGGCCAGAGGGTGGGCGGAGCCCCACGGCAGCCCCGTCGTGGCCCTACATCACTGAAGCTCGCAGGCGAGAGTCTGGTAGGGGACGCCCGGCCGGGCGGCGGACGACACGCCCGGGGCCGGCGCCATCAGGGCGCTGAGAGTCTGCCAGCGGTGGATGAGGTAGTCCAGCGCCGCCCCTGCCGGCATGGCGTGGCTGCTGCCGGCGGTTACCGAGTTCACCTCGCTGTCGCCGGTCTCAGTCCACGACGGCAGTGCGACCAGCCCGCCGTCCTGCAGCAGCCGGCCTGAGCCGGAGAAGTCCGATCCCAGGTGGAAGTCGCCGCTGACCCCGTCGCCCAGGTCGGCGGTCATGCTCCCCCAGCGGCCGGGAGCGCTGGCGGCCTCGGCCAGACTGAACTCCACCGTCTCCCCGTTGATGGCGTATGTGCCGGTGCTGGCCTGGGAGAAGTCAGGCCACATGAAGTCGGGCGGCACGAGCGGAACCTCCAGGGAGAACGTGGACCCGTCGCTCTGCTCCGACTGCACGGTCGTCCGCCCATCCGCGGTGAGGACCTCGAACTGCTGCCTGAGCCCGCTGGGGAGCTCGGACGTCCCCTCCAGCTCGACAGCGTCATCGGACATGTCGAAGCGCGTCCCCTGGTCATCGATGATGGAGGTGTAGCTCACGGTCAGTCCGTCGCTGGAGGTGACCTCCCAGTCGATGGTGGTCTGTGAGACACCGTCGAACTCAGGGGCGGACTGGTGGACCGTCTGCGAGGTCCCGTCGGGGTAGGTGATCTCCACACTCGCGCTGCCGTCCGGGAAGGTCGTGACCACCGCCTCGGTGCCGTCGGGCGCGGTGTAGGTCATACTGACCGAGCCGTCGTCGTTGAAGACAGGATCGCCGAACGAGGGCTCCCCGGTGCCGGTCTGGCTGGTCACCAGGCCCGACAGGATCTGTCCCCACTGTTTCACGAACAGCACCGCCGAGACCTGCCTCGGCGTATAGCGCGAGCCCACCGTCTGCACGCCGCGGATGCTCCCGCTCGAGCAGCCGGCGAGCAGCAGGACGAGACACGCCAGTGTCAGCACGCAGGCGCCTCTGAGCGCGGATCGCATCGGCCATTCCTCCCGGTCGGTCAGTGACGGTACTCCACGCCGGCTCGCACAGCCAGCCCGGACTGTGGGAAGCCCCGGAACGTCTGGTAGGCCTCGTCGGTCAGGTTCAGTATCTCGACGAAGTAGTTCTCGTGCAGGTTGCGCTGGTACTGGGCGCGCAGGTTCAGCAGGCCATAGCTGGACACCGTCTGCGTATTGGACGCGTCGTGGAAGCGGTCGTCCACCCAGACGCCCTCAAGGCCGACGCGCCACCCCTCCGGGGCAATGTAGTCAAGCCGCCCGCCGAGCTGCCATTGTGGAACGTAGGGCCACTCGGTGCCGGTCACCTGCACCTCGGGGACGCTGCCCTCGCTGTCCTGCCAGCGCACCCAGACCCGGCCGGTCATGGTGTCGTTCAGCCACTGCTCGTAGCCCACATCCGCCACCCAGCGCTGGCCCTCCTCGATGAGCACCCGGGCGGGCAGGCCGGTGAAGGCCGGGTCCTGGGTGTCGATCATCAGCCCGTCCACGTCCTGATATGCCAGCGCCCCGGTGAGGGTGCCGCCGGGGCCGGCGTTGCGCTGATAGCGCAACTGATAGGACTGCCCCGATCCGCCCTCGATGAAGTTGAGGTAGCGCAGCCCGAAGGGATCGGCCAGCGGCTCCACGGGAGCCAGCTCCGCGATGTCGGTGCGGAAGATCGGGTCGGCGCTGAGCGACAGCCAACTCGACCGATCGGGCCGGTAGAGGGCCACGAACCTGGGACGCGACACGCTGTCGGCCCCGCTCTCCTTCCCCCATCTCCCGCCGAGCAACACGCTGAGGTCCTCGCTGACATCGCGCTGCGCCTCGATCCAGAAGGTGCCCGTCTCGGGGGACGTGGAGGTCGCGAACGGCTCGAAGACGACCTCGCCAGTGTCGGGATCGACTGCCCCGACCTGTCCGGAGCGATCCCTGTCAGTCCACTGATGGGCGTAGCCGGCACGGAGGCGGGTACCGTCGTCGAGGTCCGCCTCCCCCCGCACCTCCGGGATGTGCTGGGTCTGCTGGTTCTCGAGCATCCGGAAGGGCTTGTCATCGGCGCCCTGCAGGCTCCCGGGATTGCGGAACCGGAACTGGCTGTTGCGCACCGTGTACTTCACGGTGGCGCTCGCGTTCGGCGAGAGCTTCGACCGATAGGCCACCAGGGCGTCCCAGCCGCTCAGCGCGTGGCGGTCATCCGCATCGCCCGGGCTGTCCTCCATGCGTGGTCCGGGAAGGGCGGCGTCGGTGTCGAACCACGTTCCGTAGAGGGCCAGTTGATGGTCCGGGTCCGACTGGTGTCCGGCGATGACCTCGACCAGCCCCTCGCTGTGATCCTGATTGACGGCCCGGAAGCCGTCGCTGTCCTCGGTGAGGCCGCTGGCGAAGTAGCTCAGGCGCCCCTCATCGGCCGTCCCGCTGTGCCGGGCGTCGAGGTGCAGCTCGTCGTGACTGCCGATCCAGCCGGTGGTCTCGGTGCGGGCATAGCGGCGCGTCTCTAACATCGCGGACGGGTCCCTGGTCAGCGCGGTGAGGATCTCGCGAACTGCGTCCCGCGCCCTGTCGGCCTCCAGGTAGAGCTGGGCGAGCTGGTAGTGCGCCTGCGGGTAGTCCTCGTCCAGGGCGACGGCCTGTCGCAGCTCGGTCAGCGCCCGATCGGTCCGGCCCTGCCGCATGTAGATCCTCGCCAGGACGGTATGCACGAAGGGCGAGCGCTCGCCCAGCTCCACGGCCCGCTCGCCCATCTCCAGTGCCCTGGCATGCTCATTCAGCTCCAGGTGCACGAAGGCGAGGTTGGCGTATGGCAGACCCCAGCCCGGCTGCAGCTCGACGGCGCGCTGCAGGTGCTCGACGGCCACGGACATCCTGCCATCCGAGGCATACAGGCCGCCCAGGTTGTTCTGCACCGCTGCGGAGCCGGTGTCCAGGGCCAGGGCCGCCTTCTGCTGGTCCAGTGCCTCCCGGAAGCGGCCCCGGCGCGCCATCACCAGCCCCCAGCCGGTGTGGGCCTCGGCCAGGTTCGGGTCCAGAGCGAGGGCCTGCTGGAACTGCTCGTCGGCGGCCTGCGGATCGTTGTTGAGCATCAGCAGCAGCCCGTAGGTGCTGTGAGCGGGCGCGCTGTTGGGGTTGAGGCTGGTGGCGGCGCGGGCCTGGTCCAGTGCCGCCTCCATCTCCCCCTCCGCCGCCGTGAGCTTGGCCAGCGTCAGATGGGCTCGCGCGGAGACCGGATTGAGCTCCAGCGCCCGCTCCAGCTCCTGCCGGGCCCGCTGGAAGCTGCCGCCGAAGAAGTGCGCCGTACCCAGCGCGTCGTGGGCCAGGGCCGACGCCGGGGCGGCGGCGACCGCAGCAGAGCCCGCGGCCTCGGCCTCCTCGAGCCTGCCCTGCACCAGCCGAACGTAGGCCAGGTAGCTCTGCGCGAGATGATTCTGCGGCCCGAGGTCGG
The DNA here is from genome assembly GCA_034722055.1 of Armatimonadota bacterium. Taxonomy (GTDB): domain Bacteria; phylum Armatimonadota; class Zipacnadia; order Zipacnadales; family UBA5352; genus JAYENL01. Next base: position 51,044 of record JAYENL010000004.1, read on the forward strand.
CAGCCGTGGAGGCGGCCTCATCGGCTGCCGCCAGATCGCCGAGCCGAAGCTGGGCGGCGGCGAGGTAGGCGTGGGGGAGAGGGTCGTCGGGCGCCATCTCCGCGGCGCTCTGTAGAAGTGGGCTATCCGATTGACTCAGGTAGCTGTGTGGCGTAGTCTTCGCGAGTATGGAGGACTACCCGCGGACGATCCTGGAACTTGAGTCGCGCTTCGGCACGGAGCAAGCGTGTCGCGACTATCTGTTCAGCCTGCGCTGGCCTGAGGGCTTCCGTTGCCCCCGTTGCGGGCACGACAAGGCGTGGGCCCTGGCCCGCGGGCTGCACGAGTGTGCCGCGTGTGGCGTGCAGACCTCGGTGACCGCAGGCACCATCTTCCAGGATACGCGCAAGCCCTTGCGGCTGTGGTTCCGCGCCGTGTGGTACGTGACCAACCAGAAGACGGGCGTGAGTGCTCTGGGCCTGCAGCGTGTTCTGGGCCTGGGCAGCTACGAGACGGCCTGGGTGTGGCTGCACAAGCTGCGCCGTGCCATGGTGCGGCCTGGTCGGGACCG
>JAYENL010000005.1:0-3239 GCA_034722055.1 Armatimonadota bacterium
GGGCGGATGTGAGGTTGGCCCGTGAGCCGGGACCGGTCCGGACCGCGGAGAAGGTGGTGCTGCCGGGGGTGGGCGCGTTCGCCGATTGCATGTCTGGCTTGCGCCGTGCTGAGCTTCTGGATGCCTTGAGAGAGGCTGTCGAGCAGGACAAGTCGCTGCTGGGCATCTGCGTTGGGATGCAGGTCATGTTCGAGGAGGGCGAGGAGATGGGGCGCCACGCCGGGCTAAGGTGGCTGCCGGGACGCGTGGTTCGTTTTCCCGGCGACATCGTTGCCGAAGGGCTCAAGATCCCTCATACCGGTTGGAACCAGATCGAGCCGCGCCGGGAGCACCCGTTGCTGCGCGGTCTGCCACGAACCGCGTGGGCGTACTTCAACCACGCTTATTTCTGCGACGCCTCGCATGAGCACGTCGTGGCCACGACCGATTACGGGGGTCCCTTCGCCTCGGTGGTGGGGCGGGGTCAGATCTACGGCGTGCAGTTTCATCCGGAGAAGAGCCAGCGAGTGGGGCTGGAGGTCCTGCGAAACTTCGTCGAGGGTTGGTAGATTGGGTGATTGGGGGATTGGTGCATCGGTAGGTTGGTACATTGGGAGGTTAATACATTGGAAGATTGGACGGTTTATCCGGCTATTGATCTGCGGCAGGGACGTGTCGTGCGGCTGGTGCAGGGCGATCCAGGACGAGAGACTGAGTACGCCGACGATCCGCTTGGGGTTGCCCGCCGCTGGCAGGATGCAGGAGCGTCGTGGGTTCACGTGGTCAACCTCGACGGCGCCTTCGGGGAGCGCAGCAAGCGGAACCTGGACGCGCTGGAGCGCATCGTGACGACCGGGTTGAGCGTCCAGTTTGGCGGCGGGCTGCGGGATCTCGTCTCCATTCGGCAGGCGCTGGGCGCAGGGGTGGAACGTGTTGTCGTCGGCACGGCGGCGGTGCAGAGACCGACAGTGATCGAGGCAGCCCTGGAGGCCTTCGGGGCGCAGCGAGTGGCGCTGGCGATCGATGCGCGCGCGGGTGAGGTTCGCACCCACGGCTGGCAGGCGGCCACCGAGCTTACGCCGATGGCGCTGGCTAGCGCGTGGGCCGACAGAGGGATCCGCTGGGTCGTCTTCACCGACGTCGCGCGGGATGGTACGGGCAGGGGTCTGAACCTGGGGATGACGGTGGACGTGGCTCGGGCGAGCGATCTTCGCGTCATCGCCTCGGGCGGCGTAGCGAGCCTGGAGGACGTGCGGAGAACGCACCAGGCTGGCCTTAGCGGCATTGTCATCGGACGCGCCCTTTACGAAGGGAAGATCGATCTCCGGGATGCGCTGCAAGTGGGAGGGGGACCCGATGTTGGCTAAGCGGATCATTCCCTGTTTGGACGTGAAGGATGGGCGGGTCGTCAAGGGGGTCAACTTCGTCAATCTACGTGACGCTGGGGATCCGGTGGAGAACGCCCGCCTCTACGATGCCGAGGGCGCCGACGAACTGGTCTTTCTCGACATCTCGGCCACGCCGGAGGGGCACGCCACAACCGTCGAGTTGGTGCGCCAGGTGGCGAGTGAGGTCTTCATGCCCTTCACGGTGGGCGGAGGTGTGCGCGGCGTGGAGGACGTCCGCACGTTGCTCCTGGCCGGGGCCGATAAGGTCAGTATCAACACGGCTGCCGTGCGCGATCCGGGGTTGCTCACCGCCGCGGCCGCGCGCTTCGGCAGCCAGTGCATCGTGGTCGCTATCGACGCCAAGCGGGTCGCCGAAGGGACAGGATCGGGCTGGACCGTCTACGTGAGTGGAGGGCGCATCCCCACAGAGCGCGACGCGGTCGCGTGGGCGGTGGAAGCGGTCGAGGCGGGCGCCGGAGAGGTGCTGTTGACAAGCATGGACGCGGACGGGACGCTCGAAGGGTATGATCTGGCGCTGACGCGTGCCGTGGCCGAGGCGGTGCCGGTGCCGGTCATCGCCAGCGGCGGTGCCGGGCTCCCAAAGCACTTCGTCGAGGTGCTCACAGAGGGCAAGGCTGACGCGGCGTTGGCCGCCTCTCTGTTCCATGATAGGATGCTCAGCATCGGCGAGTTGAAGGCGTACCTGGCCGAGCGAGGCGTCCCGGTGCGCATGATAGATGGCTGTGGCGGATTAGGTGGCGACGTGGGCCACGACTAGACCGTGCCAGATGATAACTGGAGGAAAGATGGATGAGCAGATTCGCTTCGATCGACGGGGATTGGTGCCGGCCGTGGTGCAGGACGCTGCAACCGACGAGGTCTTGATGGTCGCCTGGATGAACCGGGAGTCGCTCCGCCTAACCCAGGAGACGGGTCAGGTCCATTTCTGGAGTCGCAGCCGCAAGGAGCTGTGGCATAAGGGCGCCACGTCGGGCAATTTCATGAACGTGCGTGAGATCCTGGCGGACTGTGATGCGGACACGCTGCTTGTGAAGGTGGATCCCGAAGGGCCGGCCTGTCATACGGGGAGGCGGAGCTGTTTCTATCGAACGATGACGGCGAATACGACCGGGACGCCCGCCGGGGCCAGCAGTAACATCCTGGAGGAGCTCTTCGGCGTGATTCTCGATCGCAAGGCGAACCGCCCATCGGGGTCCTATACTGCCGCGTTATTCGAGGCGGGCGAGGATGAGATTCTGAAGAAGGTCAGTGAGGAGGCCATGGAGGTCGTCCTCGCCGCCAAGGGACAGAGCGACGAGCGATTGACCTCGGAACTGGCTGACCTGGCCTACCACCTACTCGTGCTGATCGCGGCACGCGGGCTCGAATGGTCTGACGTGGAGCAGGAGCTGGCCATACGCCGTCGCTAGGTTGTTTGATCAAGCAGACCCTCGCTCTTCAGACAGCCTCTACGGCGGGCTGCGGTCTGCTCAAGCCCTCAGTCTACAAAGCTTCGTTAGGGCTCGTTTTGTCAGGCCGACAGACATGCAGGGGTAGGTCCGGCGGCTTCAGCGCGGGGCGCGATCTTGCGTGGACATCGTGAGACGTCAGGCGGAGCACTACCTTGGCCATCGTGTAGGCCGAGGGCCTTATTGCCTTTTTTCGAGCTCATACAGCCCTTGCAACGAAGTGTTGTAGGAACGTGCGCGGATCAAGCCGTAGATTTCGCTTCAAGAAACCCTAATCCGGACAAGCCGGAACCAAGAAGGTCTTGGCTCTGTTGCCGGATCCGATAGTGCGCTATACTTGCTCAATTCCAGTTCCTGTGAGGAGGTGAGCGATGACAGTCCAACTTCTGTCTGAGAAGTACAG
>JAYENL010000006.1:0-3227 GCA_034722055.1 Armatimonadota bacterium
GAAGGACAAGTACTCCCGGCACAACGGCGGCGAGAACCACGCATACGCGGATGGACACGCCAAATGGACATCCAGCCGTGCAACTTACAGCCGCGGCTGGGCGATGCTGGTGCCGGAGTGAAAGATCCCAACTGAACGGAGTAGCCCGCCGCCGCTGTGGCGTGCATGAAGTACGAGGCCTTCACGGGTTGCTCGGCGGATGAGTCGGCTCCGTGGTACGTGGACACGCCCGCCGAGATGATCGATCAGTACTGCTGGGCCTGCGACGCGCCGTAAGGCCAAGTTGGCGGGTCGGGTAAGCGTGAATTGGGGCACGGCACCGCCCCAGGCAGCGGAACACGGGGCGTCAGCCTTCCTGCGCAAACCTGGTCCGCCACCCGCTGCGTGCGGGCGGTGCCGTGCTCAGCCACATGTCGCCGAAGTGCAGCGTGGTCCCGTCGCCCTGCTCGCAGTAGGGCGCAGGTCATTGTGAGCTTCGTCGAGAAGTGAGGTAAGACTACCTGATCACGCCCTGCGTCTGAGTGCCGGCGGACTGCTGTCTCCCCCGTCGCCCAGTGGGAGGCGTCGCCTGTGCGGCGCGAGGGCGCCGGGCCAACGGCTGGGGGGAGCATCGATGGTGCGGTCTCTCCGATTCCGGGCATTCGCTCCTGTCGTACTGGCTGTGCCGATCCTCATCGCGGGCTGTGGACGAACCCAGAAGGTCACGCAGCCGGCCGATCGGGCTCAGGAGGCGGCTGAGGCGGGCGAGATGGCGGAGGTGGCCCAACGGGCCGCCGAGTTCGCCGACTACGAGCCCAAGCCGCTGCCCGCGGACCAGGACACCGGGGCCGCGGCGAGGGAGTTCGCCGAGGCCCGCGTGGCCCTGCTGCGGCGCTTCAGCGTGGACCTCTACAAGGAGATGGGCCTGCGCGATCCCGCATGGGATGACGAGGCCCTCGCCGTGCTGGAGGCCTACGCCAGGCGCGAGGCGGATGCGCCGGATGCTCCGTCGGGGAAGGAGGCGCTGAGGCTGGCCCGGGCGCTGGCGGATACCGAGTGTAAGGACCCGCTGGCGCTGATGGCCGCCGGGATCACCGCCTACGAGGACGACAGGATCTGGGAGGCCCAGGAGCTGCTGTTCTTCAGCGGTGCCATGGGCCCTGACACGCCGGGCTACCCGGATCTGGCGACCTGGCGAAAGGAGTACGTGGGCTACGACATCTTCTGCCGCACCGGCGACCATCCCACCAACGACCCGGATGACCAACTCGACGTCCTGGCGACGGAGATTGGCGTGGGACTGGATAACGTGCGTATGGAGGGCATGGAGCCGAGGGCGCTGTTCACCTGGCTCTATCCGGCGGTGGACAGGCTGGACAACACACAGCGCCTGGAGAATCTGATCGCGAAGGTCGAGCACATCGAGGACGCGGCAGAGAAAGGGTACCACAACTACACGGCTCTTGACCCCTGGTTCGAGCATACACTGCTTGGGGTGGCGGAGCTGAAGCTGGGGTGGGCGTACCGGGGACCGGGCGCGGCGGTGGAGGTGAGCGAGAAGGGGGCTGCGGGCTTCCGCGAGCACTCGGGGAAGGCTCGGGAGCACCTGGAGAAGGCCTGGGAGATTCGGCAGGACTGGCCGGAGCCCGCCGCATACATGATCGACGTCGCCATGGGCCAGGGCAGCGGCCAGGGAGAGCTCCGGGCGTGGTTCGACCGCGCGGTCGCCGCCCAGTTCGACTGCATGCGCGCCTACTACAACCTGATGTGGGCACTGATGCCGCGCTGGGGCGGAAGCCATGAGGCGGTGTGGGAGCTGGGGGTGGAGTGCCTGGAGACAGGGCGCTTTGACACCGACGTGCCCTACATGCTCATGAAGGCCGCGGAGTACATCGCTGAAAAGGACGGCCACCTGGCGCTGTGGAAGCGCGAGGACGCCCACCGGCGGCTGGTCGAGATGTTCGAGGGCTACCTGGCGGAGCCTGACAGCGAGATATCTGAGGCGTGCATCCGCACATGGTGGGCCGGGGCCGCGTGGCGGGGGGAGTGGTGGGAGGAGGCCCGCGAGCAGCTCGCGCTGGTGGGCGAGGACCTGGACGCGAAGGCGCTGGACGAGCTCTGCCACACTGCTCCGGCGACGCTCCGCACCGATGTCGCCGTCCACACATCGCCGCAGGCTGACGCCATCAGCGAGGCGGATGCCGCCCTGGCGGCCGGCGACATCGGCGAGGCAGAAACGCTCTACCGCCAGGTGATGCAGGCGGCCGGCTCACAGGAGGTCAGCGACTACGCGGGCCAGCGGCTGGCGGGGATGAGGGTCGAGAGGGCCATGGCGGAGGGTGAGACCATCGAGCTGGTGCCGGGCATCCCGCTCGGCCGCTGCCACACGGTCAACGGGAAGTGGGAGACGGCGGACGACGGCTCGTTGGTCCTGCACCCCGAGGGCGAGGGCGGGTTCGTGCTGTTCCCCGGCAGCGTGGAGGACAACTACCGCATGACCGTGCACATCGAGTTCCCGCCCGACGACGACCGCTTCCAGGCCGGGATCGTGTTCTCGTGGCCCGATCCCATGGCTGGCTTCGGCGCCGGCTGTGAGAACCTCATGGCCGACCGTTACAACCACTTCCTGCAGCCATCCGGAAGCCGCCTCGGCCCCCAGCCACGCCACGAGGTGCACGTCAACCGCACGTGCGCGCTGACGCTGGAGGTCTACCGTCAAACTGTAGCGGCCTACCTGGACGGCCGGAAGCTGCTGCAGGGCCGGGCGCTGAAGGAGTGGTACGAGGAGCCCGAGCGGCAGCTCGTAGGGGTGACGGTGGGCGTCCTCGGGGACGTGACCGACCCTCTGCGCATCCGGAAGGTCACGCTTGAGCCGCTGAGCGAGCAGCCGGAGGACTGGGTCAAGCCTGTGTGGGCGCAAGAAGGGCCGGCGCCGGGGTGGGCGGGGGAGGAGCGGCTCGACCCGACGAGCATCGAGTGAGTATCGGCAGGGCAGCGGCCTCCCGTCCCGGCCTCCCCCCCGCCCGAGCAGAAGCTCGGGCACCCCCCTCCCTGGCGCCACAGACGACGTGGCGCAAGCGGGAGGGGGGAAACGGATCCCACCGATCCGCCGTTCTCCCTCTCTCTCGCTGTCGAAACGTCGTACGGAACGGCGGGCCGGACAGTGGTCCGGCCCCTCCATGGCGCGTCGCATCGCGCCGTACGGAGGGGCGGGCTTCCTTGCCCGCCCGTGTCGTTCGCCGTCGTCG
>JAYENL010000007.1:0-15941 GCA_034722055.1 Armatimonadota bacterium
CAGCGGGCCGACTTCGCGCGCTCCTGAGGAGCGCCCTCAGGCGGCCCCTCCACGGCCAACAGCCCTCCCCAACTTGTGGGTGAACGTAAGCCGTACGACATGACGGCAACGGGCGGTGACAACGATCGCCACTCTCACGTCGCCCGCACCGCGTGCCCGGTATCCTGCGCGCCGCCGTTGCCCGGCGATACGGCCGATGCAAAAGGGGCTTGACAGGGCCGGCGCGCAGTCATACTCTCAAGGTGCGGTCTCCGGTCCATGCAACCTGCGTCCGGAGGTGCACGCGATGAAGCTGCGACTGGCCGTGCTGTGCGCCGTCCTGAGCTGCACGCTGGCACGCGCTCAGGGCCTGCTGACCGTCGAGAGCGCCACCTTCGAGGTCATCCCCACCCCGATCGACCGCCTCACTGGTGACGTCCCGCCTGAGATGCTCCGCGTACAGGTCTCGGCCACGGACGCGAGTCCCGCTGAGGCCATCAAGCTTGACGCCGAGCGTACCGTGCTGGCGTTGGGGATCGGCGAGGAGCCCCTGCACCTGCTGGAGTCATCGCTCGACGCCCAGCGCAATGAGGGCGAGCCGTGGCGCATCACCGCTGAGCTGTGGTTCGACGTGCCGGACCAGGAGCTGATGGAGCAGGCAAACCTGCGGCTGGTCCTCACGCGCCATCGCCTGGAGACGCCGGAGTTCACCTGGGAGCAGGGTGAGGGCTGGCAGTTCCCCCTGACGGCGAGTACCGGCTGGCTGAAGGCGACTGTCACCGGCGTCGGCATTGGGCAGGTCCTCGCCGGGGTGCCGTCCATCCGTCGGTGGCTGGGCCAGGGCGCGGAGGGCCCGCCGGACGTCGCAGAGGTGGCCGCGACCGTCGGCAAGCCCTCCCTGCTGGGCTTCGTCAACGTGAAGGCCCTCGTCCCGCCGGAGAGCATAGAAGAGATCGTGCTGCTCCTGGGCTCGGGGGACACAGCCATCGCACCCAGTCACGTCTCGCAACAGACGCGAACGGAACCCGGTATCGCGGACACCGACCTGGAGCTGGCGACGCAGCAGTACCTCTTCGACTACGCCGACAATCTGCAGGCGGACACGGCCGACCAGTTGCCTCCCGTGACCTCCCTCACCCTCCGCGTGGTGCGAAAGATCCCACTGGAGGAGAGCTGGACGGCCGTTACCGCGCCCCCTGAGCCCGAGGGCGAGCAAGGGGAGGGCGAGGCGCAACCGGAGAGCGAGCAGCAAGGCGGCGAACAGGCAGAGGGCGGGCAGTAGTCACCCCTTGAGCGGCTCAGTCCGCCGGGGCAATGGCGACGTCATCCACCCAGACGCGGCCCAGGCGCATGGCCTCATCCGCATAGCCCTGGAGGCCGATCTTGAGGGCGAACTTCCTCGTGTCGAACCAGGTCGTGAAGGTGGCCTCATAGCGCTGCCACCGGCCGGTGGGCGTGATGCTGCTCAGCTTGCTCCTCAGCAGATGCCGGTTGCCGGCCGCGAAGCCCTCCGACCAGCCCTGGAACTCCACGGCCACGCTCGGCGCGTCGCTCTTGAGATAGAAGCTGCACCGGTAGGTGGTCTCCGGCTGCACGTCGTAGGCGTCGGTCCCGTGCATACCCCCCTCCTCGCTGCCATGGATCAGCGCCACGTTGATCCAGCGGCGGTCGCCATGCATGGGGTGCTCGGGGTTGTGATACCACTCGGTGGCGTGGAGGCAGGCGCTGTGCCGGCCGGAGTGGGCGTCGTCGGAGACGACCAGCTCCGCGCCCCCGGCGCCGCGGTAGAGTGACCAGCCGACGGGGCTGCCGTCCGCGAGCTCCTCCACGGAGCCGTTGACCACGCCGTCGGCCAGCGGACGCGGCGTCACCGGCGGCCTGGGGCGAAGCTTATCCGGCGGCTCAAAGCTCACCACGTCCGACCGGGCCTCCGCCACCATGGTGGACTTCAGGTGCTGGGTCAGGCGCGGATCCGCGGCGACCTCACCGAGCCGCTCCACGGCGCGCTCCAGCTCATCGACCATGCGCTCAGCCGTCCGGCGATTGAAGCGCACCCAGCCTCGCTTCGCCTCGTAGAGGTGCCGCCGGAGGGCGATGAGGTGCTGTTGCACCTCGTTAGCGGCATCGGGCGCGTCCTCGCCCCAGCACAGGCGCAGGGCGTTGCGGATGGAGCGATGGGGATCGTAGGCGTCGGGGTTCCACATGAAGTCCGCGAAGGTCATGATGCCGGGCAGGTAGTGCGGCGTGGCGGTGGCGTTGAGGTGTATGCCCGGCCCGGCCAGCAGCTCGCGCAGCTCCTCGGGGAAGGCGTTCTGATAGGCGTTGAAGGCGTAGCCGACCCAGTAGGGCTGGAAGTGGGCGTAGATGGTGTTGTCCCACAGGAAGGGCTTGCGGCCGGTCGTCTCGGTCCACTCCCGAAGCTGGTCCCCGGTGATGTGCCGCGAGCGCACCTGGGGGCCGGTCCAGTAAACCAGGACGTCCTCGGGGATGCTCTGGCACAGCGTCGCCAGACCCTCGCGCGCCCGGCCATGATACCAGCCAATCATGGGGCAGACAATGATGCCGGTCCGGGGGAACTCCCGCCGCAGAGCCTCATAGACCGCGTTGGTGAGGTGAGCCATGTAGCTGCCGGCGTCGTCGAAGCGCGCTCGCTCAGCGTCCGAGAGCCGGTCCCACCTGGCCCAGTCGTTGAAGTCCACCTCCACCCAGCGGAAGCCCAGCTCCAGGCCCCAGCGCAGCCGCTGCAGGTAGGCCTGCACGTCCTCGGGCCTGGTTGCATCGAGGCGCGGCGGGAAGTAGGGGCACACGAACAGGCCAGGCTCCAGCACGCCGCCCTCCCGGGCGGTTCGGCCGACGCGCTCGATGACCTGCCGGTACCGGGCCGAGGGCTCCCGCCAGGTGCCGTCGGACTCCCGGTGGTACTGCAGCGCGAAGAGGTTGATCTTCCAGCCCTGCAGCAGCTCGGCGTAGCGCGCGACGACGTCGGGGTCGCAGCGCGTGGCGCTGACCTTCACGAGCCGGAGCCGGAAGGCCGGCCAGTCCGCGATGCGGACGCGAGGCATTTCCACGTCGGCCCAGCCGCGGTGGAGCAACTGCAGCAGCGTCTGGAGGGCGTAGTAGCAGCCGCGCTCATCCTGCCCCACGCAGGCCACGACGTGCCTGCCCGGCACGCGAATGCACTCCAACAGATAGCCGTCCGGGACGTCCGTGGCATCGGGCAGGCTGACCGAGCGGCCGTGGAGGAGGCGTCTGAGGCCTGACAGATCGTCGCGGGTGCCGAGCCAGACGATGGTGTCGGCTCGCCCGGCGGCGGCCTCGGCCGAGAGGACGGGCAGCGCCTCGCCTCCGAGCTCGACCAGCCTGTCATTGAGCTGCCGCACCCCCAAAGCGATAGCGCGAGCCGAGGGCCGGGGCGCGACGATGCAGGCGGCCGGAGCGCCATCGTCGATGATGCGCAGCTCGCCGCCGAGGGCCTCCAGCCGCTGAGGCCGGGGCAGCAGGCGGTCGGCGATGCTCTCGCCCTCCGGTGCAGCGGGGACGAGGCCGAGGACGACAAGCGCGGACAGGCCGGCAAGCGCGTTCATGCCATGGGCACGCTCCTGGAAGCAGGATCTCGGTGTGGCAGAGCTCGTTTCCGGCCATGGCGCTGCCGGTCCTCTCCGCCACCGACGCAACCGACCGCGGAATCTCGCTGGACGCAGGGCCATCAGGGGCTTTGGTCCCTCCAGCGATAGCAGTCAACGCCGGGCCTGGCGATCTCCACGAGGGCGCGGCCGGCGAGACAGGTGGCGATGCCGTTGCCCGGCACCTGCAGATAGCGCCCGCGCTCCTCATCGACCAGCAGGGCGTAGTAGCGGCGTATGGCGTTGGCGATGCGCGGGTCGGGATCGACGTTGTGGTAGTACCACAGCAGCAGGTTGACCACTCCGTGGCTGCGGAGCTGATCGCCCGAGCTCTTTTCCGCCCAGCTTCCGTCGGCGTTCTGCGTGCGCACCAGCCACTGTATGTGCGGTCGGACGCGCTGCACCAGGCGGCGCCGGAACTGCTCGTCATCGATGTAGGTCCAGGCGGCGATGAGGCCCTCGCCGACGTAGGCGGAGGTGTCGTAGGGCCACCGCGTCCAGACCCAGGCGCGGTCCCTGCCCCCGGGATTCCAGTCCTCGATGCAGTAGGGGATCTGGCCCGGCTCCGCCAGCGGGTCCGGCGGAACGGGGCCGACCATGGTATCGAGGAGCCAATCACAGGCCCTGATGGCGATCTGCTTGTGGCGCTCATTGCCCTTCATGTAGTACCAGGCCGCGAAGATCTCTGCGCCGGTCAGGGCGGTGGCGATGGTGTAGGGCTTGTTGAGGTCCTTGGTGATGTTGCCCTGGTCATCCGTGTGATAGCCGACGCCGACGCTTCCGTCCTCGTGCACGAAGGGCTTCCCGGTGCTGTCGCCCTCCACCAGCAGCAGGTGCAGGTAGCGCTCGAGCGCAGTGTGGATGCGCGCGCGCTCCTGGGGCGTGGCGAACTTGTAGAAGTTGATCAGCAGCCCCAGCGCGCTTCCGGTATCCGCGAAGTAGACATCGCCGTAGCCCGTCCCCCAGTAGCCGGCCGGCTTCTGAGCGTCCAGGAGCTTCCCGGCCCACGTGCGGACGTGCTGCAGGTATCGCCGCTCACCAGTGATCTCATGCAGCGCCAGGAGCGTGCGCTCGTTGTAGCCCTCAACGAAGATGGCCGGCTGCTCGTTCTCGATGATCCACTCGGCGATCCCGCGCAGGCGCTGGAGGATGGGCTCGGTGCCGATGATCAGCGGACGCTCCTCGGCCAGCATCAGCACGCCATTGAGGCGCCTGGCGCCGGCGAGGGGCACGGTGGCCAGTCCCTGGTCGGGGCCCAGGGTCACGGGATCGAACTGCCACACGCGTCCGCGGTCGCTCCACCGGCCTCCGCCCAGTATGACAGGCTTTCCGCCGGGCAGTATGATCTCGCCGACGACACTCGAGGCAGCGTCCATGCCATGGCCGAATCGCACGCCGACCTCGATGGGCTCACCGGGCGTGGGGACGATGGCATCCACCTCCAGACGCTCCACGCACCGCGGCGAGCCGAGTGTGACGTGGCGGAGCGTTGGCTCACCGGCGTCTGAACTGCGGTAGATGGCCCGGTACTGGACCCACTCACCGACGGGGCTGGTGATCCTCTCGCCGCTGCGCCCGTAGGGCGGCGACCACTGCGACCACCGCCCCGGCCTGCCGCCCTCGTCGGGGGCCGTGCGCGTTTGGAGCTCGACGCTCGCCCCCTCGGGCACGACCGCGTCCCAGGTGATGACACCCATGTCAGCCACCCGGTCGCAGCGGTGCACCGGCGAGAGGTGGATGGTCGGTGCACCGGCGGCCTCCGGCAGCAGCAGGAGGCTCACCTCGTTCAGGCCCATCCGGAAGCCGTACTCGGACTCGGTGATGGTGATGCGCACGGCGTCGGTCTCGACGGGAGGAAAGGTGTGCTGGCGCCAGCCAGCCTGCGCGTTGTCCTCGACCTCCACCACCGTTTGCCACTCGCCCTCGCTCCAGCAGGCGATGGCGTAGTCCACGCTGCGGTAGTAGCGGGGGTTGTCCTGATGGTAGATGCCGACCCCTGCCACGCGCCGGGGGCGGTCAAGCTGCACCTCCAGCCAGGCGGACTCCGGGCTGTCGCGCAGCGTCTGCCAGATTCCCTCCGGCTCGGACGTGTCACCGTCGATGGCCTTGGCCGCCGGCCAGTGGTCTGCTTGCTCGCTGGACGCCACGGCGGTCAGCCCACGAAACGGGAAGGGAGTCGCCCACCTCCATCCGTTGGAGACCTCCGAGCTCAGGGGGCCGGCATGGCACGGCCACGTTGCCGCAGTCACCAATAGGAAGCACACCGACCAGACTGAGCGCATTGTCGTCCTCTCATCCTCCTTCGGCGCTGTCGGGCTGGAAGCTGAAAGCGCGGCGTGGCGCGCTTTCACCCGCGCCTGACCTCCGCAATCTCAGTAGAGACGAACGCGGGCGTAGGACACGGTCTGCCGCGCGCCAGCACGATACCCGAGCATCTCGAGTGTTCGGGAGGGTGGCGAGCCGCCGCGCGGTGTCGCGGTGAAGAAGTCCGTCAGTGGATGCTGCAACGGGAGTGTGACAGGCTCCGAAGTTCCGGCATCGGGCAGGATCTCCATCACCCGGTTCTCGCTGACCTGCTCGCCGCTCTCGTCGCGTCCGCGCACGTAGTAACAGATGAACAGGCGGCGGTCGGGGGTCACCTGGAGCCTCGGATTGCCGATCGACGGCGTGACGAGGTCCGAGAGGCCCTCGCCGCCCTCTGTGAGCGTCTCCCGGTGGGTGATCTCCCCGTCGCGGACCACCGCGTACTTCAGTGCCCATCGGCGCTTGATGTCGGGGAAGAAGCTGTCCCGGAGCCTCTCGTTGATGGCGTGCTCGGACCAGAAGATGTGCGCACCACCATCCTCGTCCACCCACAGGTCGCCGGGGAACAGCCATCCGCCATCCTCGAAGGTGTTGCTGATCTCAATCCACTCGCTGAACTCCGCGGAGCCGATGTCGGGCGTCCACGTGTACATCAGCCGGCGCCAGCGGGGCCCCCACTCGCGGCCGGCCCGCTCCATGGTCCGGACGCGGTCCCACCTGTTGTAGGCCGCGGCGCCGCAGAAGTGCACCGCCCGATCGGTGAGGACGACGGTCGCGTAGTTGCAGCGGGCGCGCGTGCTATCGTAGGGCGCGATCTCGGTGTGCTCGCGCTCGGGCCATACCAGCTTACCCGTGAGCCACTCGCCGTCCCCGGTCCGCAGCGCCCACTCCGAGTGAGTGTAGCCCACGTTCTGGAACAGGATGATCTCCCGCCGGGACGGGTCGCAGGTGAAGCTGCGATAGGAGTGCTCCGTGAAGCTCGGCTCACCATCCCACCGGGGGAGGATCACCTGGTAGGGGGCGCCAATGTCAGTCGGATCGAAGCTGAGGATCTCCGGCCGCGCCGGGCCGCCGCCCTCATGCTGTGGGTCCTCAACCAGCGTGGGGTTGGCTGAGAGAAAGAGGGGGCCACCGGGGAACCCGACGAGAGGACACGGCTCCCGTGTCCGATCCTCCTCGGCAACGCGTTGCAGGTGCCAGTCATCGGCGGTGTGCTCGAACAGCAGCCAGCGGACGTTGTTGAGCGGCTTCGCGCCGGAGAGCGTCTCCAGGCCGCTGGCGAACAGCCTCTCGCCGATGCGCACGAGGCACGTACAACTTCGGCACCAGAGCGGGTCCGCCCCATTGTCCGCGGGCTCGTAGGTGTAGACGTCCTCCTCTACTTCAACGACGGGCGCAAGCTCGGACCGAGCGTGCACCGAACCCTCTCCCTGTGCAGCGGGGAGCGTTGTACCGATGCAAACGAGAAGAGTGGCACATCCCACCACCATCGTGATTCCTCCAGTGAAACGGGTGTCAGGCTGGAAGCTGCGAGCGCGCTGTCGCTGCGCGCTTTCACCCGCGCCCGACAAACGCCGTCAGACGGAGGCCGAACTGCGCGAGTAATGCGGGTCAGGTGTCCGCCTCCAGCACCAGCGGGCCGCCCCGCTCCACCGGGTGCAGCTCCCAGGCGGCCAGCTCGAGGCCCCGCGGGCGGTAGTAGCGCTCCCCCACCTCGCGCAGCACGTCATCCACCGCGTCTCGATGCACGTAGGCGAACATGCACCCGCCCATGCCCGCCCCCGTAACGCGCGCGCCGATGACGCCTTCCACCCCAGTGCAGATATCCACGAGCAGGTCAAGCTCCGGGCACGAGCAGGCGAAGCCGCCCGGCTGGCGGTGCAGCGCGGCGGCCTCTTCGCCGCGCTCGGCCATCGCTGCCAGGCGAGTCAGAAGCTCGTCGCTGACCCGGCGGTCGTAGGGCACGCAGTGCTCGTCATCCGCCCACCTGACGACGCGGTCGCCATCATGGGCAGCGGTCAGCAGGCGGCCCATCTCCGCCTCGTCGCGGGCCTCGAGCACCGGCCGGTTGCGGGCCCCGCGTGCCGGCTCGCAGATCATGTACATGCACACCGGGCGCAGCGGGAAGTCCGGCAGGTCCACGCGGTAGTGACGCATCACCGGCGCCAGCTCATCCACCCGCCCGGGCGCCAGCCTCGGCAGGTCCTCCATGCTGGCGCGCTCGGGCAGGGCCCTCAGCATGTGGTAGACGTCAGCCAGCTCGATTTCGATGTGCTCGGGAGAGACGTGCGCGAGGCAGCGAACGTCGCCCAGCGCCTCGGGGAAGCGCTCCCTGAGGATGATCATCCCGGACGCCTGGGCGAGGCCGCGCGACGTCGCCGTCTGCAGCGCCTCCACGGACTTTCGCGCCTCGACGCGCGTGTCGCACAGCACGATGCGCCACTCGTCGGGGAAGGGCAGGTGGTGCGCCTCCCAGGGATCGAAGGCGATGTCGTATCTGATGTGCAGCACATGGCCCAGCCGGCAGAGCATCTGGGAGCCGGTATCGCCCGGCCCGCCCCGCGAGCCGCAGTACCACTCGCCGGCGCCGATGATGCGGATGGCCTCGCCCCACTCCAGCTCCAACTCGTTGAAGTAGATGGTGGCGATCCCCGCCAGGGTGGCGAGAGCCGACGAGGAGCTTACTCCAGCCGCCACCGGTATGTCCCCATCCACCAGAAGGTTCATCCCGCATAGCGGCCGGCCCGGGAAGCGGTTCTGCAGGGCGAGGATGGGGCCGATGAGGTAGTTCTGCCACGCGCCGGGCTCGATCTCGGACTCCTCGAGGACGTCGGCCCACTCCGAGCCGCGCCGGTCTGCCGGCAAAAGGTCGGCGATGGAACAACGGTGGTCCGGGTAGCGCTCGTGGGGGCTGAGCAGCGCCACGGTGTCGTCGCTGCGGCGCTGCGCGAAGCCCACTATCTCGCGGCCGAACACCACGTGGTTCTTCCAGGAGAGCTGCCCGTCCGAGTGCAGGCCCATGGTGTTGATGCGACCGGGCACCCGCACCAGGATGGTGGGCCGGTCATGGGGCAGCCGCTCGGCCGCGGCGCGGGCCGTGCGCCGCATCAGCGCCAGGCGCTGCCGGTGCACGGGCTCGTCGGGCCCATACAGGGCGCACAGCGCCCGGCGCAGCCTCTCGTCGGGAGCGGACAGCGCCTGCAGCCACTGCGGGACGGTCATCTCGGTGGCGCGCGGATAGATCATGGTGGATCGTCAGGGGCCAGCGGTCAGCTCCAGCCGCGGCGCCCCGTCGGGAGAGAGCGGTACCGCCATCCACTCCTCCCCGCGGGCCTCCACAACGGCGGTCTCGACGTGCTCGCCGCTGCAGCGGACGTCCGCCACCTGCGGCAACAGCACCACGAACTCATCCAGCTCCGCGCAGCCATCCACGGTGACCTGCAGCTCGCCGCCATGCTCCCGTGGCGCCAGCGTCAGGCCGCGACGGCGGAGGTTGAACTGCATCCACTGATGCCCGCCAAAGCTGGGCAGCTCCAGCTCGTTCAGCTCCTCCAGGATGCACCGGAAGAAGCCCTCAGCGCGCTCGTGGCGGTCGATGTTCGTGGGGTGGCAGCAGGGGTGGTAGAGGGTGTTGAAGCGGGTGCAATCGCGGATGACCTCGCGAGTGAGCTCCTCAGTCTCCTCCGGCTCCATCACCTCCATCACGATCTTGGGGCCCAGGTAGCCGTCATCGGACTGGATGGTGGTCTGCTGGAAGCAGTCGATGAGGGCGCCGTCGCGGGCCATGAAGCGGGCGGGGAGGCCGGTGCCGCCCACATAGCCCTCCCGGAGATAGCGGCCGGCGGCGAAGTCGAAGCTCAGTCGGCAGCCATGCCGCGCCAGCTCGCGCGGGAACTCGGCCCATCCGGGGAAGAGGCAGGAGTGCGCCACGTAGGAGGTGGGCGTGAGGCCGTAGCGCTCCTCGAAGCGCGACACAAGGTGCTCCAGGATCTCGGTGGCCTCCTGCACGGTGGGCATCAGCGGATAGATGGGGTGGATGCCGATGTCGTGGCCGCGCTCGCGCAGCTCGGCGGCCTCCTCGCGGGTGAACTGCGGGAGGTGCTGCTCCATCACCTGGATGGTATAGCTGTGGCCGTACTCCTCGGCGATGGCCAGCGCATTGTCGTAGTGGCCGCGGCTCTGACCGTCGCTGTCGCCGCGGATGACGGCCGCCGCCCGCGTGGGCGAGGGGAAGTACCACACCCGCGGCAGGTCGATGGGACTGACGTGTCGGAGCACGCGCACCAGCAGCTCCTGCTGCAGATCCGCCTGGGGCAGCCGCCGCAGGTTCGGGTCCAGGTAGCCGATGAAGAAGTCGTTGGGCTTGAGCATGCCGTCGCGGTCGCGGTCAGGGTTGCCGTCATGGGCGCGCTCGCGAGGCACGCCCTGGTGGGTCAGGGCGACGGAGGCCGCCAGGTCGAAGGTGAAGGCCACCGCCCACCCCTCACCGACCTGCCGCACCCACACGCCCGGGTAGATCGAGGGGGAGTCCGGCCGCCCACCGACGTGCGCCACGGCCGCGCCGTCCACCGGCGCCTGCATATCGGCCTCACCGTGGAACTGGAAGGCCGGCGCCGGCAGATTCGCGAGCCACGGGACGGAGAAGTCGGCGCGGAGGTAGACATCCGCGGCGCGCGAGTAGGTGCCCTCCACCGGGTCCAGGCCGAACAGCTCCCGCCGGCGCCACTGCGGCCTCATGGCCACCAGGGCACCGCCCGAGCGCGCGAAGTCCTCCAGCATCCCCATCTCCCGCTCGCTCAGCTCCACGTCCTCCACGATCGCCACGGCGGCGCCATCGAGGTGCTCGTCGGTCAACGCCTCCTCCCGGAGGTCAAGCATCTCGAAGCACATGTAGCCCTCGATGAGCAGGATCTCCGGCAGATACCCCGCGAAGGGGCTGTGGCGCGGCGCTCCCTCGATCACGACGATGGGTGCAGTCGCCATTGGAACGGACCTCCTTGTCTCGGGCGCGAGGCGTCAGGCCGGCGCGCCGCCGCGTCCGTAGTCGCCCGGGCCGCCCATCTCCTCCGCCACCTGCCGCATGCCCAGGCAGGAGATCGGCACCAGCTCCATTCCCTCGAGCTCCGCGCGCTCCTGGACGTAGTCGAGGACGTAGCGGAGGTTGTCGAAGTGCGGCCGCTCGGTGTTGTGCGAGCCCATCTTGATGACCTTGACCGGCGTGTCGATCAGCCGCATGACCTCCAGGTTCGTGTCCACGATGCGGCGGTAGCTATGAAGGGTCTCATGCGTCGGAGGGTACTCCGGGCGCAGGTCCCTGGTCCGCTGGTCGCGGCGCATGCCGGTGATGTCAGCGGTGTTGGGTATGACGTAAAGCGGGAGGCAGCCGGGGATCAGATGATGGTCCGAGGCCCAGTGCGGGTAGGGGTACTGGCCCACGGTGCACCGGTCCGGGCGGTCGGTGAGGTAGCGCCCGGCTCCGGGAGCCTTGGCCACGGTGAATCCCAACTCCACCAGCAGCGGGTAGGTGGCTCGGCTCTTGGAGCCGCAGCAGGGCGTGTAGATCTCTGGCCGGAAGCCGAGCGCGTCCTGGAAGTCCTCGATGGCCTCCGTGATGATCCGCCGCTGCATGGGGGCGTCATACTGGCCCAGGTCGAGCGTATAGGCGGGGAAGCGAAAGCCCGGCACGTTGGGCTGCATGCCGATCTCGATGCCCCGGCTCTGGCGCAGGTCAGTGAGCAGGTCCGGATGCGCCTTTGCCGCCTCCGGCGTGGCATGGAAGCCCAGGCCCGCCAGAAGGCGGTACTCCTCGAAGATCTCCACGAAGGTGAGGATGGCCTTCTGGGACACCGCCCAGCTCGACGGTCCCCCGCACGCGGGGGACCTGTCCGCCAGCGGCTCGCAGTCCACACCACAGTTGAAGTAGAGCTTCTCCATCGCCACCGCCTCCTGATGCGTGCGGGCGCCCGCATCCGCGGGACGCCGCTCGCGCCTGGCTACAGCATCGGGCGAAGGTAGCGTGCCGCCTGAGCCACCAGCTCATCCACATTCGCCAGCGTCGGCATGCGGTGGCTGATGTGGAAGGGGGTGCAGACCTCGAAGCTGATGGTGGGATCGAGGCCCTCGGCCTTGCAGGCCTCGATGAACGCCTCGTTCTCCACCATGCCCTCGCCCAGCGGGACGTGGTTCATGGGCACGGACTGCAGCGTGGTCAGCTCGGGAACGGCATCGTAGGTGATCATGGGGCTGCCGCGCTCGAAGTCCGCAATGTGTCCCACCGCCAGGCGGTCGCCGACGAGCTGCACAGCCTCCGCCGGGTCCTCACCGCGGAAGGACAGGTGTGGCGGGTCCAGCATGACCTTCACGATGTCGGAGCCGATGTGCTCCACCATGTCCATGAGCGCCGGCGTTGACTGCACCACGCCCGTGTGCCACTCCAGGACGATGTCGAGACCGAGCTGCTCGGCCAGCGGGACCAGCTCTCTGACGCCCTCGACGCACCACTCCCACTGCTCCCAGCCGGTGGCACCCTCGTGGATGACGTCGCCGCCGGCGTAGACGCGGACCGAGGGCGCCCCCAGGTCCGCGGCCAGTCGGAAGGTCTCCCGGGCGAAGACCAGCTCCTTCTCCCGGTCCACCGCGTTCGACCGCGGCAGGTCGATGTACCCGGCGATGCACGTGAGGCCGATCCTGCGATCCG
This sequence comes from Armatimonadota bacterium, assembly GCA_034722055.1. Classification (GTDB taxonomy): domain Bacteria; phylum Armatimonadota; class Zipacnadia; order Zipacnadales; family UBA5352; genus JAYENL01. The sequence goes on from JAYENL010000007.1 coordinate 12,604, forward strand.
CCGCGTAGCTGCGCAGCTTCTCGGCCCGGGAGGTATCGAAGTCAAATGGCGAGCAGATGGGGCGCTTCGCCATCAGCTCCACGGCATCGTACCCGTGCTGCGCGGCACGATCGATGATCTCCTCGGGCGAGAGAGCCCCGCCCTCGTAGAAGTACCCGGCGTAGGTGATGGAGTGAAGAGCAAGCTCCATCTTCGCTGCACCTCCCTGATCATACGCGTTCTGGTGCTCGAGCATCGCGCACAGTCATGGCGGCCGGTCAGCGGCTCAGCCCTCCGGATCGGAGGGCCGACGCGGTCACTGCTGCCCCGGCTGCCGCCAGACCAGCTTCACAGCCGTCACGCGATGGTGAATGCCGTGCCCGTAGCAGTCGGGACCCTTCTCCCCGGCCGAGTAGAGCAGCCAGGGCACGCCGACGCGGTTGTGTCCGGTCGGTCGCTCCACGCTCGGGCCCATCAGAGGCCTGTCCGGCTCCGGTGCGGCGATGGGCAGGCGCTGGAAGCTCTGGGCGCCGTCATCGGAGTAGAGGACGAACAGACTGCCCTCGATGGGGCCGAACCAGTAGAGGCGGTCGCGGGAGTCGATGGCGAGCGTGCCCCCGGCGTGAGCCGCCTCCTCCTGCGGGATGCCGGCAGTCTCCGCCGGGCGGATGGTGCGCCACGCGCTGCCGTCGTGATGCCACAGCTCCAGCCCGCTGACGCTGATCCACGGGCGGCTGTGAGAGTCGCAGACGACCGAGTACGTGCCCAGTGACGTGTCGCTGCGCTTGAAGAAGGCGTCCCGCTCCGGCGTGACGGGGAGCGTGACGGTCGAGCCGCCGGCGAGGGTCCAGGTGTCGCCGCGGTCGCGCGAGACCAGGTGGCCGGCGCACTTGGCCGCTCCGTTGTAGTAGATGTCGTAGGAGACGTGCAGGGACTGGTCCGGGGCGATGGTCAGCGCGCTGTGGAAGTGGGTGTACCCGGACTCGATCGGCGCCGCGGCCAGCTCAGTCAGGTCGCTCCACGGCCGGCCCTCTGGCTTGCGCTGGTAGACGAGACGCTTTGCAGCCGCCTCTCCGCCCCGGTAGATAATGTGCAGCGTGTCCCGGTCATCGCACACGGCGCTGGGATAGGTGGCATCAATGCCGAAGGCGTCCTGCGCGATCCACTCCCCGGAGTCGTCGGGCCGAGCGGATACCGCATGCTGCAGCGGCCCATGGTGAGGACCGAAGAAGATGTGCAGGTACCCTTCGCTGTCGGCCAGCAGGGCCGGGCCGCCGTGGTTGTCCTTGCCGCTGCCGACCCTCACCGGATCGCCCCACCGCCCATCGGCGTGGTCATACGTGGCCACCATCGTCTCGGAGATGGAGTCCAGCCAGGCAACGTGAGTCCCCTCCTCCAGGGTGACGATCTTGTTGGTGACCGCGTAGCGAGTGGCGCGCGTGGAGCCTCGCTCCGACAGGATCTTCGACAGGTCGATCTGGAGCCGCATGTCATCACCTTCGGCCGCCGCAGGATGCGTCTGCATCGAGTATGCGATCACGAGCCCCAGTGCAAGCGGGGCTACGGCAGCGTGCAACTGCCCCATGGCGATCTTCCTCCTCCGCGCGCGGGCCGCCATCCCGGCGTGAGAGGCATTCGCCGAGTGCCGACCGGGACCTGCACGCGGAGCCCCTGCGTCCGGAATCCTCCACATGTCACCGCGCCGGCGGAGGACAATCTGGGGGCGTGCTCGAAGGCAGTAGCGCACATGCCAAGAGGAACGCGGCTATCTGCGACAGGATGGCATGTTGGCGGCTCCGGGCAGAGAGCAGCGTCCAAGGACCCGGCCGGGGAGATGGCGAAGCGAGGATCCGTCAGGGGGCAAATCCAGACGACTGGGGCGATGACATGGACCGCGACCGGAGAGAAGACATCCTGAGGACGCAGCGAACCGACCAGTGGCAGCGCGGCGAGCCGCACATCGGCGGCTACTACGGAGAGGAGGAGATCGAGACCGTCGTCGAGACCATTCGGGACTCCATGGACCCCAACGAGGGTTTCGGGTTCATCTGCGAGGAGATCGAGCAGTTCGAGGAACAGTTCGGAGCCTACTGCAATGCCTCGGAGTGCGTGACGATCAACGGCGCGGGCACCGGCCTGGACATGGCGATGATGTGTCTGGACCTGGAGCCGGGCGATGAGGTGATCGTCCCGGCGATCAACTTCCCGGGGGCCGCCCTCTCCGTCATCGGCCAGGGCGGGAACGTGGTGTGGTGCGAGGTCGATCCGCGGACCTTCCAGGCCGACCCCGAGGACGTGGAGCGGCGCATCACCGAGCGCACGCGAGCGATCTACCCCGTGCACATGAACGGGATGGCCGCGCCCATCGATGACTACCTGGAGATCGCCGAGCGCCACCCGCACCCCAGGCACGGGCCGCTGAAGGTCATCGGCGATGCGGCGCGCTCCTGCGGGGCGGGCTATAAGGGCGAGAAGATCGGCGGCCGGGCGTGGATGACCGTCTACAGCTTCCACACCATGAAGCTGATGACCACGCTGGGCGAGGGCGGGGCCGTGACCACCAATGACCCGGAGGTCGCCGACCGCCTCCGCGCCATCCGCCAGTTCGGCGGCGGGAAGCAGTGGGGGACGAACTACAAGATGACGAAGGTGCAGGCGGCGGTGGGCCTGGTGCAGCTTGAGCGGCTCGACAGGATGCTCGACCAGCGCCGCCTGGTGGCCTACGAGCGCAATGAGCTGCTGGCGGACCTGCCGGAGCTGACGCTTCCGTACGAGCCCGAGGACTGCTGGCACACCTACTACCTCTACACCTGTCTGGTGCCCGAGGACTGGGCGGGCGAGAAGCGGGACCGCATCATCGAGATCATGCGCGACGACTACCAGGTGGGCTGCGTGGTCGCCAACCCGCCCTGCTACAAGAGCAACGCCTTCCTGGGGCGGATGACGGACGGCCAGCGCCTGCCGCTCTCCGAGCAGCTTGGCGACCGGCTCATCTGCATCTCGCTGCATCCGAAAATGACCACGGAGGATAACGAGTATATCTGCGCTGCCCTGTGGGACGCCGTGGAGCGCATCCGCGAGGAGGGGCAGGCTTAGAACGACCGGGCCGACTTCGCGCGCCTCTCTCCGGCGCGCTCAGGCGGCCCCTCCGCCGGGTGCCCGTTTGCCTTCGGTGAACGCCCAACGACAACGATCAGGCGGGAGGGTAGTCCCGCCCCTCCAAACGGCACGACAGATTGACATAGGTAGGCCCTCACGGGCTGTCCCTGTCACACCACCGTGCGTACGGGTCCGTACACGGCGGTTCGATCAGATTGAGGCTGCGTCCCTGACGCGCAGTTGTGGCAGGCCCAGGTCGG
>JAYENL010000008.1:0-3217 GCA_034722055.1 Armatimonadota bacterium
ATGCTCAACTCTGTCATCGTGTCGCTCCCTTCTGTGAGATTGATTTGTCCCACTTAAGGGAAGCACACGATGACTTTTTCGTCAAGTCACCCCGCAGATTTTACACCACATTATGAGACATTATCAGTCGCGAGCCGCCCTGATCATTTATCTAAACTCAAGGAGGATGGCTCGTTCGATATCGTCGTCTGTAACGATGTTCTTGAGCATGTTCAGAGCCACGTGCAGACTCTGAGCGAGGCTGCCCGAATCTTGAGACTGGACGGATGGCTCTATCTGACATTCCCGAACCGGCTTAGCCCGGCGAATGTACGATCTGACCCGCATTTTGGGATGTTCGGCGTCTGTCTGTTGCCCCCGAAGATCGGAGAGCGATACGTGGTCTCTCTGCGTGGAAGGGCGACGAGTTATCAGGTAGGGATGTTTCCGATTGCGTCGCAGACCATTCGCCAAGTCGAGGGTCTGGGTCTTCGCGTCGCTGAGTGGTGGCCCGCGCCCCAGCGCCACTTTGGGGTACTCACGTCGCTGGTTCGGCTCTATCGCCTGAATACCCAGCCCTTGATCACGCTGATATGTCGCAAGGTAGCATGATGCATCTATTATTCGTTACTCCGACATTGCCGATTCCTATCAGCGGCGGTCGGACGCGGATCTTTAATCTGATCAAACAGTTGGCAGCGCGACACCAGATATCTGTCGTGTCGTTCATTGAGCCCGCCGAGCGGCACAGGCTTGACGACGTGCGGGTGTACTGCGCTCACCTGCAGCTGGTCCCTTTCGAGGGCTTCCCGGCGCTGGGTGGGTGGCAGAATCGCATCCAGGGGTGGAGACGGATTCTGTTGAGCCGCCGGCCCCGGTACGTGTCCACGTTTCCGGTCGATGACATGCGGGCTACGCTGCGAGAACTGGTTGGCGAATGCACCTTTGACTTGGCTGTGTTCGAGTCGCTATTCCTGGTCGAGCTGTCGCGAGAGATCGGATCGGTGCCAGCACTGCTTGTGGAGCAAAACGTAGAGAGCGACATCAAGCGCAGGGCCCTGCAACATGCGAGCAACCCCGTGCACCTAGTGCGTGATTGGCTCGTGTGGCGTAAGCTGCGCACCTTTGAGCAGCGCTGGGTGCGCCGCTTCCCTGTCTGCGCGGCGGTCTCGAAGCGGGATGCCGATCGGCTGCGGGAGATCGCGCCGCAGACGGAGATCCACATGGTACCTAACGGAGTTGATGTCCAGCGTTTCGCCCCCCGGGGGATCAGCCGTGATGACAACACACTGCTCTTCTTCGGGACGCTCAGCTACGGCCCAAACGTCGACGCCCTGGTATGGTTCTGCGAGGAGATATGGCCGGCGGTCAGGGAACAGAGACCGCGAGTAAGACTCGAAGTGGTGGGTCTCGACCCCTCGGCGCGAGTCACAGCGCTGGACAAGGTGCCCGGCGTGGACATTGTAGGCTTCGTGCCTGACATCCGCTCCAAGCTGTGGTCCGCGACAGCCTGTGTCGTGCCCCTGCGCACCGGTGGCGGGACGCGGCTGAAGATCCTTGAGGCGCTGGCCGCTGGCTGTCCAGTCGTCTCGACATCTATCGGTGCCGAAGGACTCTCGGTCGTCGACGGCGCGCATCTGCTGGTAGCTGATGCCCCGCCGGCGTTTGCACAACGGGTGATCGATTTGCTCGATTCCCCTGAACTGCGGCAGAGGCTGGCGACCAACGGATGCGCAATCGTTCGACAGGAGTATGATTGGTCAAGCATTGCTCGGTTGATGGAGAAGGCATGCGTTCGAGCTGTCGACTTGCACGGGCGAGGGTTATAATGGACGTCTTGTTCGTTTCCCCTTGGTATCCCGACCCGCCGGATAATGGCGCCAAGATTCGCATTTCCAATTTGTTGTCGGCGCTCTGCAGCCGGCATCACGTCACGCTGATCGCGGCGCACGATCCGGGGATACGGCCCTCGCCCGCGCTGCGCCAGCCCTTGTCACTCTGCGAAGACGTGATCCCCGTCCCGTGGGCGCCTCGCCCAATCACTGACGTCCGTCGGTTCTTGAGCTATCTCTGGGCCCGGCCTGAATGGGTGTTCTTCGCACCCTCGGCCGAGATGGGCACGAAGATCTCCAGAGCGATTGAGGCCCGTGATCCTGACCTGATCATCACCTACGAGTTTAGTACAGCCCGCTACCTCCCGCAGGCTCTCCCCCTGCCCGCGATACTGGAGGACGTCGAGTTGGCTGGTTATCTGGGCAGCCCTGAGACGGAGAGCGTTCTTCGGAGGGCGCGGCGTAGGCTTTTCGGTTGGAAACTACGACGAGCTTTGTGCTCACTCTTGAGACGCTTCACGGCATGTACGGTGCCCTCACAGGCTGAACGGGATCTCTTAGCTGCTTTCGTGTCGGATCCTCCGCCGGTCAGGCTCGTCCCTAACTGTCTTGATGCTGCGCATTATGAAGACATTGAAGCCCAGCCCCGACGCGAGACGCTGATTTTGACGGGGGCTTTGACCTTTGGCGCGAATCGCGATGCGGTGATGTTCTTTCTGCAGGAGGTCTATCCGTTGATCAAGCAGGAGCTTCCCGGTGTGCGGTTCTGCATCACCGGCAGGCACAATGGTATCATCTCGCCGCTCATCAAGGAGGACCCGACCGTCCGATTGACCGGCTTTGTCGATGACGTGCGTCCGCTGATCGCCGGCAGTTGGGTCAGTGTGGTGCCCCTGCTGACCGGGGGCGGCACGCGCTTTAAGATCCTGGAGGCTATGGCTCTGGGCACGCCGGTTGTGTCGACGACCAAAGGGGCTGAGGGACTAGCAGCCGAATCGGGAAAACACCTGCTCATCGCGGATTGCCCCGCGGATTTTGCCGCGGCGGTGGTCAGGATCTGCCGGGATCGGGCCCTCCGGCAGCGGCTGGCTGAGGCGGGACAGGAGCTTGTCGCAGAGGAATACACGTGGCAATCCGTTGCGCCGCGTTATCTGGCGTGGGTGGAGCGTGTGGCGGCGGACGGTATGGACAGAGCGTAGCGGAGGAACTATATGACAGTATTGGTCACCGGCTCCAGCGGCCTGATCGGCTCGGAGGCCGTGAGTTATTTCGAGTCCCAGGGCCATACGGTCCACGGCATGGACAACAACATGCGGAAGGACTTCTTCGGTCCGAAGGGGGACACCCGCTGGAACCTGCGGCGGCTCCGGCGGACGACCGAGCGGTTCACCCACTTCGACATCGAC
>JAYENL010000009.1:0-3172 GCA_034722055.1 Armatimonadota bacterium
AGCGGCATTCGGGTGGGGCTGCGGCCCTGCTGGGGCGCCATCAGACCACTCATCGCCCATGTTTTTTCCGATGCTGAGCCAAAACCGCATACAAACTCCCTCACACCAACAAGCGCATAATGTAGGTATAAGCATTTCGCCGCCTAGACAGTCACCTCCTCCTGCTTTCCTGCGATTTCCGGCCTGGTCTGGCCCGCGCCCATATGCCACACGCCACACAGTCACGCAGGAATCCCCTCTGCGACGCCGAAGATACTCTCTCGCATCACCGGGACGGCATGCCGGGCTGACAGCGGGAGGCGCCATCATGGCACTGAATGTGGGTCTCATCGGCCTGAAGGGCCATCAGGGGACGATACTGGGCGGCGTGCAGGCGATGGATGACGCCCGGCTGGTCGCCGTCTGCGACGACGATGAGAGCACGCTGGCGGGCGTACCCTCCTGGCCGGCTGCGGACGAGCGCACGCGCACCTTCACCGACCCGGCGGCGATGCTCGACGAAATCGAGCTCGACATCGTCGGAGTCTGCGGCACCGACGCCGAGCGGGCGCCGGTGATCCTCGCTGCCGCCGACCGGGGCGTACACGTGATCGCCGAGAAGCCGCTGGCGATGGACCTCGTGGAGCTGGCGCAGGTGCGTGAGGCGGTGGGGGGCGCGGGCATCCACCTCACCATGCTCCTGACCATGCGCTTCGACCCGCCCTACGTGGTGATACGGGAGCTGATCGCAGAGGGCATGATCGGCGAGGTCTGTCTGGCGACGGTGCAGAAGTCCTATCGCCTCGGCGACCGGCCGCAGTGGCAGCGAGACCGGAGGACCTTCTCGGGCATCATCCCCTTCATCGGCATCCACGCCCTGGACCTGATCGCGTGGACCACCGGCCGGGAGCTCACGCGAGGCGCGGCGTGGTGCTCAAACGTGGGACACCCGGAGATGCGCGATCTTGAGGACAACGCCTCGGTGGCGCTGCAGCTCGACAACGGCGGCTCGGCCACGGCGCGGCTGGACTACTGCCGGCCGGCGGCGGCGCCCACGCACGGCGACGACCGGCTGCGCGTGGCGGGCAGCGAGGGCGTGGTGGAGTGGATCTACACGCAGGACGAGCTGACGGTAATCACCAACGACGACGAGCCGCGCGTCATGCCGCTGCCGGAGCAGGATGACCAGTTCGCCGACTTTGTGGCCAGCATCCGCGAGGAGCGCGACTGCCGGGTGCCGGCCGAGGACTGCTTCCGGATGACGGAGATCACCCTCAAGCTCCGCGACGCCGCGAACACCGGGGCTGTCGTGGACCTGACGTAAGCGCGAGGGGACAGCGCAGCAGCAGATGAGAGAGCTGAACGTCGCAGAGATCACCGACGCCGTGGCGGAGATGTCGCGGCGATCCAACGTCGAGCTTCCTGGGGACGTGGTGGAGGCCCTGCGGGCCGCCCGGGATCGCGAGGACTCGGAGATCGCCCGGGAGGTTCTGGATCAGATCCTGCTCAACGCCGAGCGGGCAGCCCAGACCGGTCTGCCGCTGTGCCAGGATACGGGCGTGGCCGTGGTGTTTGTGGATCTGGGGCAGGACGTGCACCTGGTGGGCGGAGGGCTCCAGGAGGCCGTGGACGAGGGCGTGCGCCGGGGCTACCGGGAGGGCTACCTGCGCATGTCCGTGGTGCGCGACCCCCTGGATCGCTCCACGAACACCGGCGACAACACGCCGGCGGTGGTGCACACCCGCCTGGTGCGCGGCGAGCGCGTGACGGTGCACCTGGCGCCCAAGGGCGGCGGGAGCGAGAACATGAGCGCGCTGTGGATGCTCACGCCGGCACAGGGCCGAGAGGGCGTGGTGCAGGCTGTTGCCGGGCAGATCGCGGCCGCCGGAGGCATGCCGTGCCCGCCGCTGGTTCTCGGTGTCGGACTCGGCGGGACCTTCGAGATGGCGGCGCTGCTGGCCAAGCGCGCCCTGCTGCGCCAACTGGGAGAGCCCTCGGAGGTGACGGAGGTGGGGGAGCTGGAGCGGGACATCCTGGAGGCGGTGAACGCCACGGGCGTGGGGCCGATGGGCCTCGGCGGGCGGACCACGGCGCTGGCAGTGCACGTGGAGCGACATCCATGCCACATCGCCAGCCTGCCGCTGGCCCTGAACGTGCAGTGCCACGCCGCCCGGCACATGACGGCGGTGCTGTGAAGACGTGAGCGATGGCGGCAGCGGGCCTTCCACTGCCTGCCGAGCCGCCGGCGCCGGCCGCGCAAAGCACCGAGGCCGGGCCAATCCATGACTCGCACACGAACGTCTCTCATTCGCAGGCAGGGATCGAAGTGAGCTCCCAGCAGGTCAAGCGCGTCACCGTGCCACTATCGGAGCAGGCGGCCTGCGCCCTCCGCGCCGGAGACGTGGCGCACCTCACCGGAACGCTCTATACTGCCCGGGACGCCGCCCACGAGCGGCTCATGGCGCTGATCGAGGCCGGCGAGGAGCTGCCCATCGAGCTGGAGGGGCAGGTCATCTACTACTGCGGCCCCACGCCGGCGCCGCCCGGGCGGCCCATCGGCTCCGCCGGCCCCACCACCTCCTACCGCATGGATGACTTCACGCCGGAGCTCTACCGCCTGGGCCTGCGGGGCACCATCGGCAAGGGCAACCGCTCCGCCCACGTGCGTACGGCCCTGAAACGCCACGGCGGCGTCTATTTCGTGGCAGTCGGCGGAGCGGGCGCGCTGCTGTCGGACCGCATCGTCTCTGCCCAGGTGGTGGCCTGGCCGGAGCTGGGGCCGGAGGCCATTCGCCGGCTGGACGTGGAGGACTTCCCGGTCATCGTCGGCTACGACTGCCAGGGCGGGACGGCCTTCGTCAGCGAGAAGCCGCTGGGGTAACGGTAGCTACAAGCAGCGAGCGACGAGGCTAACGGCGGGGAACGGCAGTCCCGCGCTGCATGGCGCAGTCATGGGAGGCGAGCGCCCATCGCCCACAAACGACGCACGCACAGGAGTGTGTGTGCCACGGAACGACAGACGGCGCCCGCACGCCACATCGGGGTTCCTGCCACCGCACGGAACGACAAAGGACGCACGCACAGGAGTGTGCGTGCCACGGAACGACAGACGGCGCCCGCACGCCACATCGGGGTTCCTGCCACCGCACGGAACGACAAACGACGCACGCACAGGAGTGTGCGTGCCACGGAA
>JAYENL010000010.1:0-50334 GCA_034722055.1 Armatimonadota bacterium
CGTGTGCGTAGGTACCTTGCCGTTGGAGGGGCCGCACGAGCGCCGGAGGCGCGAGGCCGGCCCACCACGGTCGTCCATCGCTCTTCCGCTGGGGCCACGTGGAACGGCCGTAGGCGGGCCGACCTCGTCCGGGCCTTCGGCCCGTCCTCGTGCGGCCCCTCCACGTACCTGTGCCTGTGCGTAGGTGCCTTGCCGTTGGAGGGGCCGCACGAGCGCCGGAGGCGCGAGGCCGGCCCAACACGGTCGTTACTGCTCGCTGCCGGGCACCAGCTCCAGGCCGAAGGTGAAGTCCAGGTCCACCTCAGACATCCGCCGCCAGGGCAGCCGCAGGCGAGTCTCCTCCAGGGCGTCAAGTACAAGGCCCGAGCGGCTCTGCTCGACGCCGATCTGCACCATCTCCTGGGCCAGAAAGTGATCGCTCCACAGATCGCCGGCGGCCGCTCCCAGCTCCTGGGCGACCATCCGCTCGACCTGGCGGTAGCTTGAGGCCAGGTCCAGGACCGAGGCCTCCAGCAGCTTCACGACTCTGTCGGTGACCTGCGGCCGCACGCGGGACTGGTAGAGCCAGTCATCCACAAAGCGGCCGAAGAGCAGCTCCACGTGCGCCCGCTCGGAGTCGATGAGCGAGTTGAGCAGCTCCAGATAGCGCATGGGGGAGATGTCGGCAAGAAGCTGGGCGAGGTCGAAGGCGCCTTTGTCCTGGAGGGCGATCAGCCGCAGGGTGCCGTGGGCGAGGGCGCAGCCGAGGGAGTTGCCGGCCGCGTTCCAGGCTGCGAACGAGAGCAGGCGGTGAAGCTGCAGGTCACTGTGGCGCAGCTCCCGCATGAGGGCCTCGTCAGCGCCGTTGGGGAAGGCCACGTCCGCGATGAGGACGCGACGGTGGGAGAGCTCGGATGCCCGCTCCAGCAGCCCGCGGACCTCGCGCCTGCGGCGATCGCGCGCCGGCCCACGCTCGCAGTCCTGGCGGCCGCCCTGGGCCGGTGTGCTGACCGCCAGCACCAGGTCGGCGTCAGCATCCTCGTCCGCCATCTGCGCTCCGACCGCCGCCACGTGCGCCTCCACGGTCTCCCGCAGCGGCCGGTCCTCGAAGGGGGCGGTGCGCTGCGCCCCCTCCTCGGAGGAGAAGATGACGCGCACTGTGGGGGTCTTGAGCATGTGGCGGTGGATGAAGCGCGCCAGCAGCGTCATCCCGGCCTCGTCCGTGCCGGGGTAGATCATGGCGCGGTCCTCGATGTTGTGCAGGGCGATGCGGTCACGAAGCCGCTCCTGCTCGTCAAGGTGCGGGCCGAACTGGGCGGCCCGCTCCTGGGTCAGAGCCAGGAAGTCGATGTGCCTCGCTGCGGTCTCATCGACGGCCCGCACGTTCACGCGATGATTCCGCTGGCGAGTGGCCTGGTAATCGTTGATGATCTCCGGGGGGATGGACTCCTCAAGCTCCGTGAGCTGGCCCTGCAGCTCGTCCTCACCGCGCTCTCGAACGCGGTGGCTCAGCTCGGAGTACTCGCGCATGGCGTCCCAGTACTGGCTCGCCTCGGGGGTGTCGGCGGTGATCGACAGGCCCATGATGACGTTGAAGGCGTAGACGGCGGCCTCGCCGAGCTGCTCGCGGAGCCGGCTGAGCACATCGAGCCGCGCCAGCGCCGTCTCAGTCGAGACGCCCATGGTGCGGGAGGCGACCAGGCCGCCGTAGGCCAGCATCTCGAGGGAGAGGACGGCGGCGTCGATGCGGCCGTGCGGCTCCATCAGCCACTCGCCGATGCGAGTGGGCTGGGCGGCCTGTCCGGGCCCGCCGAGCAGGTCCAGCGGCGGCATCACCAGCTCGAAATCGACCATCCTGGCCAGCAGTCGCGGAAGCTTCGCGTTGCAGGGCCGGTCGTCGAGCGGAACGTAGATGACCCGATGTGCTCGGTGTCTGAGCGACACGCAAGTCCCTCCTGGCGCCTCAGCTCTCCCCTTCGGTCGCTGCGCGCACGTTCTGCGTCGCCTCGGCCGTCCAGCTCGACGCAGTCGCACTGACGGTACCGCCGATCGGGCTGCGGCCCAGCCCGGCGTCGATCGGCACCCGGACCTCGCTCGGCGCGCATGGCACCGCCACGACGATGGCGCTCGCCACCGCGAGCGCGCGTCTCACGCCCCGAACTTCCCCGCGCGGTCCATCATGTTGGTGAGCACGTCCATTATCTCCATGCCCCTCAGGCGGCCCATGATGCCCTTGCCGCAGGGCCGCTCCCCGAAGCGCTCCACGTCATCGGGGCGCGTGCCGTGGCCAAAGAACGCCATGGGCACCGCGTCGCCACTGTGATCCTGCACGCTGCAGGGAGTGCAGTGGTCTGCGGTGATCATGATGGTGGTGCGGTCCCAGTCCACGTTGTCGAGCACGTGGCCCATGGCCCGGTCCACCTTGGTGATGGCCTCCATCTTCGCCTCGCAGTCGCCGTCGTGGCCACCGAGGTCGGGGCACTTGATGTTCGCGAGCACGAAGTCGTGATCGTCCAGAGCGTCCACGACGGCCTGCGCGATGGCCATCTCGTCGGTGTCCTGGCCGCCGGTGGCGCCGTCCACGTGGATGACGTCCATCTGCAGGTACTCGCCAAGGCCGCGGACGAGGTCCACCTCCACGATCATCGCCGCGGACAGGCCGTAGCGCTTGCTCAGCGGCTCCAGCTTCACGGCGGTCCCGGCGCCCCGGGGGAGGATGATGTTCGCCGGCAGCTTCCCCTCCTCGCGACGCTCCTGATTGATGGGGTGGTCCTGCAGGATCTCGCGGGTGCGGGAGACGAAGTCATTGAGGATGCGCGCCGCCTTCTCCGCCCCTGCCCTGTCCTCTACATCCTCCTGGGGGTGGGACTCGAAGTACTCCAGCCCCGGATCGTGCGGATCGACCTCCGTGACCTCGTGCGAGAGGCCCGGGCCGCGCAGCACCAGGGCGGCGCGGTGCTCCACCGAGGGCTCGAAGATGATACGGACGTCCTCGATCTTGGGAATCCCCTCCTGGATGGCCCCCGCGAGCGCGTCGGTGCCCTCCTTGATGCGTCCGGCGCGGCGGTCCACCACGGTGCGCCCCTCCACGGTGGCGAAGTTGCAGCGGAAGGCGACGTCGCCCACCTCCACGTCGATCCCCACGCCCTTGGCCTCGAAGGGACCCCGCCCGCGGTAGTAGCGGTGCGGCTCATAGCCGAGGATGGCCATATGTGAGGTATCGGAGCCGGCCGGCTTGCCCGGTGCGATGGGATCCATCAGCCCGCACCCGCCCTCGCGGGCGATGCGGTCCATGGCAGGCGTCTCCGCCGCCTCCACGGTGGTGCGTCCGTTAAGAGCCGCTATCGGGCGTCCGCCCATGCCATCGCCTATAAATATCAACGATTTTGTGTCTTCTCTCACGCGTAGTCCTCCTGTCAGTACTGAGGCGCCCCAGCAATGCTCTGCGGATTGTATGACATCGGATGGGCCAAGTCAAGATCGGGGCTCGCCGCTGGAGGTCGGGGAATGCGGATGAGTTAGGCTGGCGTGTGGGTTCAGATTCCACTCAATTCCCGGCTGCACATGCCGATAGTACCGACGAACAGGCGACAGTGTGGGGCGATCTGACGGGAGAGAGAGCCGTGCGCAAGCAGGGCGGACGGGCGGAGCTGTGGAGGACGGTGGCGCTGGTAGCGGCCGTGGCGGCGCTGCTGGCGACCGCCATGGTGCCGGCCCTCACTCCGGACGCAACCCAGCCGATCCGTGGCGAGGTGGGGCAGGCGCTGCACGCCCGCATGCAGGACTTCCCCCCGCCGGCCCCCGCCACGAGCTTTGGCGATCATTACTACCGGTGGTCACACGTTGCGTGCCCAAGCGGGGAGTACCATCCGCCATCCAGGGAGCCCGCCTCCAGAGGCTGAGACGCACCCTCAGACAGGCGGACGCCGGGGCCATTTCATCACGTCATAGGGCCGTGGACTCCTCGGGCGCGCAGCGACGAACTGCGGTACCTCGTGGCCTCAGACTGCTACCAGTTCTTCAGCTCGTACTGGGTCGCGTTGCGCTGGTGGACAGCCACCCCCTGCTCGTGGAGGGGTCTGGCCTTGTAGAACTTGGCGTGGCCGTCCGCGAATCCGACGTTGCCGGCGTCGAAGTCATTGCCGTCGCGGCCGGGGTGTCCACAGAAGTGCTCTTCGAGATCGAACCATGGCCGAATGCCATCAAACCAGACGACGGTGATCGACGGCTCCGGGGGGATTGACAGGGACAGCCCGGGATGTGGCCCCACGGTCGGGATGCCCGAGGGGTGATGGACAAGGTAGTCGTTGTGCTCGTAGCTAAGCTTGTATGCCCTCATGTAGCCGTCGTTGCCAGCAGTGGCGTTGGGGCACACGAACACCTGGCGATTCTTGACGTAGGGCAGGATCTTCACGCACCATGCGCCCGGCTGGGACCAGATCCACTCGGGGTGGCTGGGCCCCGGACCCCAACCGGCCTCTCGCGAGGGGAACCTCTCGTCGTAGTCCTCGGCGTACATCAGCGTACCCACGGTGATCTGACGGATGTTGGAGGTACAGGTAATGCTCCTGGCCTTCTCGCGCGCCCTGGCGAACACTGGGAACAGGATGGCTGCGAGCACGGCGACAATGGCTATCACCACGAGCAACTCGATGAGAGTGAAGCCGTGGCATAGACGCTTCATTGGGATCGCCCCCTTCTGAGGATGCCCTGTCAGCCGAGATCACAGGTGACTTGGCTGCCAGGATCCCGGTGGTCGCACCTTCGAGGCAGGCCTACTTCGTTAGACGCGTGCCGGGACGGGAGGTTTCACCATGACTGCATGGGAGGGGACTACGCGGCTACCCCGTCTTCTCCGCTATCGTCGGGGTGGGGCTCGAAGCGGTAGCCCACGGAGCGGATGGTGATGATGTGCCTGGGATTGCGACCGTCCTCCCCCAGCTTCTTCCGCAGGCGGCCGATGTGCACGTCGAGGGTGCGCGTCCTGACATCAGGCGGATAGCCCCACACGTCCTGCAGGAGGTCCTCGGAGGCCATGACCTCGCCGGCGTGGCGACCGAGTGTCCACATTAGCTCCATCTCCATGGGCGTGAGCTCCTCCGCCCGGTCGCCGACGGTAAGCGTGTGCGCGTTCCGGTCGATGACGATGTCGCCGAAGTCAAGGACCCCGCCGTCGCCGTCCCGGGAGTCGACCCCCTCGGCCCGTCGGAGCGCGGCCTTCACGCGCTCCTGAAACTCCGCGCCGTCGCATGCCGAGCCCACGAAGTCATCCGCGCCCAGCTCCAGAGCCAGCACGCGGTCGGTGCCAGTGGCCCGCTCCCCGAGCACGATGAGGGGCACGTCGCTGGTGCGTCGGAGGCGGCGACAGACGTCGAATCCATGCAGGTCGGGGAGGTCGAGGCTCACGACCACCAGGTCGGGATCGGCCTCGCCTTGAAGCTGCAGGGCGTCCGAGCCGGTGGCCGCCCGCTGCACGCGCAGGTCCAGAGCCTCCAGGCGCTGTTGGAGCTCGGCGGCGCGGTCTTGGTCGTGTTCGGCGAGGAGGACGGAGGGCGGCATACCGGTCTCACCCCGTGGCGGCAGGATCGGCGGACACGAGCCTCAGTACATGTATCCGCCCGGCAGCCCGCCGCCTTTAGGGGGCGACCAGCGTGATGCGCCGACCTGGCAGGGAGAATCCAGCTAGATGTCACGGCGAGCCGCTGACCTGGAACACCGCTCTTCGTGGGCCACGGCCGGCAGCATCCAGATGCGTGCCCCAGCGCCGGGGAGCAGACTGTCGGAATGCCGGTGGTAGTCGAGGAGGGGCCGCCTGAGGCTCCAGCGTGGTTTCCTGGAGCCGAAGCCGGCCCGGCCCTTCGCCGTTCGGAGGAGCGCCTCGCGACGCTGTCTCGTGGGGGTCGCGGGCCGGCTTCGTCGCGCATAAAGGGCATGCGCTCCTCAGGCGGCCCCTCCGCGGGCATCGGCGGCGTCGGTACAGAGGACAGGCACACGAATCTGGATGCTGCCGCCACGGCCGCCCGTCTTGCCCGCGGCCCCCACCCGTGATACACTCGCCGCCAAGCATCGATGTTCGGTGTGCCGGGTTTGCGGCTGAAGGAGCGAGGATGATGACCGAGCCGGTGAAGACCGTTCACGTGGGGCTGGGGCCGATCGGGCTGGAGATCCTCAAGGCCGGCGTGCGCGCGCAGGTCTGTCAGCCAGTGGCCTGCGCGGACCTCTCCCCCGAGATCGCGGGCCGCTCCCTGCGCGCGGTCGCCCAGGAGCAGGACCTGCCGGCGGTCACCATTTGCGCGGAGCTGCCCGCCGCCATCCGGCAGGGCGTGGAGGCCGGAGCGGCCGTTGCGGTCGTGTGCACCGGCTCGCACCTGGAGGGGATCGAGGCGCAGCTCGAGGCGGCGCTCGCCGGCGGCCTCCACTGCATCTCCACCTGCGAGGAGCTGGTCTTCCCGTGGCTGCGGGCAGCCACCGCCGCCGACCGCCTGGATGCCCTGGCGGTGGAAAACGACGTGGCCCTGCTGGGCGCGGGGGTCAACCCCGGGTTCGTGCTGGACCTGCTCCCCTTCGCCCTCACGCGCGTGTGTGAAAGCGTGGATTCCGTCTACGCGGGCCGCTTCGTGGACGCTACGCGCCGCCGCCGACAGCTTCAGGCGAAGATCGGCGCCGGCATGTCTCCCGACCAGTTCCGGGCCGAGGCTGCTGAGGGGACCATCGGCCACGTCGGGCTGGCCGAGAGCGCTGCGCTGGTGGCGGACTCACTGGGCTGGCAGTGGGAGGAGTTCGAGGAGGTCATCGACCCGGTGGTGGCCCAGGAGCCCGTCGCCACAGAGCACTTCGACGTGCGGGAGGGGCAGGTCCGGGGCCAGGCGCAGACCGTGACCATGGGCGACGTTCGGCTGGAGCTGACCTTGGCGCTGGGTACCGAGGATCGCGACGAGGTGCGCATCGAGGGTCGGCCGCCGGTGCACGCAGTCATCCAGGGTGGCATCCACGGGGACACCGCCACAGCCGGGACGGTCATCAACCTGCTCCGACCGCTGACACGCGCCGATCCTGGCCTCCGGACCGTGACGGAGGTACCGCTTGGCTAACGTCAGATAACATCAGAGAACGGCAGATCACGTCAGACAACGGCAGATAACGGCAGAGAACGGCAGACAACGGCAGATAACAGCAGAGAACGGCAGATAACAGCAGATAACAGCAGAGAACGGCAGATAACGGCAGACGACACCAGCGAATGGCAGGAACGACCGGAGGCGGGTGCGGGCGTCAGGCTCCCTGCGCAGCGGCGTCCGTGCGGAGGCGCTCGGCCACCGCCGCCGTGCCGAAGGCCTCCGCGAAGGCCACTACCGCCCAGAAGGCCAGCTCCAGCAGCGTGAGGACCACCGGCTCGCCGAACATGTTCAGCGGCGTGAAGAACTCCCAGAACAGGTACACCAGAGCCCAGATCAGCGCCCCGAAGCGCAGCGCTCTGGGGACCACACCCGCCGGCCAGCCCCGCGACAGCCACAGGTAGATCCACGCCCGCACCACGGACAGGCCAATCGCGCCCAGGCCCATCAGGACCGGATGGGTGACCACTCGCGGAAGCGGCTGCAACTCCGTCCACACCCCGATGAGCTTCCGGCTCTGGACGGCTGGGTCCAGCAGGATGCCCTCGCCGGTGAGCGCCATCCCCAGCACCCGGAAGGTCAGCAGCATCGCCAGGTTCGCCATGACGCCGCCGGTGACCCCGGCGGCGACGGCGGTCGTTACTCCGCGACGGTCCATCTTTCCGGCACCTCGTCCGCTGACCAGTCAGTGTGGGCGCTGCCGGAGTCTCCTCTCTCTTCTCTCTCGGGGAGCAGCGTCCGGCTCAGGGCGGCCGGACTACTCAGCGTGGGCCCGCGCCGGCACGCGCTCGTTCCACTCCGCGGTGGCGTACTTCTCAGCCTCCAGCGCCACCGCCTGTCGCCGCTCGGCCTCCGAGAGGTCCCGGCGGTCAAGCTCCACCCCGAACGCCTCCGCGAAGCCGGCTACGATGGCCTCGGCCATCTCCTCGAAGCTCACCGGGCGGCCAAGCAGGTCCGTCACGCTCATGGCCGCGCCGGCCAGCACCTGCCGGGCGATGCGCTCATCGGCGCCGGGCATCACCGCGATCTGATCCTCCAGGTCGATGGTGATGGGGATCGACCCGTGCTGCAGGATGCCGCCGCCCCGGCGCACCTGGGCGCTGCCGACGACCTTCCGGCCGGCGGCCTGCAGATCGCAGCCCGCGGTCTTCGCGAAGCAGATCGGCCGGGCGGCATCGGCGCCGGTGGCCGGCTCTTGAGCCTGCCGCCGATCGCCGTCGCCGCCCAAGCTCACCTCCGCGCCCAACAGCTCCAGGCCGGCAATGATCCCGCGGGAGATCTCCCGGTAGGACTCCATCACCGAGTGCCCGCCGGCGATCTCGTCCTGGCGGATGCAGAAGCTGTAGGTGAGCTCATCAGCGTGCAGGATCGCCCGCCCGCCTGTGGGCCGGCGCACAATGTCGTAGCCGCGCTCGCGCACGGCGGTGCGGTCGATGCCCTCATCCAGCTCCTGATGGTAGCCCAGCGACACGGCTGGCGGTCGCCAGCCGTAGAGCCGGAGCGTAGGTGGCGCCTCGCCGCGGGCCACCGACTGCATGATGGCCTCATCCACCGCCATGTTGCGGAAGCCGCTGGCGTAGCCGCTTTCAATGATGCGCCAGGCGGTCATGCCATCACCTCATATGAAACGAGCCGGCCGCAACGACGGCCGGCCCCCGGCTCACGCTTGGCTTTCTTCTGTGAGTGTCTGGCCGCTCAGAACTCCTCGTCCTCGTCGCGCGCGCCCTCGAGCCCGTCAAGGTAGTCCTCGTACTCATCCTCGCTCATGAGGTTGTCCAGCTCCGAGGGGTCCTCCAGCCTGACCTCCATCAGCCAGCCGTCGCCGTAGGGGTCCTGATTGATCAGCTCCGGGGCGTCGAGGACCTCCTCGTTGACGCGGATGATCTCCCCGCTGGCGGGGGCGAGCAGGTCCTCCACGGACTTCACGGACTCCACCGTGCCGCAGGCGTCGCCGCGGATGATGGCGGTGCCCTCCTCGGGCATCTCCGCGAAGATGATCTCGCCCATCATGTCCTGAGCGTAGTCGGACATGCCTACCACCGCCAGGTCACCGTTCTCCAGCCGCACCCACATGTGGCCCTCGTCGAACTTCAACTCCCCGGAACTCATCGTGTGCCTCCTCGCTGCGTGCTGCCCACGGCCTCAGCGCGGGCATGGATCACATGCATGGAGCGGCCAGAATCTGCAATTCGAGGCCGCGTCGAAGCACCGTCTCCGCGGCGCCGCCCCACATATTAGGCGAGGGCCGCAGCCCTGTCAACCAGCCGCCGGAAATGAGGCCGCAGCGGTCTGCCGGGCCGTCGGCTGGCAGGTACGGGCGCTGCGCGCCTGGCGACCGCTGCAGCAAGGTACGCGGCAGCATCCAGATTCATGTGCCTGTCCTCTGCAGTGACGCCGCCGATGCCCGCGGAGGGGCCGCCTGAGGAGCGCATGCCGTGTATGCGCGACGAAGCCGGCCCGCGACCCCCACGAGACAGCATCGCGAGGCGCTGCTCCGAACGGTGAACGGCCGGGCCGGCTTCGGCTCCAGCAAACCACGCTGGAGCCTCAGGCGGCCCCTCCTCTACTACCGGCATTCCGACAGTCCGCTCCCCGGCCCTCGCGCTGGGCACACGAATCTGGATGCTGCAAGGTACGCGGGCGATTTGACTTTGCTGGGGGGCTGTGTTAGGCTTCTGGCTGCCATCGCCGTTGGCAAGTGAGACGGCTATGGCGGCTGCCGACGCCACGGCGGGCCGGCGTCGGTGCCGGGGCCAATCGGCCCCGGGTCGTGGTGACGTAATTCGGCGGCCGCAGGTCGCGGGCGCCAGCGGACGGCGCGCCGGGGCCGTGTGCGGGGGGGAGGGTGATGGCTCCGCGGAGGAGGCGGAGGAGCATGGTTCGGATGAAGGTCCAGCGGGTGGGCATCGACCCCAGCAGGCATGCACTGGTGATCCTCGCGGACGACGAGGAGCGGCGCCTGCTGCCCATCCTCATTGGCCTGTTCGAGGCTCAGGCCATCGCCATGGCCATCAGTGGGGAGGACATCGGGCGGCCGCTGACACACGACCTGCTGCTGTCGGTGATCGAGGAGCTCGGCGGGCAACTGGAGCGCATCGAGGTCACAGAGCTTGCAGAGAAGACCTTCTACGCCCTGTTGCACGTGGAGTGCAATGGCAAGACCCTGCAGATCGATTCCCGGCCGTCGGACGCCATCGCACTGGCGCTGCGGGCCGAGGCCCCCATCTATGTGGCGGAGGAAGTCCTGGCGGATGCCCAGGTGATTGACGAGGACGTGGAGGAGGACGTCGAGAAGTTCAAGGACCTGCTGGATAAGGTGGATCTCGACGACGACCGGTCCGAGTAGGACCGTGCGCGGTCGGACCCCGGCGTATTGAAGGCCTCGCCGACGCCAGGTGGCGGGGCCTTCCCCGTACTGATTCCAGCTGCTGCGAAGGAAGCGGAGGACCCACTGAGTGGACACATCGAATCGCTGGCTCTGGTACCTGCTGGGCATCTTCCTCGCCCTGATTCTGATCGCCAAGGGCCTGACGCTTTATACCGATTACTTGTGGTTTGGCTCCTTCGATCAGGCGGCGGTGTGGAGCACCATGTTCTGGACCAAGATCCTGCTGGGAGTGGTGCTGGGAGCAGCGTTCTTCGCTTTCCTATACGCGAACCTGCGCTTCGCCCGACGGCCGCTGCCGGGTGACGTCACCTTCATCGGCCGCAGGCTGCTGCCGGAGGAGGAGCGGGAGCAGATCGAGCAGTACGCCGACAGGGCGCTGCTGGTCTTCAGCGTCGTCGGCGCCGTCATGGCCGGGATCGTGGCCAGCGGCCACTGGCTGGAGCTGCTGCAGTACCTCAACGCGGTGGAGTTCGGGAGGGCCGACCCCGTCTTCGGCAACGATGCGGGCTTCTACGTCTTCAGGCTTCGCTTCATCGAGTACATCTGGCGCTCCGTCTACTACGCCCTGATCGTGACCTTCGTGGCCAGCGTCCTGGTGCACCTGTATCAGGAGGCCATCCGGCTGGTGGGCAGCAACATCCAGGCCATCCCCAGGGCCCGGGCGCACTCGCTGGGACTGCTGGCGGGGGCGCTGTTCGTGAAGATCTACGGCTATCGGCTGTCGCAGTATAACCTGCTGTTCTCGACCAGCTCGGGCGCCTTCATGGGCGGAGCGGGCTGGACCGACATTCACGCCCGGCTGCCGGTGCTGTGGCTGCTGATGGCGGCTGCGGCGGTGTGTGGCATCATCGCGCTGGTGGCGATCAAGACCCGCAACTACAGGCTGCCCGCCGGAGCTGTTGCCGCGCTGGTGCTGCTGTCGCTGCTGGGTGGCACGGTCTATCCGCTGGCCATGCAGAAGCTGGTGGTTGTGCCCAACGAGCTGGACTACGAAGCGGATTACATCACGCGGAACATCGAGGCCACCAACTTCGCCTACGGAACCCACATGGTCCGGGACGACATCTTTGGGGTGAGCAACGACCTGGACGCGGACATGGTGGAGCAGAACTGGGCGACTATCGAGAACATCCGCCTCTGGGACCATCGCCCGCTGCAGCGCACCTACAACCAGGAGCAGGCCATCCGCGCCTACTACAACTTCCCGGACGTGGACGTGGACCGCTACACCATTGAGGGGCGGCTGCGCCAGGTCATGCTGGCGCCGAGGCAGCTCAACGCCGACAAGATCCCCGGCAAGGAGCGCTGGGTCAACTATCACCTGAAGTACACGCACGGCCACGGCCTGGCGATGTCGCCGGTGAACGAGATCGGCCCCGAGGGGCTGCCTAACTACTGGGTGGGCGACATTCCCCCGCGCTCGATTGAGGATACCACGGTGACCGAGGCGGGGGCGAGGGTCTACTACAGCGCCAGCGTACGGCCGCGACTGATCGAGTGGACGAGTCCGCCGGAGACCCCGCTGCGCGGACAGGAGCCGCAGGCAGACCAGGAGCCCGAGCCGGGCCCGGGCGGTGGCCAGCCACGGCAGGGCCCCAATCAGCCACGACGCGGCTACGGCGGGGTGCCCGAGGACATCACCACGCAGAAGTTCGTCATCGTGAACACGCAGGAGCCTGAGCTGGACTACTCCCGCGGCGGCCAGACCGGTGCCGACACCATCGACAATGCCTACAACCACTACGATGGCACCGGCGGGGTGGTGCTGAGTAACTTCTTCCGACGCATCGCCTTCTTCGCGCGCTTCTTCCCCGACGTGCGCATTCTGTTCACCAACCAGCCCACGGCTGAGAGCCGCATCCAGATCAACCGCACCGTTCCGGAGCGCATGCAGGCGGTGGCGCCCTTCCTGCTCTACGATCCCGACCCCTACCTGGTGGTCGATGAGGACGGGACGCTGAAGTGGATCGAGGACGCCTACACAGTCTCAGGCAGGTACCCCTACTCGCATCTTCTGCAGCGCCTCGGCGCGCGGCGCCTGCCACTCGGCAACTACTTCCGCAACTCCGTGAAGGTGGTCTGTGACACCTACCACGGCGTGCCTGAATACTACGTGATCGACCCCGAGGACCCGCTGGTGCAGTGCTATCAGCGGATCTTCCCCACCCTCTTCAAGCCCATCGACGAGATGTCACCGTACCTGCGCAAGCACCTGCGCTATCCCCAGCTTCTGTTCGCCATCCAGGTGGCTGCATACACGGACTACCACATGAAGGATCCGCAGGTGTTCTATCAGGGCGAGGACCGGTGGGCGATCCCCCCGGAGATCTACTCCTTCGGGCGCCGGAAGATGGAGGCCTACTATGTGGTCATGCAGCTTCCCGACGCCGAGGAGCCGGAGTTCTTGCTGATGATGCCGCTGGTGCTCTCGGGCCAGGAGGAGCGGGTGATGGTGGCCTGGATGGCGGCCCGCTGTGACGAGCCGCACTACGGGGAGCTGATGGTCTACCACTTCCCGCGCCGAACCATCTACGGACCATGGATGATCGAGTCCCGCATCTCCCAGGACGCCGAGATCTCCGAACAGATCACCCTCTGGAGCCAGGCCGGCTCCCGCGTGATCCGGGGGAACCTGCTGGTGATACCGCTCGCGGACTCGCTGCTGTATGTCGAGCCGCTTTACCTTGAGGCCGAGGACACCGGCCTGCCGGAGCTGCGACGCGTCATCCTGGCCTACGGCGAGAACATCGTTTGGGGGAAGGACCTGGAGACCACACTGGCCAAGCTCTTCGGCAGGATCGAGGCCCGCGAGGAGATCGCGGAGACGCCCGCCGAGGAGCAGCCCCCGCAGGTCGAGGTCGCCCCCGAGGTCATCGAGACGCTGCGCCAGAGGATCGAGCGGGTGCTCGACCTCGATCGCGAGGCCGAGGAGGCGCGGGCCCGCGGCGACTTCCAGACCTATCTGGAGAAGAACGTGCAGCAAAGCGAGGCTCTCAGAGAACTCGAGCAACAGCTCGAGAGCGGAGCAGGAGGAGCCGGGCTTGACGCAGGAGAGGCCGCAGCTCCCTGAGGTCATCGAGCGGCTGATCGACCCGCAGGTGGCGAGCCTGCGGGTCGTCACTGACAGCTCGGCCGCGGCCGGGAGCCGCGTTGCCGTCACCGTCCAGGCCCGCAACGCCACGGGGGCGACGGCCACCGCCGGCGAGGGCTCGGTGCCGCTGGTTCTCCGCGGCCCCGGCGGCCATGCCAAGGCCGGTGAGGTCGAGCTGAGCGGCGGCCTGGGCCACGCCGAGATCGAGCTCCCCGAGCCGGGCGTCTACCGCGTGGAGGCGCTGATGAGCGAGGAGCTGTGGGCGGTCAGTGACCCGGTGGAGGTCGCGGACCGAGAGCCCCAGAGGAGGCTCTACTGGGGCGACATCCACTCACACATCCGGGAGCGGCGCGCCCAGGCCACCATCAGCGATGCCGACGAGCTCATGGGCCCGGCGACGGTTGATGCCGCTCTGGCGTGGGCCAGGGACGTGGCCGGCGTGCACTTCGCCTCGGTCACCGACCATGACCTGAAGCTGACGGAGCTGGAGTGGGAAGAGACCATCGCCGCCTGCGACGAGGTGACCGAGGACGGGCGCTTCGTGGCCTTCCCGGGCTACGAATGGGGAGACTCCCGCGGAATGGCCATGAACTACGGGCACCGCCAGGTGGTCTACAGGAGCGGTGAGATCGCCGGGGGCGAACAGGTTCCTCTGCTGCGGTGCTGCGAGCAGCCGACCCACACTGCGCCGGGCCTGTACGCCGGCCTGCGGGAGGCGGTGAGCCTCGAGGACGTGCTGGTGGTCCCGCACCACACAGCGCGCGGCGGCGGCAACACGTGGATGAACTGGGACTACTTTGACCCGGAGCTGGAGCGCTGCTGCGAGATCTATTCCATCTGGGGCAGCTCCGAGATGATGGGCGAGCCCTACCCGATTCGCTACATCGCCACCGGCGGCTACTTCGGCACCGCCGAGGCCCGCGGCCATCACCTCCAGGACGGCCTGGCTCGAGGCTGCCGCTTCGGCTTCACAGGCGGCTCCGAGTCCCACGATGGTCGGCCGGCGAGGCCGCTCATTCACGGCAGGGAGCTGATCGCCGAGTCCGACCAGCTCTGGCCGCCGGGGATTACCGGCGTGTGGGCGGAAAGGCTGAGCCGGGACGCCGTGTTTGATGC
The DNA here is from genome assembly GCA_034722055.1 of Armatimonadota bacterium. Taxonomy (GTDB): domain Bacteria; phylum Armatimonadota; class Zipacnadia; order Zipacnadales; family UBA5352; genus JAYENL01. Next base: position 14,690 of record JAYENL010000010.1, read on the forward strand.
CCTCCGCGCGCGCCGCTGCTACGGGACCACCGGCGCCCGCATCATCGTCCGCTTCTCGCTGGGTGACGCGGCGATGGGTGAGGAGGTGGCTGCGGAGCAGCTCTCCGCCCCGGTAGAGTTGACAGCGGAGGCCATCGGCACCGCCGCCATCCGGCGCTGCGAGCTGGTGCGCAGCAACCAGGTCATCGACGCCGCCTCCTCCGGCAATGAGCACCTGACGGCGCAGTTCATGGACGGGAGCCGGCCGCACCCGGGCGACTTCTACTACCTGCGCATCACCCAGGCCGACGGTGAGATGGCCTGGGCGTCACCGATATTCATCACATGAGCACCGAGGCGACACCCGACATCGTGACCGACTTCGACCCCGCTGCGATCCGCGGCGTGATCTTTGACTTCGACGGCACCCTGGCGGAGACCAACATCGACTTCGCACTCATGCGCCAGCGGGTGCTGGAGGTCGCGGAGCGGTGGGGGCTGGCCGAGCACCTCGACGCCAAGCGCTACATCCTCGAGATCGTGGACCAGTCCCTCTCGCTGCTGGCCGAGGAGGCGGAGCGCAACCGCTTCCGAGAGGAGGCCGAGCGTGCCATGCAGGAGGTGGAGCTGGTGTTCACCTCAGTAGCGGTACCCTTCGGTGGCGTCGAGGAGACCCTCGAGCAGCTTCAGCGCTGCGGCCGACGCGTGGGGATCATCACCCGAAACTGCCGCGCCGGCGTGCACTCGGTGATGCAGCGCCACCCGCTCGCCCATGAGGTGCTGCTGACCCGCGACGACGTGGACCACGTCAAGCCGGACCCGGCGCACCTGCACGACGCTCTGGAGGCGTTGGAGGTCGTGCCCGCCGAGGCGCTGATGGTGGGGGACCACGTGACGGACATTGAGGTGGGCCACGCCGCGGGCACCTGGACGGCCGGCGTGCTGACTGCGAGGACCACACGGGAGCAGTTCGCGGAGGCCGGCGCAGACCTGATCCTGCCCTCCGCCGCGGCGGTCGCGCAGGTGCTGCGCCTGCAGGAGGAGCAGTAGGTCATGCGGCAGCGGTTCCCGGTGGGGAAGCTGGAGCCGGAGCTGCTGGCCGAACTGCTGGGGAGCCTGCACATCGATGACCCGGCGGTGATCGTGGGACCCGGCGTCGGTCGGGACGTGGCGGTGCTGGAGTGGGGCCAGGGAGACAGCTACCTCATCGCCAAGACCGACCCCATCACCTTCGCCACCGACGAGATCGGGCACTACGCGGTGAGCGTCAACACCAACGACGTGGCAACCAGCGGCGGCCTGCCCCGCTGGTTCCTGGCCACGCTGCTGCTGCCCGACGAGGACAGCGATGAGACGCTCGTCCGCACCATCTTCAAGCAGATCGACGAGGCCTGCCGGGAGATGGACATCGCCCTGGTGGGAGGCCACACCGAGGTCACCTACGACCTTGGTCGCCCCATCCTGGTGGGCCTGATGATCGGTGAGGTGGAGAAGCGGAACCTGGTCACCAGCGATGGCGCGCAGGTCGGCGACCGGCTGCTGCTGACCAAGCGCGTGGCGGTGGAGGGCACCGCCATCATCGCCCGGGAGATGGGTCAGGAGCTGATCGACCGGGGCTTCGATGAGGAGACGGTGCAGCGGGCCGCCGCGATGCTGCACGATCCCGGCATCAGCGTGCTCGCTGAGGCCCGGGCGGCCGTGAGCGCCGGCGAGGTGCACGCCATGCACGATCCCACTGAGGGCGGCGTTGCCACCGGCCTGCACGAGCTGGCCATCGCCAGCAGCACGGGCATCCAGGTCGCGCACGATCAGATCCCCTTCTACCCCCAGACGCAGGGCTTCTGTGAGGCGCTGGGCATCGAGCCTCTGGGACTCATCGGCTCCGGGTCGCTGCTGATCGCAGCTCCGCCCGAGGACGCTGAGCGCATCATCGACGCCATTCGCGAGAGGGGCGTGGAGTGCGCGGACATCGGCGAGGTGGTGGAGGAGGCGAAGGGCATCATGATCCGCCGCGGCCTGGACTGGTTCGATCTCCCGCGCTACGATCAGGACGAGATCGCGAAGCTGTTTTGAAGCAGCCGCAAGCGGCAAGCTACAAGCTGCAAGCTAACAGCGGACAGCTATCAGCTATCAGCGGACAGCTATCAGCGCACAGCTATCAGCTATCAGCGGACAGCTATCAGCTATCAGCAGACAGCTAACAGCTATCGGCGGACAGCAAACAGCTATCAGCGGACAGCAAACAGCTATGAGCGGACAGCTAACGGCCAACGGCGAACAGCTACGGACGAACACCTACCCCGGATTACTCGCGTAGGTCGGCCTGCGACTGGTGGTGCCTGTCAGGCGCAGGTGAGAGCGCGCTGCGCTCTCAGCTTTCAGCTCGACACCCGTGTGTCACCGTGGAGGGGCCGCCGCGAGCGTAGCGAGCGGGCAAGCTGTGGAGGCGGGAAGAGGCGCGCAGGCGCCTCCGGGGTGAGCTCGCGAGCAAAGCGAGTGAGCTCACAGGTTCCACCCCGGCCCATCGAGGCTGAGGCTGTTTCGCAACGCATGGAAGCGGCTGTGTCGGGCAGGGATGCCCGACCTACGCGGGGTCATGGAACGCGCTGTACAGTAACCGCGGAAACGACGAACGGCGGAGCAGCGAACTTCGCCGGCTGTGAAGCCGTCTCGGGCTTCGGTGATATCCATGCGGACGCTCAGATCAGCTCTACTCGCCCTTGTGCTCCTGACGACCGCCTTGGGGTGTCTGGCGCAGCCGCCGTCGGTGACGGAGGCGCAGCCCTTCACCTTCGCGGTGTTCGGCGACTGCCGGCCGGGCAACGCGGACTACAGCCCGATTCTGGAGGCCTTCGCCACTGAAGTCGGGGGTCTGGACGTGCCCTTCGTGATCGGGACCGGCGACTACATCGAGGGGTCCACCAACCAGTCCACGGTCCGTGGCCAGTGGGAGGGCTTCTTCGCCGGGCTGGCCCCGTTGCAGGCCCAGCGAGCCATCCCCGTGGCCCTCGCCCCCGGCAACCACGACATCGTGGGCGTGCGGCGCAACGCGGAGATCTTCATCGAGCACTTCAAGCGCCTCTACTTCTCCTTCGACCACGAGGGCTGCCACTTCGTCATCCTCAACAGCGAGACCGTCGGCTCGGAGGGACGACTCTCGGAGACGCAGCTCACCTGGCTGAAGCAGGACCTGGCGGAGAGCCAGGACGCGAGGTTCACCTTCGTGGCCCTGCACCGGCCCCTCTTCCCGGTGGACGGGCACGTGGGCTCGTCCATGGACGCCCACCCCGCCGAGCGGGATGCCCTGCACCGGCTGTTCGTCGAGGCCGGCGTGGACTGCGTCCTCGCCGGCCACGAGCACCTCTACAACCACCAGCAGAGGGACGGCATCCACTACTTCATCACCGGTGGCGCCGGCGCGCCGCTCTACGCCGAGCCGGCGCGGGGCGGCTTCTACCACTACCTGCTGGTCTCTGTCGGCGACGAGGACTTCACCGTGCAGGTGCAGCGGATCACTCCCTGAGCTGCCCGGCCGCCGAGGCCGGGCCGGGGTGGAACCTGGGAGGTCCGTCGCTGCGCTCGGGACCTCCCACCGCTCGCTTCGCTCGCGGCGGCCCCTCCATGGTCGCACCAGAGGCACCGCCGTGACGCTGCACAATCAGCGATCAGCTAACGGCTGGGCACGGCAACGGCGGGGGGCGAGGACGGCAAACGGCGCACGGACAGGACTGTCCGTGCCACGGACGGCATACGGCAACGGCGCGCGCGAAGTCCTACCGCTGAGCACTGGCGGTCGGCTGACGGTACAGGGGAGATCGGCCATCATGGGGAATTGCTGCGGGAGCAGTTGCGGATGTGGATGCGGCTGCCTGCTGGCCGCCGGCGCCCTCGTGCTGCTGATCCTCGCCCTGCTCTTCGGGGACGAGGATGACGACTACGAGAAGGTGGCCGTGGCCACCTTCCTGATGGACGATCAGTGAGGGCCGGACACGGAGGGATGGAGCGTGAGCGAACCGCTGGGCGCCGCCATCAACGCCTGCGGGTGGGTGGCCACAGAGCACGCCAAGGCCTACATCGCCAATCCGCACACGCGCATCGTGGGCGTCACGAGCCGGACGCGAGCCAGCGCGGAGAGGCTCGTGGCAGAGATGGCCCTGGACTGCCGCATCTACCCCGACTACGAGGCGCTGCTGGCCGACGATGAGGTGGACATCGTCTCAGTGACCACACCCAACTTCCTGCACGCCTCCGACGCCATCGCCGCCGCCCAGGCCGGCAAGCACATCTGCCTGGAGAAGCCCGCCGCCATCACCGAGGAGGAGCTGGATGAGCTGGGCGAGGCGGTGGAGGCGGCCGGCGTCACCAGCGTCGTGAGCTTCGTGCTGCGCTGGAACCAGCAGGTGCTGAACATCAAGAGCCTGCTGCAGCGCGGGGCGCTGGGGGAGCTGTTCTACTGCGAGGCCGACTACTGGCACGGGGTGGGCGAGGTCATCCGCGCCGACCGGTGGCTGGCGCGGCGGGAGCTGGCCGGCAGCGCCATGCTCACCGGCGGCTGCCACGCCGTGGACATGGCGCGGAACTTCATGGGCGAGGTGGCGACTGTCACTGCCCACTCGCACTTCAACCCCTCGCTGGGCTTCGACTACGACACCACCACCGTGTGCACCGTGGAGTTCGAGAGCGGCGCCGTGGGCAAGATCTCGTCCATCCTGGAGATTGTCTCGCCCTATCGGTTCAATGTGACGGTGATGGGCAGCGAGGGGACGGCGCTGGGCAACCGGGTCTACAGCCGCGTCCTGGCGCCGGAGCAGGACGACTACTTCGAGATCCCCTGCATTACGCCCTCCAGCGGCGACGTGGAGCATCACCCCTTCCAGCAGGAGATCGACCACCTGGTGGAGTGCATCCTGAACGGCCGGGACTGTGTGCCCAACATCGCCGACGGCATCAGAACCAGTCGCGTCTGCCTCGCCGCCGACCGCTCGGCTGCGGCCGGCGGCCGGCCGGAGGAGCCGAACTACTGAGACGCGCCGCGAGGATCAGTGCGTGCGGCCGGTGAGCTGCCGCCGGATCCGCCGGTAGCGCTTCTTGCCCGGGTCCAGGTCGATGGCGCGCTCGATGGCCTCCAGCGCGCGGTCCGGCTGGCCCAGCCGGGCCATGCACACCGCCAGGTTGGCGTGGGCGTCAGCGTACTCCGGCTCCTGCTCCAGGACCTGCTGGAACTGCTCGGCGGCCTGCCCCCACTTGCGCTCGTACATCCGGGCCAGCGCCAGGCCGTAGCGGGCGGCGGCGTCCTCGGGGTTCTCGAGCACCTGGCTGGCGTACTCCTGCGCCATGTCGCGCACGGCCTGTGAGGTCTCCTCCTCGGTCAACCTGGCGCCGCACTCGGGGCAGAAGTTGGCATCCTCATTGACGCGGGTGCCGCAGATCGGGCACACGGGCATCTCGGTCCTCCACCGGGTCGCTCGATGGGGAGATCAGGAGCAGGTTCGCCGCGGCCGCCGGGACCTCCTTCAGGGGAGGCATAGCGGGTGCGGACGGCGAAATATCACTACACCCGTCAGACGTGCATCCTCGCTTGCGTCACGTGAGACGATGGCTGAGCGCAGTCGCGACGACTCGGTTGTGCGTGTCGGTCCCTACCTGGTCCAGGACGTGATCGGGCAGGGGCCGCACGGCACCGTGTTCGCGGTGCTGCACGAGCAGAGGCGGCAGCGGCTGACGCTCAAGCGCCTGCACGAGCCCGCGAAGGGCCGCCCGGGGCGCACCTTCAATCGCATCGTGCGGGTGGTGGTGGCGCTGAGCCATCCTGCCATCGCCGACGTCTCCCACGTGGCGCTGCACGGCGAGCATGTGGCGATCATCGGTGAGGTGGTGGCGGGCAGGTCCCTGGCCGACGTCATCGCCGAGGAGGGGGCGCTGGACCCCTACGAGACCGTGGGGCTGGCTCGGCAGCTCTGCATCGGGCTGATGTACGCCCACCAGCGCTGCGTCTATCACACCAGCCTGCGGCCGGAGAACGTCTTCCTGATGTCGGACGGGAGCGTGCGCATCACGGACTTCGCCATTGCGGCGCTCTACGGCAACTCTGTGCGCAGGCGGCCCCCGTACACCGCGCGCCATGCGGTCTTCTTCGCCCCGGAGTTCCGCGAAAAGGGGGTCATCCACCCCCCGTCGGACATCTACAGCCTGGGGGTGCTGCTCTACTCGGTGCTGGCGGGCGGCGTGCCGCTGACCGCCGCCGGGGCCGAGGCCGGGGACGGCCGGTTCTCGTACCTGGAAGTCGGGGCCGAGGCGCCCGAGAAGGTGCAGCCGCAGGCGCTGGACATGAGCCACCTCCCGGAGGCGACGCCGCCGAGGCTGCGCAGCGCCATCGCCGCCGCCATCGCCCCGCAGGTCTCGGACCGGCCGGGCAGCATCAACGCCTTCGCGGATATGCTCAAGGGCACCCCCACGCGCTCGTCGCTGTCGCGGCTGGCGCGGGAGGAGGTGCAGGACGAGGATCGCATCCCTGCCGCGCCGGGCCCCAGCGTTCGCGTCTGCCCCGCCTGCCGGCGGCCGGTCAGCCCCGCCGGCCGCGTCTGCCTGGCCTGTGGCCTGGTGCTGCGCGAGGTGCTCGAGGAGGACGAGAGCATCGACTACTTCCAGAACCACGGGAGGCGGCTGCTGGCCAAGCGCGACCTGGCGGCGGCGGAGAGGGCCTACCGGCGGGCCATCGACCGCAAGCCGCGCCAGGCCCAGCTTCACAATGAGCTGGGCGACGTGCTGGCCGTGGGCAACCGCTTCGACGAGGCCGTGACGGAGTACCGGGAGGCGGTCCAGCTCGACCCCGGCGCCGATGACGCCTGGCATGACCTCGGGGTGTCACTGGCCGCACTGGGGCGCCGCCGGGAGGCGCGGCAGGCGCTGGAGAGGGCCGTGGAGCTGACCGACCGCGACGAGCTGCGACTCTCGGCTCGGATCCACCTGGGGGCCATCGCCGCGGAGGAGGGGCGGGTGCAGGAGGCCATCGACATCTGGGAGGAGGTCCTGCGCGACGATCCGGGGCTGATCCCGGTGCGGATGGCGCTGGCCTCAGCCTACGCCTCACACAGCCGCTACGAGCAGGCCGAGCAGCACCTCCGGGCGGTGCTGTCCATCGAGCCGGGGATGCGGGAGGCCGAGAATCTGCTCTCCAGGGTCCGGGAGCGCCAGCAGCTTGAGCGGCAGGATGTGGACACCAGCTTCGGCCTGATGGACGATGTCGGCGGGGGCACCGCCTACATCGGCCCCGGCTTCAGTTGGGTGCGACTGATCCGGTGAGGGCCGGGGCAAACCTCGCGTGAACACTGCGTCTCCCATCATCGTCACGCAGGTGAGTATTCACTTACCCAACGCTATCGCCACTTGCCATCACCGGCTGACCACCGTATAATTGTCCTCGCCCGCGGGTTGGGGGAAGGGACGCGTTGCAGATGCGGGCGCCCCCTCGAAGACTACTCCAAGCACGCGCGCCCGCGAGAGCACTGCAGGAGAGAGAAGCAGATGAGGCATGGCAGGGGCCGCCGTCGGGGCCACCATCGCGCCAAGGACCGTTACGAGGAAGAAGTCGAGCCGATATCGATAACCGACCGGCGAATGTTGGGCTGGTTCGCGCGGTATCTCGGCCCGCACTGGCCGACGTTGCTGCTGGGGCTCATCAGTATGTTGGTCGCGACGGGTGCGGGCCTCTACGCGCCACAGGTGCTCAGGGCCATCTTCGATGACGTTATCCGCGACCGGAACCTGGCGCCGCTTCCCACGCTGGGCTGGCTGCTGGTCGCCGCCTACTTCGGCCAGCAGGCCTTCAGCGCGGTGCGTATGAACGTTATGCATCGGCTGGGTCAGCGCTTCGTGCTGGAGGTGCGCCTGAACGCCTACCGGCATCTGTTGCGGCAGTCGCTGAGCTTTTTCGAAGCCCGTCGCACCGGCGACATCATGTCCCGCATCTCCAATGACGTGAACAGCGTCGAGGATATGGTCGTGCACGGCGTGGACACGATCATCACCGATTCCATCACCGTCCTGGGCACCATCGGGATCATTCTGTGGATGAACTGGAAGCTGGCGCTGATCGGGATGGCGCCGCTGCCCATCTTCCTGGTGGGCGTAGTCATCTTCGCTCGCATCATCCGCCCGCTCTACGAGCGCATCCGCGAGGAGCTGGGGGACATCAACTCCCGCCTGCAGGAGAGCCTGGAGGGCATGCAGGTCGTGAAGGCCTTCGACCGCGAGGACCATGAGTACGAGCGGTTCGAGGAGGACAGCACCGAGTACTACCGTGCCTCGATCAAGGGGATCTGGCTGTGGTCCACGTTCTTCCCGACCATGGGCTTCCTGACCACGCTGGGGCTCATCGGCGTTATCTACTTCGGCGCGCGCATGACGGCCTACGGCGCGACCTCGCCGGGCGTCATCGTTGCCTTCCTGGCCTACATGCAGAGCTTCTACCGGCCGATCCGCAGTCTGGTGCGTGTGCACAATGTCTTCAATCGGGCTCTGGCGTCGCTGGCGCGGATCTTCCAGCTCCTCGACGAGGAGCCGACTGTGGAGGAGAAGCCTGACGCCCAGCCGCTGCCTCCCGCCGCGGGGCACATCGAGGTTGAGGACGTCACCTTCCGCTACCAGACTGGCGAGATCGTGCTCGAGGACGTCTCGGTGGATGCAGAGCCGGGGGAGACGGTCGCCATAGTCGGCCGCAGCGGCGCAGGGAAGACGTCGCTGGTGAACCTCATCCCGCGCTTCTACGACCCCCTGGAGGGCCGCGTCCTCATCGACGGTGTGGATGTCCGCGACGTCAAACTCGACAGCCTGCGGTCCCAGATCGGGATCGTGCTCCAGGACACCTTCCTGTTCAATGACACCGTGCGCAACAACATCCGCTACGGGCGCCTGGACGCCACCGACGAGGAGATCGAGGACGCCGCCCGCCGGGCCTACGCCGACGAGTTCATTGAGGAGCTGCCCGAGAAGTACGAGACGATGATCGGGGAGCGTGGCGTGAAGCTCTCCGGCGGTCAGAAGCAGCGCATCGCCATCGCGCGGGCGCTGCTGGCCGACCCCCGCCTGCTGATCCTCGACGAGGCCACCTCGCTGGTAGACACCGAGGCCGAGCAGCTCATCCAGCGGGCCCTGGACGAGCTCCGGCACAACCGCACCACCTTCGTCATCGCGCACCGGCTCTCCACCGTGCGCAACGCCGACAAGATCGTGGTCATCGAGGGTGGGCAGATCGTCGAGGAGGACAGCCACGAGGAGCTGATGCAGCGCAACGGCGTCTACGCCGAGATGTACAACCGCCAGTTCCGCCTCGAGGACGTATGGGACGAGGAGGACGCGCGGCTGGGCCGCGACATGCCGCGGTGACGGGCGCGCCATCGCAACCGGAGGACTTCGCTGTGAGCGCCAGGGCACAGCTCATGTCCGCGCTGCGCCGCCACCTGCTGGGGTGGCGGCTGCTCGCGACTGGCGCCGGGCTGCTGCAGGGGGCGGCGCTGGCGGCCGCTGCGCTGGCGCTGATGCTTCTGGTGGCCGGTCGCGGAGTCCTCGGCGAGCCTCGCGTAACGGCGGCGATGCTGGCGGCGCTGCTGCTGCCGGCCCTCCTGCGCCTGCTGCGGCCCGTGGATCCTCTGGCCGCCTCGCTGGCCATCGAGCGCACCTTCCCCTTCCTGCAGGACCGGGTGGCGACCGCCGCCGACCTCGCGAGCGGGCGGACGGGTCGGGCGCCGCGCTCCGAGCGGATGATCAGCCGGATCACGAGCGAGGCGGCCTCGGCGCTTCGCGACCTGCCCCTTCACCGCGCGCTGCCCGCCGGGCAGCTTCGGCTGCCGGCGGCGGCGCTGGCAATCGCTCTGGTCCTGGTGGTCTGCGCCTGGGCCGCGGCTCTGCCGCCGGCTGAGCCTGCGGCAGCCGCGCCCGCCGTCGCGGCTACCCCCCATGTCGCGCCTGAGCCGCATCCCCCGCGCCTGTACGAGATCGCGATCGCCGTCACGCCGCCGCCCTACACCGGCCTGCCCTCTCGCCGACTGACCTCGACGCTGGACGAGGTCTCCGCGCCGGCTGGAAGCGAGATCACCATCTCAGGGCGCTGCAAGCCCCAGGACGCTGAGGTGACCCTGGCGCTGGATCCCGGCACAGGCCGAACGCTGACCCCCGACGCCGGGGCGGTCTCCCACAGCTTCAGGCTCACCGAGCCGCTGCGCTGGCGTCTGGTGGCCGAATCCCCGGACGGGCGGGCGCAGAGCCCCTGGCGCTGGATCAAGCTGACCTCGGACGGCGCCCCGAGCGTTCGTCTGGTCCGGCCTGAAAGCGATCTGACGCTCGACCTTGCGGAGAGCATCGAGGTGGCCGCGTGGGCCACCGACGACTTCGGCGTGACCGCTCTGGGCCTGCGCTACCGCCTGGCGGGCGAGGACCGGTGGCGCTCGCTGCCGCTGGAGATCGACCCGGCCGCCGGCGTCTCCGCCGCGGCGCGCATGAACCTGGGCGCGGTGGGCCTCAAGCCCGGTGAGGAGCTCATCCTGCGCGCCTGGGCCACGGACAACGATGCCGTGAGCGGGCCGAAGACCTCGGTCAGCGCCCCGGTGCGCATCCGGCTGCGCGAGACGGCCCCCGAGAGGCGCGAGCCGCGCACGCCGTTGGAGGAGGCCCAGCAGCAGGAGGCCGACGCCATGGAGCAGCTTCGGCGGGCGGCCGAGGACCTGCAGCAAGAGCTGACACAGGCGCTGGAGCGCGCGCAGGGCGGGCCGGGCTCGGAGGCCGGGGCGCAGGCCGGGCGGGAGCTTCAGGAGGCCGCCCGCAGGCTGCAGGAGCAGGCCGGACGCCTGCAGCGGGCCATGCGCGAGGCGCAACGACAGCTCCAGGCCGACGAGCTGATGACGCCCGAGCTGGTGGAGAAGGTCCGCGAGCTGCACGAGCTGATGCGGCAGGTGCTGGACGAGGAGATGCGCCGGGCGCTGGAGGAGCTGCAGAAGGCGCTGAAAGCGCAGGACCTGGACGAGATCCGCATGAGCCTGGAGCAGGCCCGCGAGGCCCAGCAGCGCTTCCTGGAGCGCCTGGATCAGACGCTGTCGCTGCTGCGCCGAGCGCGGATGGAGGCGGTGCTGGAGCGGCTGCGGAGGCTCGCGGATGAGCTCGCGTCCCGCCAGGAGGAGCTGAGCCGGCGCACCTCGGAGCTGTCGGAAGCGGAGAGCGACACGCGCGCCACCGAGCGAAGCCAGCGCCTGCTGGCGCGGGACACCGAGCCGCTGGCGGCCAAGGTGGAGGCCGGCGTGGAGCAGGCGCGGGAGCTGTCCGCCGAGGTCGCTGCGAAGCTGGGGGCGGTGGCCGACCGACTGATGCGCGAGGACCCGGCCGGACAGATGCGCCGGGCGGCCAGCGCGCTGAGCCGGGGGAGCCCGAACGATGCAGCCGGGCCGCAGCAGGAGGCCGAGAAGTCGCTGCGCCGGGCGGCCGAGGCGCTCTCGGAGCTGGAGCAGCAGGTGCGGTCTGAGGCCACGGAGGACGCGCGGCGTCAGATCGCGGCCATGGTCCGTGACGCCCTGGCGCTGTCTGAGGAGCAGGAGGAGGTGGGGGAGGACGTCCGCCGGCTCTCGGGGCTGCGCCGGGCGGACCTGATGCGCGACAAGCGCCCCATCGACCCGGTGAGGCGCCGCGAGAGCCGCCTGGCGGAGGCGACCAGCAGGCTGGCCGAGCGGATGGCGCAGCTCTCCGGGCAGACGCCGGCGATGGACCCGCACCTGCCAGCGGGGACGAAGCTCATCGCCGAGCAGATGGCACAGGCGGCGCGGGAGATCGAGGGCGCCGACCTGGCGACCGCGCGGCAGCGTGGCCGGGAGGCGATGGCGGGGCTGAACGAGGTGGCGCGGCGCCTCCTGGAAGTGCAGGACCGGCTCAGGCAGTCATCGGCGCAGACGACACTCTCGCAGTGGATGCAGCGGCTGCAGTCGCTGGCGCAGCGACAGCAGGGGCTGAACCAGCAGACGGGCCAGGCGCAGCAGTCCGGGCAGTCGGAGTCCGGCCGCCCGCAGGCTCAGCCCGGCGGCATGAGCCCCTCGCAGCTCGCCTTCGAGCAGGCGCTCATCCGGGCGGCGCTGGAGGAGATGCTCAAGCGCGGCGGGCGCGCCACGCAGCCGATGGCAGACCAACTCGGGGGCGTCCCCGACGAGATGGAGAAGGTGGAGGGGGAGCTGCGCTTCGGCCGCATCGAGCGCAAGACGGTGGAGCGCCAGGAGCGCATCCTGGAGAAGATGCTGGAGGCCCAGCGCTCGCTCTACACCAGGGAGCAGGAGCGCTCGGAGCGGAAGGCGGAGCGGCCCGGTGAGTGGGAGCCGCCGCCCTCGCCCCCGGCCCTCTCCCCCAGCCTGATGCGAGCGCCCTCGGTCAGCGTCGAGGGCGGCAGGGGGACCGGCGACCTGCCGCGCGGCTACGAGGAGATGGTGCGGGAGTACTTCCGGGCGCTGGGGGAGGGCTCGCCATGAAGCTGCGGGCGCTCCTGGTGATGGGACTGCTGGTAGTGCTGCCTGGGGCGTGGGCGCAGCAGGAGGATTTCGGGGCATTGCTCTCCCGCGCGGAGGCAGTTCAGCGGGGCGGAGATCAGGAGGCCGCCGAGAAGCTCCTCGACCAGGCCCTGCAGGCCGCCCGCACCGACGAGGAGCGGGCGCAGGCCCGGTGGATGCTGTCCCAGTCGCGCGAGCATCGCGGGGACTCCCAGGGCGCGCTGTCAGCCCTGGAGCCGATGCTGCAGCTTGAGGCTGACGGGCACTGGGCGGTCCGCTGCCTGCAGGCGCTGGCCTCTCTCGCAGAGCGCATGCGCCGGCCGGAGCTGGCCGCCCGCGCGAACAGCCGGCTGGTAGAGGTGCTCGAGGAGGACGATCCGCGGGCGGTGTCGGCCGCGCTGTCCCTGGCGCGTGCCGAGCGCCGGAGTGGTGACCTGCAGGGCGCCGTCGAGCGCCTGCGGCGGCTGCTGGCCGGGGATGCGCCGACTCATGTTGAGGCCCAGGCCCGGGACCTGCTCGTGGGGATGCTGGTGCAGGCTGACGAGTTCGAGCAGGCTCTGCAGGCGGCCCGCCAGGCTCAGGAAAAGCAGGAGCGGGCCCGCCTGCTGATCCGCGTGGCGGACGGGCTCGAGGAGGGCCAGGAGCCCGACCGGGCGGAGGCGGTCGCCTGGGAGGTGCTGGAGCTCTCGCCCGCTCACCCGCAGGCAATGCAGCTCATCTACCGCATCGCCGCGCGGCGGGGGGCGGTGGAGGAGCTGCGGGCGAGGCTGGAGCGGGAGGTCAGCGACCAGCCCGAGCGGACGCTGCGCTTTCTGGCGCGGATCGCGGAGTGGGAGGACCAGCCGGAGGCGGCACTGGGCGCGTTGGAGCGGCTGGTGGAGACTCGCCCGGATGACGCGGACCTGCTGCACGAGCTGGGCAGGCTGGCGATGGAGGCCGGGAAGCTGGAGCGGGCAGAGACGGCCCTGCGGAGGGTCCTGGAGATCGCCCCGAACGACCGCGCGCCGGCCGTCACGCTGGCCGAGGTGCTGGTGCACGAGGGGCGGAGCGACGAGGCGGTCGCGCTGCTGAAGGACGCCGTCAGCTACGATCCGAGGCAGCTCCCGTCGGTGCGCTCGCTGGGCAATCTGCTGGAGAGGCACTCGCTGCACCACCAGGCCGCCGAGGTCTATCGCCAGGCCCGCAAGGCGGCCGGCGATCCGGCGCTGCTGGCCTTCGAGATGGCGCGGGCGCAGATCGGTCTGCTGCACTACGAGGAGGCCACGGGCGAGCTGCTGCGCGCCCTCGAGAGCCAGCAGGTGGCGCCGCGGATCGTGGGCTACGAGCTCCAGCGGCTGGCGACCGATGAGGTGGCCGGCGGCGAGGTGCTGGAGGCGGTTGATGCTCACGTCGCGGAGGCGGAGCTCTCCGACGAGGCGCGCGTGGCGCTGGCGAGAGTCTTCCTGGCGGCGGAGCGCGCCCAGCGCGCCGCCGAGATGCTGGCGGGCATCGAGGCGGCTGGGATGGAGATCGCCGAGCTGGCTCGGGACTGCGAGCTGCGCGGGGAGCGGGACCTTGCCGCCCGGCTCTACGCCATGGCCCTGCAGGCGGAGCCTGATGGGCCGCTGGCCGCCGAGACTGCCACGCGCCTCGCGCGGATCAGAGCGGAGCGGGGCCGCTGGCGCGAGGCCCTGGAGGCGCTGGAGGATGTCGCGGGCATCGACCAGTACCCCGAGGCGCTGCTGCTGCGGGGGCGCCTGCTGCTGCACCGCGCACGGAGGCCCGATGAGGCCCGGGAGGCCTTCCGGCAGTTGATCGGCTGCGCGGGCTCGGAGCCTCGCTACCTGGAGGCCGCGCGCTGGGGGCTGGCCGACTGGCTGTTCGCGGTGGGGCGGCTGGACGAGGCCGAGGAGGCCTACGCGCAGCTCGCGGGCGCCAAGGGGGAGGCCGAGCAGCTCGATATGCCGCCTGCGCCTCCGGGCGTCACCCTTCCAGGCCTGCCGATGCCCGTCCTGATGGAGGAGGAGCCCGGTCCGGGGCCGGCCTACGCCGCGCTGCGCATGGCCGAGATCGCGCTGCGCCGCGGCGACCTGGAGGAGGCCGAGGAGCGCTTCCGGCTGGTAGTCTCCGCTTACTCCGACAGCGACCACGCCAACGACGCGCTGCAGCGCCTGGCCTTCATCCAGGAGAACCTCGATGGTGAGGGGCGCGCCGAGGAGCAGTACCTGCAGGCCCTGGGCATGATCGAGCGCGGGGAGGGTGAGGCTGCGGAGATGCTCCTGGCGGAGGTGGCCGGAACGCGGGGCGAGCCGTTGGCCGATGACGCCCAGATGCTGCTGGGCCGGGCGCGGGCCGAACGCGCGGAGTACGAGGCGGCGGTGCGGGCATGGATGCGGCTGGCTGACGGCTTCCCGGAGAGCCTGCTGGCGCCGCAGGCGCTGCTGCGGGCCGCCGGGGTGCTGCGCGGGGAGCTTGGGGACGCCGCAGCGGCGGCCGACGCGCTGCAGCGCGTGGTCGATGCCCACCCCGAGTCCGCCGCCGCGGATCAGGCGCGGGCGGAGCTGGAGCTGCTGCCGCGGGCCACGGCCCCCGGTGCCGACGCCGGGGCCGTGGAGGACTCCTGATGTCCGACCGCACACTCGGCATCCTGCTGGGGCTGGCGGCCAGCGCGCTGTGGGCGTCCGTCTTCGTCGTCGGGCGCTACGCCACCGCGGTGCGCGGAGTTGACCCCATTCTCACCGCGGCGGTGCGCTTCTCGGTGGGAGCGGCCGCGGCCGTCGTCTACCTGGCGCTGGCAGGCCGCTGGAGGCGGCTGATGAGCGCCAGCCGCGACCTCGGCCCACTGGCCGCCCTGGGCGCGGTGGGCATCTTCGGCATGGGCGTGCTGGTCTTCATCTCCACGAACCTCACCACCTCCATCAACGGGGCCCTGATCCTCAACGCCAACGCCATCTTCATCGCGGTCTTCGCCCTGCTGGTCGGCGAGCGGGTGCCGGCCATCCGCTTCATCGGCCTGATCATCGGCCTGGCCGGATGCGCCGTGACCGTGATGGGGCGGACGCCACCTCAGCCGGTGCCGGTTGTCAACAATCTCCTCGGCTCGCTGGCGGCGCTGGGAGGAGCGATCTGCTGGGCAGCGTACACGGTGGCCGGCAAGCCCTACGTGCGCCGCCACGGCGGGCCGGAAGCGGCCACAGTGACGCTGGTGTTCGGCGCGGTGCTGCTGATCGCCCTGACCTTCATCCTGCGGTCGCCGATGGCCCTGCGCCTGCCGGAGGCGCTGTCCATCATCTACCTGGGCGTCCTCCCCACCACCGTCGCCATGCTGATGTGGTACCGGGCGCTGGAGCTGGTGGACGCCAGCGCGCTGGGCCCGACGCAGTACGTGGCACCCCCCGGCGCGACACTGCTGGGATGGGCCCTGCTGGGCGAGCCGTTGAGCTGGACGTTCGTGGCCGGGGCGGTGGCCATCATCGGCGGCGTCTACCTCGCTACCCGCCCGGCGCGCCCTCCGGCGTGAGAGGTGCTGCAGGGCCTCGCAGCGAACCCCGCCCCGGTCACAGGATGCAGCAGCAGGAGGGGACGCCGATGCGCTTCAGCAGGGAGAGGCCGGCCGTGGAGTTCGTGCCACGCGGCGTTGACCAGCGCTCCGGATCGCGGCTCATGCAGCTCACCAGCGGGGTGTCGATCGACTGCAACATGTACTGCGAGGTGCCCTACATGGACGCCGCCTCGCGGTACGTGATGTTCACCCGCGGCGCCGGTGCCGCCGGCCCCTTCGAGCTGTGGCGGGCGGACCTTGAGCGCGTGTGGTGCGAGCCGGTGGCGGAGCGGGTGGACGGCCTGCGCGGCGCGGCGGTTACGCCCGACCAGCGCTTCTTCCACATCGCCCTGCGCCGCCCCGATCTTCCTACTACCGTCCTGCGGGTGGAGATCGCCGCCCTGCGGCGGGAGCGCATCGAGCTGAGCGGAGCGCCGCGGATCCGCAGCCTGGGCTCGGCGGCTCCCGATGGCCGCACCTACATCTACGGCTGCCGGCTGGGGCCGCGGCGGTTCGGCATCGTCCGCGCCGACCTGCAGGACGGCACCTGGCGCGTGATCCACGAGGACCCGGAGATCTGCAATCCCCACCCGCAGATCGAGCCGGCGGCCGGGCAGCTCTACCTCATCCAGCACAATCGCGGCTGCAGCTTCGACGCGGAGGGGCGCATCAGGGGCCTCACGGGCAAGCAAGGGGCTACGCTCTACGTCATCGACCCGGAGGGGGAGAAGACGGAGCTGCCCGTGGGGCTGCCTCACACCGCCCGCTGCCAGGGGCACCAGTGCTGGATCGGACAGACCGGCGAGGTGCTGCTCACCGTCTCGCACGCGAACGCCCGCGGCACCATGCGCGCCGGCAACCTGCTGGCCGTGCGGCCGGACGACGGGCCGGCCCGCGCGGTGGCGGCCGGCCACACCTTCTGCCACCCCAACGCCTCGCGCGACGGCCGGTTCTTCGTCTCCGATACCCGGGAGCCGGGGCATCCCATCGTGGTCGGGTCCATCACGACCGGTCGCTCGCGCGTCCTCTGCCGCTCCCTGGCCTCGATCGGCCGGCCGCAGTACACCCACCCGCACCCCTACTTCAGCCCCGACCGGCGATGGGTGATCTTCAACTCCGACCGCGACGGCGTACCGCGGCCCTACGCCGCCAGCGTCCCGGAGGGGCTGCTCGAGGAGCTGGAGGAGGCGTAGCGCACGTCACCTGGCCGAGACTCCCCGCCTGCAAGCCAGGTAAGTGCTGGGGCGCGGGCGCCCTCGCCCGCGCGTTCTACCGACACTTGGAATCCGCGCCCGAGCGCCACGGCGGCGCGGCATCGCTTCGACCGCGTGAGTCACTGTCGTGGAAGCGGCCACCGAACGGCCTCGGCCCCCGCCGGTATCTTCCCCTCCGGCGCGGCCGTCCACTCGTCGGCGTCCTGCAGGCGGTAGTGCGTGGCTCCCTCGAGGGTCAGCGGCACATTCGTTCGCAGGGCGAAGTCGGAGCCGGCGGTTCGCGTCAGGGAGGCGTGCGCGAGGATGACCGCCTCGTCGCCGGGGCGGATGTCATGGTAGTAGCAGACGTCGCCGTCGCCGAAGCCCTCAACCGAGTCCACCTGAAGCTGCTGTGGCTGCCCGTAGACGACCCGGCGAAGCGTCGTTGATGCCGTGCCGTCCTCGGTGGTCACGAGCTTGTCGGCGAAGAAGTCGGCCTCCTCCGGGACCTGGCCGCGGGATCGGATGCGGGCGTAGTCGTGCGGCACCAGGCTCGCCAGCGTATGGGCGTCGAGCGGCGGTCCGTCGATGACGGCCTTGCCCAGCAGGAAGGTGGCCTCCCGCACGCTGAGGCGGAAGCGGCCGCCATCGCGGCGGGTGCTGTCCACGTGATACACGGTGTTGCGGGAGTACCGCGGGTTGCTGAAGTAGACGGCCTGCCCGCGCACGGCCTCGCCCTCCGGCAGGTCGGCCCCCTGGACGTCCAGCACCACCTCGCCCGCGTCGTCATCGACCTCCACCACCGTGGCGCGCCAGGCGTCGCGGGCCAGGCGCACGCTCAGGTGGGGCGCGCGCAGCTCAGCGCCGCCGATGATGCCGAGCTGCGCCGGGCCGCGGTCATCTGTGCGTAGCCAGGCCAGGCGGGCGGCGGCCGCGTAGCCGCCGCCGTAGTCCGCCGGCCGGGCGTCGAGCGCGGCGAAGAGCCGGTCCTCGACGCCGTCGCGGCCCACCACGTGAACCCCCGCTGCGCCCTCGCGGTCGGCCTGCAGGCGGCGTGCGCCGGCGATCCGCGGCTCGACCGGTCCCTGCGTCGCCTCGTCCGCGGGCTGCAAGCCGACGAAGGTGAGGCCCATCCAGTAGCGCCCCTCCTCCGCGTCGGGCGCCACCAGCTCCACCGCCATCTCGTGCTGGCCGGCCGTCACGTGCACCGTCCCCAGCTCAGCGGGCCGAGCCGGGGCCACGCCGTCCGCGGTCCCCCGGAAGGGCTCGCCGACCGGCTCACCGTCGATGAGCAGCCGCGCGGTGCCGTAGGCCGGCGAGAGGTAGTGGCCCACGGTGACGAGGTAGTCGCCCTCCTCAGGCACCGATGCCGGGAAGGTCATCCGGTCGCCGTGGGCCTCGGCCTTGAACAAGGCCACGTCGATCCCGCTCACGTACTTCATGGAGCCGCCGGTGAGCTCGGCAGAGCTGAGTATCTCCAGCGCCCGGACGCCGTGGCGGGCCTGGGCGCGGTCGATGGGCTCCAGCACGGTGGCGTAGGTGCTTTCCAGGTTCTCGCCGGTGCGCCGGGCGCAGACGTAGGCGGCCTTCGGGAAGCGCGGGTAGATGCCCGGCGCCCAGGCGGTGATCAGTTCGGTCTCCGGCTCCGGGAGGCCGATGGCGCGCACGCGAGCCTCGCGGGAGGGGTCGATCTCCCAGGTGGCGGTCCATTGTCCGTCAGCCTCGCCCCGGCGCACATCCACCAGGAAGCCGTAGCCGTTGCCCGGCGGCGGGTTCCAGTAGGGCTTGTTGGGATGGCCGATCATGTCGCCGTCATTGCCCTGCATCTTGCCCCACTCGTACTCCGGGCCGGCCAGCGAGCCGGGCTCCGGCTCGCCCACCTCCACGCCCTCGATGCTCAGCTCGTCGTTCAGCGCGTGCAGCATGTAGTCGTGCTGGAAGCCGCCGCGGACCCGGAAGAGGTCGATGAGGTAGCGCTGCGGACCCTCGCCCACCAGCGCCACCAGCCTCCGGTAGCGGTCCACGCCCTGGCTGAGGTAGGCGGCCTTCGCCTCCGCCTCCACTACGCGCAGGCCGGGCAGCTCGTCGATGAGCAGCAGGCTCCCGCCGCTGCCGCAGCCCGCTTGGTGCTGGGGGGTCTCATCGACCACCACCAGGTTGTGGCTGGCGGTCTGCCTGGCCCAGCCCACCTGAGTGTGCGTTGAGCCGAATGAGTAGCCGAGATCGTACGTTACCTCGTAGCCCAGGGCGTAGTAGTTGAGGTTGAGGTCATCGTTATGCCCGTGGTTGAGGGACTGGCCGAAGCGCAGCAGCGCCGCCTGGGCCTCGGTGTCCTCTCCAGCCCGCAGGATCGCGATGCCCTTCTGGCCGAAGAAGTCGGTCGAGGTCAGCCGCCGGCGGATGAACTCCACCTCCGCCTGGCCGGGGAACTCGCCGGCGTGGAAGAGCATCCACATGCTCTGGCGGCCCGAGGACCGGATCTGCTCCCCCCGCGGGCCGGCCATGTAGGTCATGGCGCCGGCGAAGCGCTCCCGGGCGCCGCCCTCCGTGCGCCGGTAGCAGACCTCGGCGAACTGGTAGTCCCGCTGCGAGAAGATGGGATCGGTGGGATAGCTGGAGGCGGTGTCAGGGCCGGTGTCGCCGTAGCGCGGCATGTGCCCGGCGCAGTCGAACAGGGAGTCCGGCAGGAAGTAGAATGTCAGGAACTTGTCGTCCTCGTAGAGGTTCACGCCCCGGGGGTACTTCTGGGAGCGGTAGTTGAGCAGCGGCTCGGAGAAGGTGAGATAGAGGTTCCTCGCGTGCAGCGCGTAGCTCAGCGAGGTCTCGTAGTAGCGGCCGTCGCGGTCGGCGTTGTTGGCGATCATGCTGCGAATGCCGTAGGGCCCGTCCAGCGCCCAGTCGATGTAGTGATCGATGCCCAGCACGCAGCCGACCGCCAGCGCGCCGCGGATGTAGTCGGCCTCACCGTTGTGCAGCCCGCCCTTGAGCGACTGCTCGTAGCAGTACCAGGCGCCGTTGCGCAGCAGGTTCTCCTCGATGTTCTCCCGGCGGGTGAGACCATCGACCAGCGACGGCTCATCCAGCGCCGGGGAGTCGAAGATCTCGTCATAGAAGTCCACGTAGTGGATCAGCACCCGCGCCACCTGATACCACGGGCGATTGAGGCGGCCGCTGGGCGGGTCGGAGGGGTAGTCCCACGAGCCCTTGTCGCAGGAGGGGTAGATGGTGGCGATCCCGTCCATGATCACGGCGGCCTTCTCTGCGTACCGCTCGTCCCCGGTGAACAGGTAGGTCAGGCACAGCGGGCGCAGGGCGTCGAACTGCAGCTTCTCGACCACCCACGCGTTCCAGGAGCCAACGAAGTAGTGGATGCGCCCGTCCTCGCCGACGTAGCCGGTGCCGGGGTCGGGGTGCTCCTCGTCGGGCAGCACGTGCCCGTTGGCGCAGGTGACGTGGCCGGGGTTATCCCAGGAGCAGCGCGCCCCGCCCCAGGTGCCCCAGCTCGCGCCGCAGATGGGGCAGCCGGTGCGCCCGTAGGCGAAGCAGGCACCCGGCTCAGGGATCATCTCCAGGATCCACTCGTCGGAGCGCTCCAGCCACTCGTCGGCCTGCGCCTGCATGTTCTCGACGTACTCCGCCAGCCACTGGTAGCGCTCCATGTTCTCTCGCGCCCGCTCCACATCCGCGGGCATCTTGTTCACGCACGGGTGTACCTCTCGCCCCTCCGCCGTCAGGTCCGGATGCTCCCAGCGCTGCCTGGGCGGGATCACTGGCTGCACCACCTTGTCGGGGTCACGGAAGATTTGCAGCTCGTCGATGCCCACGTAGACCTTCTGCTGGTACACCGACAGGAACGTCACCCGCAGCCACTCGGTCTCCCGGGCCTCAAAGCGCACGATCTGCGGCGCCGAGGTGTCCTCCAGCGCCACCTCCACGGTCTCGCCCTCTGAGAAGGAGAGCTCCACGCGCTCGGCGTTGGCGTAGATGCGGGCGAGCGAGGACTGCTCGATGACGAGCGTGTCCACCGTGGTGGGCCGCTCGAAGGTCACCTGCAGCCACTGCGGCAGCTCCGCCCCGTGGGCGGAGGCCCAGCGGGTGTCCCCGCTGCCATCGATGGCCCGTGGCGGGCCGTACTTGCCGTCGAAGTCGGTCGCGGAGGAGCTGGCCTCGACCTGCGCGTCCAGGGCCAGGTTCTCCAGCCCGCCGCTGCGCACGGTCTGCGCAGTGGAGAAGCCGATGATCAGCACGAGGAGAACGATGGTGATGACGAGCGCGCGTCGGGTCACGACGATCACCTCGCTGAGCCATGATGGGTGGGCCCATTCGCCTCCCACGACCTGGTCTCCTGCCCGCCAGAGCTCGGCGTTGGCCTCGGAAGGCAGGGTGTCTTCGACGACGAGAGGCATCGCCTCTCCCGTGGCGCGGGCTTCCAGCCTGCGATCCCTGCCCCCGTGCAGGAGAACCGCGTCCGGGCCATGAAATCCCCCTCCCGGTCCGTGTGCATCTGTGCCAGCAGCGCCTCCCGAGAGGGTGATCGCTGATGCACTACATGCTGCTGCTCATCGCGCTCGTGCTCGCCTGCGCCTGCCCGGTCCTGTCGCAGCAGGACCGGCGGGAGGCCGAGCTTGAGCTGCTCCACAGCCTGGAGATCCAGCCCGATGAGCTGATGCCGCTGCACCTCGACACGCCCATCGTCGATGGCGGCGAGCCGCGGGCGGTCATCTGCCACGCCGATGACCGGGCCTGGTCGGAGGCCGCGCGGGTGGTGCAGACGGCCGTGCGTCAGGCCACCGGCGCGGAGCTGCCCATGGTGACCGACGGGGCCCTGAGCTTCGAGGAGGCGGATGGGCAGAGCGTCATCCTGCTGGGGCACCTGGACAACAACCGGCACGTGGCGCGGCTGTACCACAACTTCTTCGTCTGCCTTGACACGGCCTACGCCGGGGCCGACGGCTACGTGATACGCTCGGTGCACGATCCGTGGGGGGAGGGGCACAACGTTCTCCTGGTGGGCGGCAGCACCGCGGAGGGGACTGCCCGCGCCGCCGAGGCCTTCGCAGAGGTCATCGCTGACGCCCCGGCGGGGGACTCGCTGACGCTCGGCCGGCAGATGGTGCTGGAGATCGGCGGCGAGGCCATGACGGCCGAGGAGCGCGACGCCGCGATCGAGCTTGGCCGGGAGAGGCTCTTCGCACCCGGCGAGGGGCGCCGGGGCGTGGCGCGGCTCATCGCTCATGGCGTGGCTTACCACCGCACCGGTGACCCGATGGAAGGCGCGGTCTACCGTGCGATGATGCACGCCCTGGCGGAGTACTTCGAGACCGACGAGTACATCGCCACCATGCCGCTGTCGCGCTACGACCGGGACTTCCGCGATGCCTGGACCTACCGCGTGGGCGTGACGTGGGACCTGCTGGAGGAGAGCGGGCTGTTCAGCGATGAGGAGCGGCTGCGCTTCACCAACCTGGTGCTGCGGCTGATGGTAGAGTGTGACCTCTACCAGGGCTACGAGCGGCGTCTGGAGCACTGGCGCGAGAACACCGACGTGCCGCACAACCATAACACCTTCCCGGCGCTGGGCGCCTACTTCGTGGGCAGCTACTTCAAGCGCCATTACGGACAGAACTCGCGCCTCATGGAGCGCGCTGACATGTGGCTGGAGATCGCGGAGGGCGTCTTCCGCGGCCTGAAGCACTCCCCCAAGCCGCTGGAGGACGCCGCCAGCTACGTGTGGCTGCCGATGATGCACGTGATGACCTACTCCCTGGCGGGCGGCGACACCACCTGGTTCGACGAGGGCCACGGGCGGGAGACCGCAGAGGTCGCCATGATGGTCATGGACAACGCCGGCTACCAGTCCGCCTACGGGGACCACTCCGCCTACAAGGCCACCTCCGGTATCGCCGACTGCATCTTCAAGATCGCCTGGTACTACCGCGACCCCGAGATTCTGTGGATGACCGAGCACGCCGGGGGCAGCAACGGCCACCCCTTCGGGCAGACCTACGCCCTGGACATCGAGCCACGGGCTCCCGCCGAGCACGTGGGGCTGACGGTCGCCGACCTGCCGCCCGCCGCCTACGACGAGGGCATCAGGCGCAGCCCCTACCCTACAGAGCCGAAGGTCCCCCTGGAGCGGTGCTTCAACAAGATGAGCTTCCGCGCGGGGCTGGACGAGTCAGACGCCTACCTGCTGCTGGACGGCTTCGGCCGCGGCACACACATGCACTGGGACGCCAACGCCATCATCCGCTACGCCCACGGCGGCGAGCCGCTGCTGGTGGATGGCGAGTACATCAAGAACGCGCCCAAGTATCACAGCTCGCTGGTCATCATCCGCGACGGGCGGTCGCAGGACGCCCCGGCTGTGACGGAGCTGCTGCGCGCGGAGGAGCTGGAGGCGGTCTGCTTCGCGCAGACGCGCCTGCCGGAGTACAACGGCACCTCGTGGACGCGCGCCATCGTCTGGCGGCCCAACGACTACGTGCTGGTCAGCGACGAGGTGGAGGCCCTGGAGGCGGCGGATTACACGCTCCGCTGCTGCTGGCGGCCGTGGGGTCACGCGGAGCTTGAGGCCGGCACCTGCACGGTGATGCACCGGCCCATGCGCCTGCAGGTGATGAACCTCGACGGGGCGCCGTCCAGCATCGAGGAGATGAAGATGGTCGGCAACATGCCCGTCTTCCGCCTCTCGCAGCAGGTTACGCGGCCGATGGAGGTCGGGGACAGCTACCGCTTCGCCAACGTCATCCACTCCCACGCGCAGGACCGGCCTCGCGAGGTCGCCGCCCGGCGCGTGGGCCGGGGGCTGTTCGTGGTCGAGCGGCCGGAGGGCGCCGAGGTCATCGCCCTGGGCCCGGAGGGCCTCGCCGCCATGGGCATCGACGGTGAGGCGGAGATGGTGCTGCTGGGCGAGGACCTGCTGGTGACGACTGGCGCGACCGAGCTGTCGCCGGACGGCCCGGCCGAGCTCCGCTTCGCTGCCGGCGACGCGCCGGAGCAGATTGCGGCGATCCGCGAGCGCGTGCTGGCGATGCCCGCCGCGGCCGCGACCGAGATGGGCGCGGGCGTCGAGGCGCCGGAGCTGGCCCAGGCCTGGGAGGCGGGCGGCTTCGAGGCGCCGCTGGAGACGCTGCCGGTGGCGAGCATCAGCGCCGACAGGGAGCCCTACGGCCGCTACGAGCCGGTGGACAAGCTCATCGACGGCATGTTCAGCAGCTCCTACCACTCAGTGATGTGGCCGGACGGGGAGACGGTGACCATCACTGCTGAGCTGCCCGGGGAGACCGAGATCAGCACCATCATGCTCCGCGAGTGGCACATGAGCGAGGACTGGGACATCGGCCGGCGCCGCCTGTGGATCAGCAGCGATGGCTTCCAGGAGGACGTGCGCGATCTAGGCACGCCCTTCGAGGACGTGGGCACGGAGCGATTCGGCGGCAACGTCAACACCCTCATGGAGGCGCAGGTCCACCAGCGCGCGCGGCAGGTGCGGCTGACCATCAGCCCCGACCGCGAGGACTCCCGCGTCTACCTGGCGGAGCTTGAGATCCGCGGGACGCAGCCGGGCGAGCGGGCGCGGATCACGGCCATGGCCTCCGGGGACCTGACCGGCGACGGCCGGACGGAGGTCGTGGTGGGCGCCGAATCGGGGCAGATTCGGGCCCTCTCCGCCGAGGGCGAGGCGCTGTGGACGGCCGACGAGCTGGACCGGTCCCAGATCAACGCGCTCGCCTGCATGGATCTCGACGGCGACGGCCGCGCGTCGGTCATCTTCGGCAACAACATGGCGACGCTGGGTCGCATCTCGCCCGACGCCGAGCTGCTGTGGGAGATCACGCCGCCGCGATACCGCGGCATCGACAGCGACGTCATGACCATCCTGCCGGCCGACCTCGACGGCGACGGCACGCCGGAGATTGTCATCGGCTGCCGGAGCTGGCAGTACATGGCCTACGACGCGGATGGCCAGATGCTGTGGAAGAACATCATCTACGCGCACTCCGCGACCGTCGGCCACGCCGATGACTTCGACGGCGACGGGCTCCCGGAGATCGTCGGCGGGAACGCGTACTACCGGCTGAACCTCATCGACCAGGACGGGACGCGTATCTTCAGCGCCAGCCGCTTCGGCCCGGAGCAGACCGCGGTGGGCTCGGCCGATGTCGATGGAGACGATCTGGCGGAGATCCTGGTGGGCACGGACCTGGGCGAGCTGCTGTGCTTCGACGGCGACGGCTCGGGCCTGTGGGAGCAGAACGTGGGCGACCGGGTGACGGCCATTATCCCCGCCGATTTGGATGGTGATGGGGTGGAGGAGATCGTGGTCGCGGCCGAGAGCGCCAACGTCTACGCCTTCGACGCGGACGGAGAGCCGGTCTGGCGGACGCCGCTGCCGGGCGGCGTCGGCGACATGATCCGCCTGCCCGGTGACGAGCCCCGCTTCGTCGCGGCCGCCGGCGCTGCGGGCGTGGCGATTATCGACGGCGATGGCGAGGTGCTGGCCATGGGGCCGGCCGACGCCCGAGCCCTCTCGGTGTCGCTGGTCGGCGGCCGCGTGGCGGTGACGACGACCGCGGGGCTGGTGCACGCCTTCGACCTTCCCGGATAGCTCGCAGACGATGGAGGTCTCCATGCTTCGAGCGATGATCGTCCTGACGGCGGTGGTCATGGTGGCAGCAGCGGCCTTCGCGCAGGCGCAGTTCGATGACACGCCCGCTGGCGAGCGGGAGTGGGGCTTCCGGCCGGCGGACGGCAGCGCGTCCGCCACGAACCCCCCGGGCTTCTGCTGGCGCCCCCAGGAGGGGGCCCGCGTCTACGCGCTGGAGGTCGCCCGCGACCGGGACTTTCGAGATATCGTCTACGAGGCGCAGGGCTTGGAGCTGAGCGTGCACTGCCCGCCGCTGACGCTCCCGGCCGAGCGCCTGTGGTGGCGGGTAGCCTTCGTGGGCGAGGAGAACAGGCGCTCGCAGTGGAGCAAGCCCCGATCCTTCACATTCGCCGAGGACGCGGTGCGGTTCCCCATGCCCCAGCGAGGGGAGCTGCTGGTGCGGGTGCCCGACGAGCATCCCCGGCTGTTCGTGCGCCCGGACGAGCTCCCGAGGCTGAGGGAGCTGGCGCAGGGACAACTGCGCGACCGCTACCAGAGCCTGGTGGCGGCGTGTGAGGAGATCATGGCCGATCCGCCGCCCACCGAGGAGCCGCCGAAGTACCCCGAGGATATGGTGCGGGGCAGCGACGAGTGGAGGAGCATCTGGTGGGGCAACCGCACCTACACCATCAGGGTCCTCAACAGCGCCGCCACGCTGGCCTTCACGCGGCTGCTGGGCGGGCAGGAGGAGTACGGCCAGAAGGCGCGGGAGCTGCTGATGGCGGCGGCCGGGTGGGACCCCAAGGGCGCCACAGGCTATCGCTATAACGACGAGGCCGGCATGCCCTACAACTACTACTTCTCGCGCACCTACACCTTCGTGAACGACCTGCTGAACGAGGAGGAGAGGCAGAGGTGCCGCGAGGTCATGCGGGTGCGCGGGGAGGAGATGTACAACCACCTCTGCCCCCGGCACCTGTGGCGGCCCTACTCCAGCCACTCCAACCGCGCCTGGCACTTCCTGGGCGAGGTGGCCATCGCGTTCCTGGACGAGATCCCGGAGGCCGCCGACTGGCTGTGGTTCGCCGAGAACGTGTTCTTCAACGTCTACCCGGTGTGGAGCGACGATGACGGCGGCTGGCACGAGGGCTCGGCCTACTGGGCCAGCTACCTGACGTGCTTCACGTGGTGGCAGGACGTGCAGCGGGTGGTCCTGGGCATCGACGGCTACCGGAAGCCCTTCTTCTCCGCGTGCGGCGGCTTCGCGCTCTATGTCATGCCGCCGAACGTGCCCCGCGGGGGCTTCGGCGACCTGACCGGCGGCCGGGAGGCCCAGGACAACCGGACGCTGATGAGCGTCTTCGCCGCCCAGGCGCAGCAGCCCTACTGGCAGGACTACGTGGAGCGCATCGGCGGTCCGTCGCAGACCGGCGGCTACATCGGCTTCATCCGCGGGGCGCTCCCCGACGTGGAGAGCCGGCCGATCTCAGAGCTGCCCTCCTCCAAGCTCTTCCGCGGCACCGGCCTGGCGCTGCTGCACACCGACATCACCGACGCCCGCCGCGACGTGCAGATCGAGTTCAAGTCCAGCCCCTTCGGCTCTCAGAGCCACGGGTATGAGGCCCAGAACGCCTTCCTGCTGTATGCCTACGGGGATCCGTTGTTGATCCGCACGGGGCGGCGTGACAGCTACGGGAGCAAGCATCACAAGCAGTGGATGTGGTCCACGCGATCGGTCAACTCCATCACCGTGGGCGGGCAGGGCCAGATGCCCCACAGCGCCGCTGCCGAGGGGAGGATCGTGGCCTTCGAGACCTCCGAGAGCTTCGACTACGTGGCGGGGGAGGCCGGTAGCGCCTATCCTGACGGCCTCGTCGAGCAGTTCACGCGGCATATCCTCTTCGTCAAGCCTCATCTGGTCGTCATCTTCGACGAGCTTGCGACGCCGCAGCCGCAGACCTTCCAGTACTGGCTGCACTCGCCCGAACAGATGCAGATCGGTGGACAGCACGACATTCGGCTGGTCGTGGGCGACGCCGGCTGCCGCATCGACATGCTGGAGCCGGAGGGCCTGGCGCTGAGCCAGACGGACCAGTTCGATCCCCCGCCGCGGCCGCGCATCACGCTGACCCAGTGGCACATGACCGCCGAGACGCCCCAGCCGGCCAGCCGGCAGCACTTCGCGACCGTCATCCGGCCTCATCGCGCTGGCGAGCAGCCGCCCACGGCGGCGTCGGTGCAGCGCTCCGAGAGCTGCCATGCCATCCGCGCCGCGCTGCCGGAGGGCGAGGTCATCATCCTGTGGCGGACCGGTGGCGGCGAGCTGTCCGCCATGGATGTGAGCACCGACGCAGACGTTGCGGCGGTGAAGCTCGACGCCAATGGGGCGGTGGTGGAGGGATGGCTGCATGGCGGCGAGGCCCTGGCATATCGCGGCGAGGATGTGCTGCGGTGAGCTGTCCCGGGCTTGACCGAGTCTTGCGCATGACTACACTGAGCGAAACATGTAAATCATACATAACGCGGGAATCAGATTCGGGTGGGGGCGGCTTGTGCCGCCTGCTCTCAGGAGACGGGGCCGAAGCAGTGGAGGCGACGATACGATGACGCGGCGCGCGATTATCCTCGTGCCGCTGATTCTGATGGGAGGGGGCGTGGCTGTGTGGTACTTCCTCCTGCGGTCCGAGGAGGCCCCGACCGACCGCCTGGTGCTGTCCGGGACCGTTGAGGCTACCAGCACGGAGGTGGGGAGCGAGGTGGCCGGCCGGGTGCTGCGGCTGAGCATCGACGAGGGCGATGCGGTGGCGGCGGGCGACCCGCTGGCAGAGCTGGCCACGGAGCTGGGGGAGGCGAGGCTGTCGCAGGCGGAGGCGGCCAGCGCCGCCGCCCGCCAGCGCGAGTCCCAGTCGGCGACTGCGGCGTCAGTGCAGGCCGGAGTGCTGGCCGCCGAGGTGGAGCGCGCCCGGCTGGCGGTGGCCACGGCGGAGGCACGCCTGGCCGACCTGCTGGCCGGGGCGCGTCCGGAGGCCATCCGTGAGGCGGAGGCCGGCGTCCGGCAGGCCGAGGCGCAGCGTCGCGCCGCCGAGGAGCAGCTTGCCAGGGCGGTGGAGGGACCGCGGGAACAGGAGATCGCGCAGGCGGAGGCGGCCGTGGCGCAGGCTGATGAGCGCGTCCGGGCGGCTGAGGCCAGGCTCGAGGAGCTGAGAGAGGGCACGCGGGAGCAGGACATCGAGCAGGCCCGGGCGGCGGTGGCGAGCGCTCGGGCGCGGGCCCAGAAGACGGAGAAGGACGCCGCGCGTATGCAGCAGCTCCACGATGATGGCGTGGTCTCCGCCGATGCCCTGGAGCAGGCTCAGACGGCTGCAGAGACGGCCGCGGAGTCCCTGCGCTCGGCGCAGGCGGCGCTGGAGAAGGCTGAGGAGGGCCCGCGGCCGCAGACCATCCGGGCGGCGGCGGCGGAGGTGGACCAGGCCAAGGCCGCTCGCCGCCAGGCGCAGGAGCAGCTCGCTCTGCTGCGAGAGGGTACCCGGCCGGAGGACATCCGGGCCGCCGAGGCCCAGGTGGATCAGGCTCGGGAGGCGGTGGCTGCCGCCGAGGAGCGGCTGGCTGCGCTGCGCAAGGGCCCCACTGAGGAGCAGATCCGCATCGCGCGGCGGCAGGTAGACGAGGCCCGCGCCGGGCTCGGGCTGGCTCGGCGGCGACAGCGGGAGGCGGAGGTGTCGCGCCAGCAGGCCGAGGTGGCCGCCAGAGAGGCCGAACGCGCGGAGGCCGCCGCTGAGGAGGCCGCCATCAGCCTCGGCAAGCACGTCGTCGCCGCACCCTCGGCCGGCATCGTGGACAGCATCAACGCGGAGGCCGGTGAGGTGGTCTCGCCCGGCAGCTCCCTGGTCACGGTGGTGGACCCCGACGACCTGTGGGTCACCGTGTTCGTGCCCGAGCCGCAGATGCCGCTGGTGGAGGTGGGCCAGCGCGCGCAGATTGCCGTGGACGGCTGGGACCAGCCCTTCGAGGCCGAGGTCTACTGGATCGCTGAGGAGGCGGAGTTCACCCCCAAGTACGTGCTCACCAAGGCCGAGCGCACGCGGCTGGTCTACGAGGTCCGCGTGCGACCCCGGCACCGGGATGGGCGGCTCAAGCCGGGCATGCCCGCGGATGTCACCATCTTCGTCCGCTGAGGCCCATGGATGAGATCAGCGTCCGCACCGAGGGGCTGTGCAAGCGCTTCGGCCCGATACGCGCCGTGGATGGGCTGGAGCTTGAGGTCAGGGCAGGCGAGATCTTTGGCCTGGTGGGCTCCGACGGCGCCGGGAAGACCACCACCATGCGGCTGCTCGCAGGCCTGCTGCAGCCCGACGCCGGGTCGGTGTCCGTCGCCGGGATCGATGTGCTCAGCCAGCCCGAGCAGGTCCGCCGCCGGCTGGGATACCTGCCGCAGACCTTCGCGCTTCACGGCCACCTGTCCATCGACGAGAACATCGATTACTTCGCCGACCTCTTCTGCCAGGACCGCGCCGAGATGGCCGGGCGGCGGCGGGAGCTGCTGCAGGCCACGGACCTGGCTGAGTTCGCCGACCGCCGCGCGGATGCCCTGTCGGGCGGCATGAGGCAGAAGGCCGCCCTCATCTGCGCGCTTATCCACCGGCCCCAGGTGCTGCTGCTGGATGAGCCGACGCGCGGCGTGGACCCCGTCTCCCGCCGCGATCTGTGGCGCATCGTCTACGGGCTCCCCACCGAGGGCGTGACGGTGCTGGTGGCCACGCCCGATGCCGACGAGGCTGAGCGCTGCGGGCGGCTGGGCGTCATCGCCGAAGGGCGCATCATCGACACCGGGACGCCCCAACAGCTCGTGGAGCGGCACACCGCCGGGCTCATCGAGGTCGCCGCCGACCGCCCTCAGGCCGCCCGCGAGGTACTGCGCGGGGTTGGGGGCGTGCGTGGCGTCTCCGCGCTCGGCGCCAGCCTCCGGGTCAGCGTGGCGGAGGACGGCCCCGATTGCCAGGCGCTGCGCGGCATGCTCCAGGAGAGGGGCATCGAGGTGCATGAGGCACGGGCCATCGAGCCGGGCCTGGAGGACGCGCTGCTGGTGCTGGAGGCGGAGCGCGGTGGCTGAGAGAAACGGTCCGGCCATCGTGGTGGAGGATCTGACGAAGCGCTTCGGGGACTTCGTGGCGGTGGATCACATCAGCTTCAGCATCGACCGCGGTGAGGTCTTCGGCTTCCTGGGACCCAACGGGGCCGGCAAGTCCACCACCATCCGCATGCTCAACGGCCTGCTCCTGCCCAGTGAGGGTCACGCGCGCGTCGCCGGCCTGGACGCCGCCACCGAGACTGAGCGGCTGCGCACCCGCATCGGCTACATGCCCCAGCTCTTCTCCCTCTATCCTGACATGACCACCCGGGAGAACCTGGAGTTCTATGCCGGCCTCTACGGCATCGAGGCCGAGGACGTCCGCCCGCGGATCGAGCAGCTCATCGAGATCGTCGGACTGCAGGACGTCATCGACCAGCTCACCGGGACGCTGGCCACCGGCTGGCGGCAGCGCGCGGCCCTGGCCTGCGCCATCGTGCACTCGCCGCCCATCGTCTTCCTCGACGAGCCCACCTCCGGCGTCGATCAGCAGACTCGCCAGCAGTTCTGGGACCTCATCGCCGACCTCGCCGCCGAGGGCACCACGGTGCTGGTCACCACCCACCTGATGGAGGAGGCGGAGCGCTGCACGCGTCTTGGTATGATCAGCCGTGGGCGGCTGATCGCGCTGGACACCCCGCAGGCGCTCCTCCGGACGCTGGAGGACCTGGTCTTCGTGGCTGACGTTGCGGCGCCCCTGCGGGCGGTGGAGACCCTGTCTGGGCTGGACTTCGTGATGGACGCCGCACTCTCGGGCTCCCGAGTGCGCGTCCGGGTGGCTGAGGAGGCGGACGACCCCTGCGCCCGGATGACCGAGGCACTGGAGCAGGCGGGCCTCGGGGTCCGGGACGTCCGGCCCACGCGACCGTCGCTGGAGGACGTCTTCGTGGCGCTGGTCGGAGACGCGAGGGGCGACGAGCAATGAGGTGCCCCGATGCACTGCGGCGGACCATGGCGGTGGCCCGCGCCGAGTGGCTTCACAACTGGCGGGACCCGCGCAGTCTCGGCATCATCGTGCTGCTGCCGATCATGTTGCTGCTTCTGTATGCCTACGCCATCAACTTCGACCTGCGGGAGCTGCGCTTCGCCGTGCAGGACTGGGACCGCTCGGAGGCCAGTGCCGAGCTCGTGGACTCCATGGTGCGCAGCGACTACTTCACGCTGCACGGGCTCATTGACGACACGAGCGAGATGCAGCGCCTGGTGGAGCACGGCCGGGTCCGCTTCGCGCTGGTGATCCCTTCGGGCTTCGCCGCCGAGATCGCGTCGGGACGCACGGGGCGAGTGCAGGTGCTGCTGGATGGCGCGGACTCGCAGACTGCGGGGGTGGCGCTGGGCTACATGGAGGCGGTCATGCGCCGGCACTCGGTGGAGCTGGTGCGGCGCTGGGTGAGGCGCGCGGGCATTCCGGCCTCCACCGCCGCGCCACCGCTGGGCGTTGAGCCGCGGGTGCTGTACAACCCCGAGGTGAAGAGCATCAACTTCGTGGTCCCGGGCCTGATCGCGGTGCTGATGATGATGCTGGCGGCGCTGCTGACCTCCGGCTGCATCGTGCGCGAGCGGGAGTCGGGCAGCTTCGAGGGGCTGGCCGCCTCGCCCATCGCGCCGATGGAGATCGTGCTCGGGAAGCTCACCCCCTACGCCTTCATCGGCATCTTCGACGTGGTGCTGTGCATCGTGGTGGGCTGGCTGATCTTCGGCGTGGCGCCGGAGGGCGATCTGCGGGCGCTGCTGGGCGTCACGGCCGTCTATCTGGTGGCCTCACTGGCCATCGGCCTGCTGGTGTCGAGCCTCACGCGCACACACCAGCTCGCCACGCTGCTGGCGTTCCTGACCACCATGCTGCCCACCATGCTGCTGACGGGCTTCGTCTTCCCGCTGCGGTCGATGCCCCGAGTGCTGCAGTACATCGCGCAGATCTTCCCGGCCACGCACTTTCTGGTCATCATCCGCGCCATCTACCTGAAGGGCACCGGGATCGGCCTGTTCGTGCGGGAGACTGTGGCCCTGGTGGTCATCGCGCTGCTGCTCGTGGTCCTGGCCGCGAAGGCCTTCCGGAAGTCGCTTGAGTGAGGATGGCGGACCATGGGTGATCGCGCATGACAGCGCAGCGGCGAACGGGGTCCCTGCTCTCTGCGAATGGCGATGGACACGGAGCGCGGCTGCATGCCCGGCCGTTGAGTGCTGATAGCTGGAAGCTGGTAGCTGGCTGATGCACGATCGAATGAGGCGCCTGAGGTCGGTGATCCGCAAGGAGCTGCGCCAGATGCGGCGCAACCCCGTCCTCGTGCGTCTGTTGATCGTCGCCCCGATCCTGCAAGTGATGATCTTCGGCTACGCCGCCACCACTGACGTCAGGCATGTGCCTGTGGTCATCTGTGACCAGAGCACGAGCCGGGAGAGCCGGGCGATTGCAGCCAGCATCCGCGCCAGCTTCTACCTTGACCTGGTGGGCCACGTGCAGGACTTCCGCGACCTCAAGACCGAGCTTGATGCCGGCCACGCCCAGGTGGCGCTGCACATCCCGATGGACTTCGCCCGGGACCTGCGGCGGGGCGAGGGCGCCTCAGTCGCGCTGTACCTGGACGGCACCGACCCCGTGACCGCGAACACTGCCGCCTCCTACGTCACGGCGCTGCTGCAGAGCCACGGTCGGCGCATCACACTCGCGCGCCTCAGCAGCGCGGGCCTGCAGAGCGATGTGCCCAGTGTCGAGATGGTTCCGCGCGTGTGGTACAACCCCGACCTGCGCAGTGCCAATTACATGGTGCCCGGCGTCTTCGGGCTGATCATCATGGTCCTCACAACGGTGTGGACGAGCCAGTCAATCGTCCGGGAGCGCGAAGTGGGCACGCTGGAGCAGCTCCTCGTCACGCCCGTCCGCCCTATCGAGCTGCTTGTCGGCAAGAGCCTGCCCTACGCCGCGATGGCGCTGGTCGGCGCCACGGAGATCATCCTCCTGGCTCGCTTCTGGTTCGGCATCCCGATCCAGGGCAGCGTCCTGCTCTTGTTCGGCGTGGCGCTGGTCTTCATCCTCACCTCCCTGGGCATGGGCCTGCTCATCTCCACCGTCTCCTACACCCAGCAGCAGGCGCTGCTGGCCGCGTTCTTCATCATCATCCCCGCGGTGCTGCTATCAGGGTTCATGTTCCCCATTGCGAACATGCCCTGGATCATCCAGCAGGTGAGCTACCTGATCCCCTACCGCTACTTCCTGGAGATCTGCCGGGGGGTGTTCCTGCGCGGCGTCGGGCTGGGCGTGCTCTGGCCGCAGGCGGTGCTGCTGACCCTCTTCGGCGTGGTGCTCTTCACGGCAGGAGCCCTCTCCTTCCGCAAGCGGCTGTGAGCAGAAGGGCGACGACCAGCGCGTGAGTGGTCGCGTCCGGGCCGAAGGCCCGCTCAGCACGGAATGAAGCACTGAGATGGGCGGGCGAGGGCGCCCGCCGCCCCAACAAGGTGGGATGGCCGGTGCTGTGTCGTTCCGCCGCGAGCAAGGAGAAACGTGGCGGGCTGACCTTCATGTTGGATTGGGACCCGGGCGCCCTCGGCCGCGCACCGCCTGATGCGACGGCCCGCCGCCGCGAGGGCGACGGACCGGATCGGAATGGAGAAGCGTTAAGTGACACTGACGGTCGCACCTATCAGCTACAATGGGGATGTCTGGAATGCGGAGATGGAGCGTACTTCTCGCACTGACGGCCGCAACGATGTGCCTGCAGTCCGTGGCAGCCGAGCCGGTGAAGGTCTGGGACGTGCCGGACGTGGGCTGGTCGAGGGGCAAGGACTACTACCCGATCGCCTGCCTTGAGGCAGCGCTGATCGGCATGGAGAAGGACGTCTCGTACCACGAGCTGATGGTCGCTTCAGGGGCGGCGTTCCGTATCGCCTGGCGGCCGGGCGCCTATGACGCCGGCGCCAAGATCCTCTACGGCTACGACCCCATCGTCGAGGCGGCACCGGCGGCTGGCGTTCGCGCGGAGGTGGTGACCGCTCCGGATGCGGAGGCCGCGTGGGACATCATCACCGAGAGCATCGACCGCGGCGCGCCTGTGATATCCTGGGCCGAAGACGGCCTCCAGGTCATCTGCGGCTACGACGCGGATACCCGCAACATCCTCTGCCGCACCTGGGACGTGGACGCGGAGGAGTACGTCCAGCGCCCGGTCTCGTCCGCCAGGGTCGCGGGGTATGGAGCGTTTCCCGGAAGGCGCGCGGAGGCGGCTCCGGCGTATGAGCTGTGGGTGCTGCATGAGGAGGGCGAACCGCCTCAGGAGCTCGACTGGCCCGCGGTGCTCAGGCGCGCTCTGCAGATGTCTCGACGGCCCGCCTACGATCGTCTTCACGGCCGCTACGTCTGCGGGCTCGCCGCCTACCAGGCATGGGCCGAGACGCTCCGCAACCCGGAGGCCCATAACGGCTTCCCAAGCGCGGGCCTCCAGACGGTGAGCACGGCGCTGAACTTCGCTGAGGGCCGCGAGGCTGCCGCAGAGGTGCTCCAGCAGCGCACCTATGTCCACGATGCCTTCGCGCGGGCGGCGCAGGCCTATCGGAGCGAGGCCGCTGAGTTCCGCGGCACGCAGTGGGTGCTGTGCCGCAATCGGCAGGCCCCCTGGGCGGAGCGTATGGAGATGTTCAACGAGAACATCAAGGATGAGGCGATCCGCGAGGAGGCTGCGCGGCTGATTGAGCGCGCGCTGGCCTACGAGCGCGCGGCTCTGGC
>JAYENL010000011.1:0-15700 GCA_034722055.1 Armatimonadota bacterium
GCCGACCTGGGCCTGCCACAACTGCGCGTCAGGGACGCAGCCTCAATCTGATCGAACCGCCGTGTACGGACCCGTACGCACGGTGGTGTGACAGGGACAGCCCGTGAGGGCCTACCTATGTCAATCGGCTCTGCGGACCCACCCCTCAGCCGCACCCAGTTTGACATCACGTCAGGCCCCGGTATAATTCCCCAGTCGAGGCCTACACCTACCGACCAGAGGCAGCGTACGCCCCATGGACCTCTTCCTCAGACTGCTGCAGTTCGCGGCCCGCTATCGCGGGGCCCTCACCGTGTCAATCTCCCTTGTATTCGTGACCACTGGGCTTGGCATGGTGCCACCGCATCTGACGCGCCTGCTGGTGGACAGCCAGCTGTCGAACTACCACATGCTCGACGCCGCGACGAAGCAGTCGGTGCAGGCGGAGCTGTGGGCTCTGGTGCTGTCGGTGTGCGCCGCGCTGCTGGGCATCCGCGTGTCGATCGCCCTGGTCGGCTACGTGCGCTACATGATCATGGTGGTCATCGGCAACCGCGTGGTCTTCGACATTCGCCAGCAGCTCTACAGGCACCTGCAGCGGCTCTCCATGCGCTACTTCGAGTCCCACTCCACCGGTCGGATCATGACCCGGATCCTCTACGACGTGGGTGCCGTCCAGCACACGCTGACCGGCAACCTCGTGGACATCATCACCAACTCCAGCACCGTGCTCTTCGTGTTCGCACTGGTCTTCTTCATCAACTGGCGCCTGGCTCTCATAGCCGTGGGGGTGCTGCCGCTCTACGTGGCCAACTTCTTCATCTGGCGCCCCCAGATCCGACACGCCTCCAGGGAGGCGCGGGAGCAGTTCTCCGCCATCTCCGGCCAGCTCAACGACGCTATCTCGGGCATCCGTGTCATCAAGGCCTTCACCCGTGAGCGCTCCGAGGCCCGCCGGTTCGTGCACGAGGTGCGGGAGATCATCGATCTGAATGTCAGGGCGGGGCGAGCCCGGGCCTCCCTCTCGGTCATCTCCAGCTTTCTCACGGGTATGGCCACCATCGTCGTCATCTACATCGGCGCCCGCGAGGTGCTCTATGCCGAGCGCATGACCTACGGCCAGCTCATCCAGTTCAACGCCTACATGGGCATGCTCTACTCGCCCATCATCGCACTGGTGACCATCAACGACCAGATCCAGGTCGCCATGGCCGCCATCGAGCGGATCTTCGAGCTGTTCGACACCGCCCCCGACATCCAGGAGCGCCGGGACCCGGTCATCATCGACCGCTGTGAGGGCAATGTGGAGTTCGACCACGTCTGGTTCGCCTACGACCCCAACGAGGAGGTCCTCAGCGATATCACCTTCACGGCTGAGCCGGGGACGGTCACGGCGCTGGTGGGCCGCAGCGGCTCCGGCAAGTCCACTCTGGTGCATCTGATCCCGCGCTTTTACGACCCCACCCGTGGCCGGGTGCTGCTCGACGGCACGGACCTCAGGGACCTGCAGATCACCAGCCTTCGTAAGCAGATCGGGATGGTCATGCAGGAGACCTTCCTGTTTGCAGGGACCCTGCGCGACAACATCAAGTACGGCCGTCCGGAGGCCGCCGACAACGAGGTCGTCCAGGCCGCCATCGCCGCCAACGCCCACGACTTCATCACGGAGTTCCCGGACGGCTACGAGAGCCGCGTGGGGGAGCGCGGCACCAGGCTCTCGGGCGGCCAGCGCCAGCGCATCTCCATCGCCCGCGCCATCCTCCGCAACCCCCGCATCCTCATCCTCGATGAGGCCACCTCCGCGCTGGACTCCGAGTCCGAGGCCGCCATCCAGGAGGCGCTGGACTACCTCATGCAGGGCCGCACCACCTTCACCATCGCCCACCGCCTCTCCACGGTGATGAACGCCGACGAGATCATCGTGCTTGACTACGGTGAGATGGTCGAGCGCGGCACTCACGCCGAGCTGGCCACCGCCGGCGGCATCTACGAGATGCTCTGCGACGTCCAGTTCCGCCAGGCCGTGGAGAAGATGGAGGAGCACGAGGAGGCCGTCGAGGAGGAGCGGAAGCAGCGCAGGCGCCGGCGGAGGGACGACCGGGCCTCCCGGGAGCCCCCCGGCTAGAATCTGTCCCGTCGCTTACCGAACCGCAGCCTGGTGGGACGCCGCTTCTTGATGCCTTGCTCCCTTTCGCTCCCTTAAGAGCTATCGGCGTCTTCGACCTTTTTTCTCACACACAGGAGGACTTCTGCCGTGGCGCCCCGAATGTGTGAAAGACTGCGGTGCGCGGTGCTGGCGGCGCACCGATCTTTACGTCGTGCTCCGGCCGACCGCCGGACATTACACTGGAGGTGCGTAACATGACGAGACGTGGCTTCACCCTCATCGAGCTGCTGGTGGTGATCGCGATCATCGCCATCCTGGCGGCGATCCTCTTCCCCGTCTTCGCACGGGCGAGGGAGAAGGCAAAGCAGTCCTCATGCCTCAGCAACGTCAAGCAGTTGGGCCTGGCCTGCGTGATGTACGCGCAGGACTACGACGACCACCTTCCCTGCGTGCAGATGAGGTACGGTCACTCCACAGACTACTGGTTTGAGGTGGTCCAGCCCTACATAAAGAACACTGACATCCTCCGCTGTCCCTCCGCCCCCCAACAGTACCCGGGCTATGGCTGGAACTACCCCCACGCGGGCTATCGGCTGGACCTCAATCACCAGGTCAATCGCAGTCAGATCGAGTTCCCCGCTGAGATGATGCTCTTCGGCGACAGCGATCCCGAGGGTGCGTCAAGCTGGGTGAGGCTCTATCTCTACTGCGCCGTCCGCTGGCCGTTCCCGCCCGGCATTCGGAACGAAACGAACGTGATCGCCACGCGCCATAATGGCGGGGCTAACTTCGCCTTCGCCGACGGTCACGCTAAGTGGCGCATGACAAACAGCGTGACCGGAAGCAGTGCCGCGGTGCAGCGCTTCTGGGGCCATCCCAGCCCCAGCACCGTGCCCGGGTCGTGAGCTGACGGCGTGACGCCGCAACACCCGCCCGCCAACGAGGCTGCGCCCGCCAGAGAGGCCGCCGGGAGATCGCCCCGGCGGCCTCCGTCGTGCTCTCAGCTCCACACGCTACCCGTGCCGTGAGGCGCCCGACACCCCCAGCCCCTCCTCCGTGTAGTCGTCCTCCTCCACGGGGACTTGGTCGGCGTGCTCCATGACCTTCCGGTAGGCGTCGGCGCACTGGCGGATGTACTCCTCATCGAAGTAGGCGAAGCGCGGCACCCGGTAGACGCGCGTGTACATCTTCATCGCCGTGGGCAGGTCCTCGTCGCCCATCCGCCAGTCCTTCTCCGCGAAGCGCACCGCCGTGGGCACCTCCTCCCCGTAGATCGCCAGGTCGTTGAAGGCCGGATGGCGATGCAGCAGCCGGTAGCCGCCCCCGCCGCAGACGCTCCCCTCTGCCTGCACCGCCCGCGCGAAGGCCTTCAGCGGCAGGTTCCCCGGCGCCTGCTCGGGATCGTAGATGCCGTGCGGGGCGTACCACCCGCCCAGCGTGGAGTCCTGCCACTTCGGGGAGTGCGGGACGATCCCGGGCACGTCCTCGAGCAGACCCCACCACAGCTCCGCGGAGCGCTCCTTGTCCTCCAGGATCCCCGGGTACTTCTCGAGCTGCACCTTCGCCATGGCTGCCGAGAAGCCATTCATGCGGAACTTGTGCCCGCCGATGGCCAGGCCCGCCATGTTCCTGTACTTTTCGATCTCGCAGTGCTTGGCGATCCGCCCATAGTGCCCGAACACGATGGCCCGCTCGTGGATCTCCTGGTCGTCGGTGCACAGCACGCCACCCTCGCTCGTGGGCAGGGCCTTCCCGGTCATGATCGACATCGCTGATACCTGGCCGATCGAGCCCGTCAGCCGGCCCTTGTAGCGGGCCCCGTGCGCGTGCGAGACGTCCTCGATCACCGGCACGCCCGTCTCCTCGCTGATCTCCATGAGCGGGTCCATGTCCGCCGGGTGCCCGTACAGGTGCACCGCCACGATGGCCTTGGTGCGGTCGGTGATCTTCCGCCGCACGTCCTCGGGGTCGATGCACAGCGTGTCCTCCTCGATGTCGGCGAACACCACCACGCCACGGAGGCTCAGCACCGGCATCGCCGAGGCCCAGTAGGTGACCGTGGGGCAGATGACCTCATCGCCCTCCCCCACACCCACGCCGTAGAACGCGCCGTAGAGCGCCGCTGTGCCGGTGTTGTGCGCCAGCGCGTACCCCGTGCCCTGCCACGCCGCGTACATCTCCTCGAACTCCAGCGAGGGCTCGATGGCCGACATCTGCCGGCTGTGGAGCATCTCCACGACCGCCCGCTCATCGCGGTCATCGATGATGGGGTGGACGAAGATGTCGCCGGGGTCTTTGGTGACCGCCTTCGGGCCGCTGTTGATCGCCAGTGTGCTCATGGTGGTCAGCTCCTGGGGCTCTCACAATGGCTCTCTCTCGCCTCAGCTATCTCATATTCGCGGATTTCGCCGGTTGCCCTCTCCGGGTGCCGGCCGCAGATTGTTGGTTGCGGGCACGGCCGCCCGCAACTCAAACAGGCACTGGGGCGCGGGCGCCCTCGCCCGCGCGTTCCACCGACACTTGGAATTCGCCCCGCGCTCTCCGGCAGGAGTGCGTGCTTGCGCGCCGAAACCATCACCGACACGCGAGTGAGTGCGGCGCCCCATACGGCCGCTGTTAGTCACGCAGGTCGGCCTGCGGTTGACGGGAGAGCCCGCCCCACAACCCGCGTGGGTCGGCCTGTGCCTGACACGACAGCCAACCTCACGACCCGCGTAGGTCGGGCATCCTTGCCCGACAGGGCGCCTGCAGGTCGAAGCGCTGAGAGGAGGCACTCCGGTGGAAGAGCAGAAGATCGAGGTCCGCTGCCCCTTCATGGACATGATGCGCGAGTACTTCCCGCTGATCCCGGTGGTCGTCCCGATCCTGTTCCCGATCGTGCCGCTGATCTGCGTGGTCCTCTACGTCGGGCACATCGGGGCCAGCGTCAGGCACATCGAGGAGCAGCTCGACGAGATCCTGACCGCCGTCCGCCGCATCAGTTGAGAGGAGCGATCGCACGGACACGTCACCCGTGCTGCCGAGAGGCGGCCGCCCTCGCCCGCGAGCCGGCCGAAGGCCCGCTCAGTATGGGGCAGGCGGGCGAGACGCGGACGAGTGCTGAGCGGCAGAAGTCCGCCTGTTATCGCGCCTCCTCACAACAGCCCTGCTCGCACCGTGGGGCGCGAGCGAAGTGACCGGCGTGAGGTCGCGAGCGGAGCGAGGACCTGACAGCTTCCACTGAGGCCCATGCCACTTCGTGCCTACCGCAGCTCCCGCTTGACGACCTTCCCGGAGGGATTCCGCGGCAGCTCGTCGAGCAGCTCCACCTGCTGCGGCACCTTGAAGGACGCCAGGTGCCGGGCGCAGTGGCGCTTGACCTCGCGCTCCGTCAGCTCCGAGCCCTCCCGCGGGACGACCGCCGCCTTCACGACCTCCCCCAGCACCGGGTGCTCGACCCCCACCACCGCCGCCTCCACCACGTCCGGATGGCGCGTGAGGACGTTCTCAACCTCGACGGGATACACGTTCTCGCCGGCGACGATGATCAGCTCCGTGGTCCGCCCCCGCAGGAAGACGAAGCCGTCCTCGTCGATGTAAGCCCTGTCGCCGGTGTGCAGCCAGCCCTCCTCCAGCGCCTCGGCGGTGGCGTCGGGGCGCTGGTAATAGCCCTGGAAGACGCTCGGCCCGCGGATGAGCAGCTCCCCCACCTCGCCCGCCGGCAGCTCCCGTCCCTCCTCGTCCACCACCTTCGCCTCCAGCTCCGGCACCACGCGCCCGATGGACTCCGCGTGGCTGAGGGCGAACTGGGAGGCCAGCATGGTGGTCACCGACGTGGTCTCCGTGAGGCCGTAGAAGTTGTGCAGCGCCACGTCCGGGAACAGCTCGCGCAGCCGGTGGATGGCGCCCACCGGCATCGGCGCCCCGGAGTAGGCGATCAGCCGCAGCGAGGACAGGTCGAAGTCCCCGAGGCTCGGCTCGTTCGCCAGCATGATGGTGGTGGTGGGCACCGTGAACATGGTGGTGCAGCGGTGCCGCTCGATCAGCGCCAGCAGCTCCCGGGGGTTCGTCTCCGCGCTGACGACCATGGTCGAGCCCAGGTGCAGCGAGGTGGGCATGATGGTGTTCAGGCCCGTGACGTGGAACAGCGGCACGATCAGCAGGTGCACATCGTCGGGGCGGAAGCCGTGGCCGCGGATGGTGGACTGCACGTTGAAGAGCACATTGCCGTGGGAGATCATGGCACCCTTGGGCAGGCCGGTGGTGCCGGAGGTGTAGATGATGGCGGCGATGTCATCGGGGGCGATCTCCGGCGGGGCGAAGTCGGGGGCCGGCTCTGCCAACAGCTCATCGACGGGCGTAACGCCCTCGGCGTCCGTCCCCACCCCGAGCACCGCCTCGATGCACTCCAGGCCGTCGAGGGCCTCCCGCACCGTCTGCCAGGTGCGCTCGTGGGCCACGATCAGCCGCGCGCCGACGTCGCCCAGGATAAAGCGCATCTCCTCGGCCGTCAGTCGCACGTTCACAGGCACCGCGATGGCACCGGCGCGGATGGCTCCGAGGTAGCAGACCACTGAGTGCAGGCAGTTGGGCATGACCAGCCCGATGCGGTCGCCCGGCTCCACGCGCAGGTCGCGCAGGGCCCGGGAGAAGCGCTCCACCAGCCCCCGCAGCTCCGCGAATGACACGGGGTCGCCGCGGTAGATAGCGGCGACCCCGTCGCCGAACTCGTCGGCGGACCGATTGAGCAGGTCGATCAGCGTCCGCATCTGCCCTCCCGGCCGTCGTCGTCGTCCAGCCGTCTGGAGGGGCTGGTCTCCGTCCCAGCCCAGCCGTTGCTAGACGTTCTCCCTCATCCAGTCGAGGCACTTGGCGTAGCCGGTAGCGCCGTCCTCGGCGCCCTCGTACTCCGCGCAGTAGGCGCCATCGTAGCCGTTGTCCTGCAGCGCCTCCACGGCGACGTCCAGGGGGATCTCGCCGTCCCCGAGTGCCGCACCCTGATAGTCGGACCGCGAGTTGCGGCCGTCCTTCATGTGCGTGTGCTTCGTCCACGGCGCGATGGCCTCGTAGATCTCCGGCAGCCTCTCCACCTCGTAGCCGAACCACCGGTAGTTCATGGTGTCCATGTTCGCGCCCACGTACTCGCTGTCCACGGTCTCGAAGACCTCGAGCTGCAGCTCGTAGTCGTTGCTCACCACGCCGTGGTTGTCGATGGCCAGGTGCATGTTCAGCTCCTCGCACATCGGCAGGCAGGCCCGGACGCACGTGATGATGGCCTCGGCGTAGCGGTCCTCCGGCACCTCGTCCTTGGGCCGGCCGCCCTCGGTGCGGAAGATGTTGCAGTCCATCATCAGCGTGAGCTCCGCGATGCGGCGCGCGCGCATCACCTGCTCGTTGATCAGCCCCTCGTCGAGCAGCACGAAGTCGTTGCCCAGCGAGACCGCCGAGACGGTCAGCCCCAGCTCGTCCACCAGGTCCTTCAGCTCCTCGCAGTGGGCTGCGTAATCCCGCTCCTCCAGCTCCTCAGGCATGAGGTCGGTCCAGCGCAGCTCCACGCACTCGAAGCCGGCGTCGGCGGCCCAGCGCACGAACTCCTCAGTGGTGTCCCCCGGCGCCCGATAGTGGATCAGGCCAAGCATCATGATCCTATCCCTCTCATTTCACGTGACGTGCTGGCGTGTGTGTGCCGTAGATTCGTCGGAGGGCTCAGTTGACCTTCGCCCACGATCTCGCGTCGTTCCTGCTCGGACTTCCCCACCCCGTCGCGCACAGCATGCGTGGGGCCGGCCTCCAGCCTCCACAACATGCGTGGGGCAGGCCTCCAGCCTGCCGCCGTTTTCGTGGAGAACGGCCGCCACGCAACGGCGACAACGACGGGCGGGGACGGAGACCCGCCCCTCCAAACCCTTCGACAATGGTGGGCGGCGGGCGCCCTCGCCCGCCTGCGGGTCGAAGGCCCGCTCGACCCTCGAACCACAACGCCCAGGCCAGGCGGCACTGCCTCAACGGCGGGCCGGACAGTGGTCCGGCCCCTCCATACGGCCAAAGGCACAGCGCGTGGCGGGTCGTCCGGAGGGACGGGTCTTCAGACCCGTCCGCCGTTTGCCGTGGCATCCTCCCCCTCCAACCCTTCGACGATGGTGAGCGGTGGGCGCCCTCGCCCGC
The DNA here is from genome assembly GCA_034722055.1 of Armatimonadota bacterium. GTDB lineage: Bacteria > Armatimonadota > Zipacnadia > Zipacnadales > UBA5352 > JAYENL01. The sequence goes on from JAYENL010000011.1 coordinate 8,231, forward strand.
TCGACCCTCGAACCACAACGCCCAGGCCAGGCGGCACTGCCTCAACGGCGGGCCGGACAGTGGTCCGGCCCCTCCATACGGCCAAAGGCGCACAGCGCGTGGCGGGTCGTCCGGAGGGACGGGTCTTCAGACCCGTCCGCCGTTTGCCGTGGCATCCTCCCCCTCCAACCCTTCGACAATGGTGAGCGGCGGGCGCCCTCGCCCGCCTCTGGTCTTGGGTCTTGCCGTCCGGAGCGGCGGCGTGCCCACGCCGCCCGCCGTTTGCCGTGCCCCGAGTCTTTGCGCTATCCCCCAGCCGCCTCCGCAAGCCCCTCAATGGCATTCATGACTTCTGGCTCCGACCGCCCAACGCGCACCACCAGCCTCCCGCCGGCGCCGGTAGCGTCGTAGCAGGACTGCGCCCACGCCAGTTCCCCCCGCGCGGCCCCCTCGCCGAGCGGGTGCAGCATCTGATCCACGGGGTTGAGGATGGCCACCGGCCGCGGCGCGATCAGCGCCGGCAGGTCCGGCAGGTCGAACACCTCCAGCGCCCTCGGCACCCAGAAGTAGTCCCGCAGCGCGTTCCACTTGCTCTCGATCAGCAGCCGCCAGGAGGCCAGCGTCCCCATCGTCGCCACTCCCGCGACCCGCTCGTCGGCCAGCGCAGCGGCCATGGCCCACGTCCCGCCCAGCCCCTCCCCGACCAGCACGTAGCGGCCGGGCTGCTGCGCCTCGGCGTCGAGGTGGTCCATGACGCGGATCAGGTCCAGCGCCCGCGCGCCCATCATGGTTCGGCCCTCCCCGGCGTAGGCGATGGCGAAGCCGTCCCGCCGCCACTGGATGGGGTCGTACTCCACCACCCGCGAGGTCTGCCCCTCCTCGATGTCCAGCTCCCCCACGCCGCGCACGTCAACCGACACCACGCGATACCCTCGCAGCGCCAGCGCGAAGGGCAGGGCCTGCGCGTCGAGCTCCCGCGGCTTGCCGTCCTCGGCCGCGTGGATGACGGTCGGCCCGGAGGCGCCGAGGGCCAGCTCGATGATCAGCGCCGCCACCTCGATGCCGTCCTCGCTCTCGATGGCCACCTTTCGCACGGACAGCCCGGGATACTCGAAGGTGCCGGCCTCGCGCCACGCAGGCGCGGCGCGGTCGGCCTTCGGCGCCAGCCCCAGCTTCGCCAGCACCGCATCCCGGCGCCGGGCGAGGAGCTCAGCTCGGGTGCCGGCGTCTTCCGACGGCTCAGGCCGCTCCGGCGCCATCTCACGCATCAACCGCGTGTCCAGGTCCCATGGCATGACCCCGCCGGGGCCGGTCTCCACAAGCCCGGTCTCGCTGCACCACAGCTCCTCGGGCTCCAGAGCCTGGATCTCTCCCTCCTCCCGCCCGGCGTCCATGCCCAGCCAGCGGTTCAGCCACTCGTAGGCCGCCTCGCGCTTGGGGCGCTTCATATCATGCACGCCCGCGACCCACTCCAGCTTCTGGGCGTCGGAGGCACCGAACACGTCGTAAAGCGGCTGCAGCCAGTCGCGACGCGTCTCGTGGTGCTTCTCGCCCGAGTCCTCGCCCACGATCCAGATCAGCGGCCGGGGCGGGATGAGGCTGATGACCATGCGGTCGAAGTTGCTCTTACCCCCGAAATAGGTGTTCTCGCACGATCCGCCGGGGTGGGCGGCCGCGCAGGCCTTCACCGCCGGGTGGCATGCGATGGTCAGCAGCGCCATCTGTCCGCCGCCGGAGTTGCCGCTCACGCCGATGCGCTCCGGGTCGATGATCTCCGGCCGCGAGAGCATGTAGTCCACCACTCGCACCGTGTCCCGCGTCCGCAGGCCGCTGAGGCTGCGGCCCACCAGGAAGCCCCTGCGCAGCTCGTAGTGATGCTGGCCGACCGGGCCACCGCGCCTGCCCAACTCCTCCGGCGGCTCCCACCAGTAGGTCCGCTCGCCTTGCCCCAGCGGGTCCAGCGCCACCGCCACGTAGCCCTTCTCCGCCAGCCCCAGCCCCAGCTCGTGGTAGAGCTCGTAGCCTTTGCCGGGGCTGGCGTGCCCGATGGTGACGCAAATGCCCGGCGCGGGGAGCGGCTTCCCCTTGGGCACGTAGACATTCAGCGGCACCAGCAGACCCGGCTCGCTCTCGATGAGCACCTTCTCGATAGTGCAGAAGTCCAGCTCGATCTCCCCCATCTTCTGCGGGTTGAGCGGCGTCTTGACATCGCCCACCCACCGGCCGAAGATCTTCGGCAGGCGCTCCCGGACCCGCCGCTGGTAGGCCCGGACCTGCTCGGCGGTCTCCAGCGCCTCGATCTCCTCGGTCACCGCCCGAAAGGCGTCCGAGGTCATCCCCTGCACCTGCCGCGTCAGCATACGGCTGGCCTCATCCCGCTCGGACGGGCTCTGATAGACGCGGAGGTTGTTCGGCGGTGGCAGCTCCTCCTCGCTGAGCGGCTCGCCCTCGAAGCGCCCCACCGGCGTGAAGGTCGCCGCCATGAAGCGCGCGTACTCGCCCTGGTCCGGCTCGCCCACGATGGTGATGCGCGAGTAGCGCTGGATGTCCACGCCCTCGAAGGTGTGCGAGCGCTCCACGTCTGCGCCGGGATCCTCGTCAACCGTCTCGTCCGCGACGATGCTGCCGACCTCCTCGCCGTTGATCAGCAGACGGAAGGTGGACGCCCCGTCGGGCTCGTCGAGGTAGCGGAGCGTGACATCCCACCGCGCGGTGGCCTCGTGGAAGACCGTGGTCGCGCTGGCCCGCTCGACGCCCTCCGGCGCCTGCAGCACCTGCCACTTGCGCGCCCGCGTAGTCAGCTCGTAGCCGTCGCGCTCGTCGAAGTGCCTCGCCTGGTAGGTGGTCTCATCCATGTCCGGCGGCAGGGGCGGCCCCGGAACGCCCATTAGCCGCACGTCGTCGAACCACGCCCTGCCCGCTCCCTTCAGGCCCACGTAGGGCATCACGTAGCACGGCTCGTCCGGCGCGGTGATGGTCACTGACACCTCGGTCCAGTCCTGCGTCCCCGAGACGCCGGGGCTGGCCGGCTGCAGCAGGATCTCGCCGCCGATGCCCATGGCGTAAACCTGCACGTACGCCCGCCCCTCCAGCCCCTCAGTGCGCACCCACGCCGACAGCGTGCACTCGCTGCCCGGGCGCAGGCCGATGCTCCGGTCCTGGCCGGCTCGCCAGCGGTCGCCGTAGCGGGCGCCGCCCTCGCTGTCAACGAGCAGACTGCGCCGCCCGCTGTGGGCCACGCCCTCCGCCCACTCGTAGCGCGCTACCGAGCGCGCGTCCGGCCGCGGCTCCCAGCCGGCCGGGCCGGAGGCATCGCCCTCCTCGAAGGACGGGTTCGGCGCCAGGTTCCGCGTTTTCGGCGCCTCCTGGCCCTGCGTGCACGCCGGGTGTGGCCCCAGGACCGTCACGATGGTGACGGCCAGCACCGTCAGGACTGCGTGTCTCGGCTTCATGCTGTCCCTCTGCGCACCGTGCTCTGGACCCATCGCAGGCTTCGCCGGTTGCCCGCGCGTGACCTGCGAGGCGCCCCGGATGCGAAGCGCCCGCCCCTCACCGGGGCGGGCGCAGTAACGTCGCATGCGCCGGGGCCTCAGAACTCGCCGCTGGCGCGGATCCCGATGCCGAGCGACTGGTCGGGGGTGGCGATGATGGACGTGGCGTCCGTCGGACCGGCCACGTTCGTGACAAACAGGTCCACCCGCCAGCTCTCCTCGCTCTCGCCGTGCCAGGTGCCGCCGACCGACCACGCCACCTCGTCGGTGGGCGCGCCGGTCACCTCATCGATGGAGTTATCGCCGTCCAGCACAATCTGCAGGTCGCCGTGGACGAAGTACTGCCCGAAGCTGTGAATGGCCCCGCCGCCGATGGCGATGATGTCTCCGAAGCCCGCGATCGTCTCGTCGCCCACCTCCGGAGAGTCCTCGAAGCCCACGTAGCGCGGCACCACCACGAAGCGCGTTCCGCCCTCGGTCTGCCACTCGATGGGGATGGACAGCACCGGGATGATGTCATCCGACGTCGCCGTGGCGGGGATGTCGGTGTTGGTCCCCTTGATGTCGTCCAGCGGAATCTCCACGCCGGGCACGACCGAGACCGTGTAGCGCTCTCCCCGGTGCGCCAGCCAGCGCATGTTCAGGCCCAGAAGCGTGGCCTCCGAGTCCCGGACTGCGCCGGCCACCGCCTCCTGGCCGCTGGTGTCCATCGTGAACAGAGTAAGCGCCGCGTCCATGTCCTCGCCAACCCGGCCCCGCACTCCGGCGGCGAAGGTCTGGTTGCCGCCCTCGAAGAGGCGGATCTCGCCGGCGCCCAGCACCCCCTCGGCCTGCCATGGCTCGGCGAGGGGCACATTCGCGGTCCCCTGCACCTGCCCGAACGCCGCGCAGCAGATCAGCACGAGTCCAAGCGATAGCGCCACTGTCGCAGTGCCAGCGAATCGATCCACAGCGATCCCTCCCGCGTCTCGTGGTCGGACAGCGCGACCGACCGCAGCCGCGGCCTGGTCGGTCTCCCGGACTGCTTAGCCGAGCGTCCCGAATTCTCCTGCTTATGCGACGAGAAGCACCGCCGCGTCTCTGGTCGGTGGACACGCACGGCTCGCGCTGCCTACCGAACACGCCACGCTCTCTTCACCCGGTCCCGGCCGCCGCGCCTCACTGCCGCACCCGCTCGTACTCCGCCCGCACCTCCCCGGCGCTCAGCCCCCGGTCCCACAGCTTCACCTCGTCGATGCAGCCATTCATCCAGTGGTTCGCGCCATGGTAGCTGCCGATCTTCATGTCGTACGCACCGGTGTGGAAGACCTCATCACGGGTCTGCTCCCCCACCATCTCGCCGTCGCGATAGTGCGTGACCGTGGAGCGCTCCCCGTCGCACTCGAACACGGCGGCCACGTGATACCACCGACCCAGCTCCCACTCAAGCGGATCGCTCGCGAAGCCCGCACCGTACTGATGCTCCTCGCTGCCCATCTCCAGGATCAGAGTGTGCTCCGGCGGGTAGCCGATCCACCACCAGAAGTGCTGCACCGGCGCCTCGGGGCCCTTGTTGACGATGCTGTTGCCATTGCCCTGCTCCGGCAGGCCGGCCAGCTTCACCCACGCCGAGAGTGTAAACCGGCGCAGGTTGTGGTAGGAGTACTCGGCCGCGATGTCCACGCGCCCCGCGGTGCCGTCAAAGCACAGGCAGCTCCCCAAGATGCCCTCGCCCCACTCCGCGTCCCGCATGCGACCATTGTAGGGCGGTGGCTGCGAGACGTCCGCGACGGCCCGGCCCTCTCCCTCATCCATCGGCCAGTGGCCGATCAGCCCCGGCTTCTTCGTCTCCGGCGCCAGCAGGGCGGCGGGCTCGGGGCTGAGCATCGTCGGCAGCGTCTCGAAGCGCAGCCCCACGTCGTGAAGCGTCAGGCCCTCCTCCGCCCGCACCTCCACCGACCACACGCCCGGCCCGGTGACCTCCACCTCCAGGCGCTCCGGTCGATCCATCTCTCCGCGCTCGTTGGCGCAGGCGTGGCCGGCCGGGTCGCGCACGATGACCGCCCCGCCGTTGCCCTCTCCTCGCGCCTGCACGATCACCTCAAACCGCTCGCACCGCTCCGGCACCACGAAGTAGAGCGTGGCCGGCTCGGCCACGCGCACCGGCAGGCTCGGCTCGCTCTGCCGCCGCAGGACGTCCGGCTCCGCCTCGATGACTCCGCGTTTGATCTGCCCCTTCCAGGGCACGACCTCCCATTCGGCCAGCGGGCTCTGGTATTCCGGCTCTTCCGTCTTGCGCTCGATCTCGCGATTGGCCCACACGCAACCATCCCAGTACTGCTCGAAGTAGGCCGGCTGGTCGAGGTAGGCATAGCGCGCACCGTAATCCCGGTAGAGCTGATCGCCCGGCCAGTACCACCAGCCCTCGTCGTTGATCGCCAGGTTGTAGGCGTGGGCGGGCATGAAGCGCGCCTCGGTGGCCGGGAAGTGCAGGTCCCACAGGGCGCTGCCCTGCAGCACATTGGCGCCCCACTGTCGGTAGCGCTCGTGGACCTTCGCCAGCCACTCTGGGTCATAGCCCACGCTGTAGTAGGTGTGCTCGCAGAAGTTCACCACCGGCAGGTCCAGCCGGCTGAAGCCCCGCGCGATGCCCTCGCAGAACCAGTTGCCGATGTCGATCACGAACATGTTCAGCAGCAGGTCCGGGTTGATGGCGTGCACCTCATCCCGGCACCACTGCGCGATCTCCGTCATCTCCTCGGCCAGATAGTCATAGTACTGGCCCATCAGCTCCTGCTGCTGCAGCCACTCGTGGCGCTCCTTGCCGGTCTCCAGATCCTCAAGCACGTCCGTCTCCAGGTCCTCGGCCTCCAGGAAGCCGCCCATGCAGTGATCGCAGAAGCAGGTGCCGCTGAGCATGTAGTGGCCGTACTGCCAGCAGCGGTACATCTCCGGGTCCAGGCCGATGCCCACCACGTAGGGGTTCTCCAGCGACAGGCGCGCGATGGCCTTCGCCCGCCGCAGGAAGAGCCGCTCCCAGAACACGCGCTGCACCGGGCAGGGCGCCAGCGGCAGGTCGGGATCGGGCTCGATGTAGAGCCCTTTTGGCGCATCGCCCCAGGCCTCCACCTCACGATCCGAGCCGCCAATGTTGAAGGTCGGCATCACGCGGAACTGCTGCTGCTCGGCGTAGTCGGTCCACCCGCGCACCAGATCCGTCCATGCCTCCAGGCCCTCGTCGGTCATGAACTCCTGCTCCAGGCGCTCGAAGTCTACCAGCGCCACGTTGAAGCCGCCCAGCTTCAGGTCGCGCAGGAAGTGGTAGTGCAGGGGCGTCCGGTTGTAGGCCCGCCGAGGCTTGCCGTCGATGGACCAGTGGCGGCTCAGCACCGTCACCTCCGCGACGCTGTTGCTGGCCGGCCCCCGGTTGAGCACCACCACGTGCGGCTCGTCGCCCTCGGCCGGAACCTCGATCAGCGCCTCCTCTCCCGACTGCACCTCTCCTTGCTGGAGCTGATTCCCGGCGGGATCGAAGACCGCCCAGATGCTGCCCTCGAAGTGCGCGTCCGTCGGCACATCCCGCAGCCTCAGCCTGATCCGACCCTCGTCCGGCAGCACCACCAGATGGTGCCAGCCCGCCAGGGTCACCGCCTGCGGCGCGCCACGGCGCCCGCTCGCCTCCGCCGATTGCAGCGGGATTCGCGGCATGGGCTCGATGCTCGGGTCGTGGTACAGCGTCCCGCGCAGCCGCTCGGTCCTCAGCCACTCCACGCTCTCCCTCAGGTCGTCCATGTCTGCGCACCATCCCGAACTCATGATCACTGCGACCACCGCCGGAGCAACCATCATGCGAAGCATCGCCGTCCCTCCCTGTCATCGTCTCCGGCACACAGAGCTGTGCGACCCCTCGTGTGCCCGGCACCACTAGCTTCCGCCCTCGCTTAGGGCTTGCAGCTTCTGACTGAGTCCCTCACTGGCCCGTGATGATCTCCGCCAAGCGGCCACGGGCGCGCTCGTAGTC
>JAYENL010000012.1:0-15648 GCA_034722055.1 Armatimonadota bacterium
GCGGGCCTTCGGCCCGCGTCGGGCGTAGGCACGCCCGACCTCCGCACGACACGGCCCGCGGGCGTGGCCGCCCGACCTCAGCCCGCCAGCGGTTGCCGTTCGGAGCGACCGGCCACCGATCAGCGCCCAGCCTCTACCCGCCTGGCGTCCACATCCGCCGGTGCGCGAGGTCCGAGACAAGCGTGGCCTCCGGCGCCCAGGTGCGGACCCACACGTCCGCCGCCCGGCCTGGCGGCGTCCACGGGACGCTGGCCTGGCGCACGCCGAACGCCAGGCTCTTCGCCTTCTCCGGCGGGAGCTCCTCGAACCCCTTGCGCCAGCCCCGCGGGGCATGCAGAAGCGGCACGTCCACACGCCCGATCAGGCTCCCGCCGCGGTCGGGGTGTCCCCGATAGAAGGCCACGGCCACGTCCCGCGCGTCCATGCCGCCGATGTTGTGCACGTTCGCGCACAGACGGCCCGGCCGGCCGGGGACGAACTGAAGGTCCCACTCCCGGACCATGAGGCAGGGGCGGAGGAAGTACTCCACCGCGGCCTCGTCGGCCGTCCGCAGCACCTCCGGATCCACGCGCTCGGGGCCGGCGTACCGGAACCAGGCCATGCCCGGCATCTCCGGCGCCACCAGGCGGATGTGCTCCACCGACCGCCGCACCTCCGCCTCGGTCACGCCCCCGTAGGCGTCGGTAATCCCCAGGCCGATGACGCATTTCTCCAGCACGTCCATCCGCCGGGCCATGCGCACGCGCTGGTCGATGTAGTCATAGAAGCTGTGGGTATTGAAGGCCCCGCGGACGTACTGCCGATAGGCCTCCAGCATCACCAGGTCAGCGTGCTGGCGGTAGGCGTTGGCGGCCATGGCGGTCAGCGAGCCGGCGTTCCAGACCGCGAGGAAGGCCTCCGGCGCGCCCGCCTTGAAGCCGCCGAGCGCCTCCAGGGCCCGGCCCGCCCGCTGCTCGGCCGCCGGCAGGCGGTCGTAGGCCCCGATCTCGTCGATGGCGATGCCGTCAGCATCGCCAAACTGCAGCCAGTACTGGGCCATGTCACGGTCCGCCGCCAGCTTCGCGCCCTTCCACGCGAGCTGCAGCACTCCGCGGTCGCGCCACATGCGCTGCAGCTCCGGCTCCTTCGGCAGCGGGGTGATGGCCGTGGCCCAGCGCAGCTCCGGCCCGCTGCCATACCACACGAAGTGCAGTGGCCGGTGGACGACCGGGATGGTCCTCTCGACCTGCACCACCTCGCCGCCGAGTCGTGCACCCGCCAGCACATGGTGAAACCCATCAGTCCGCGGCGTCCACGACACGGTCGCCAGCAGGCTGCCATCCTCCTGGGGCGCTGCCTCGAACGCCCCCAGGTCGGTGTGCACCGAGCCCACGGTGACCGAGAAGTCGATGCTCAGCGCGCCCGGCACCGCCTCGCCGGTACATCGGGCGCCAAGCATCACCTCCTCGCCCACAACGGGGATCGCGCGCGAGGTGGTGACCGTAAGCTCAGCCGCAGACGCGGACGTTGCAGCGACCATCAGCAGGCAGACGGCAGTCAGTGCTGTCTGTTGCACCCCTGATTCCACCGCTCTCGCCTCCAGGGACGTGGCATGAAGTCGGTGGTCAGTCCCTCACCAGCGAGGCTGCCAGCGGAATGACGAAGGTGTTCGTACCGGTGAACTCGCGCCCCGGGAAGTAGACCTCGCGGGTGGTATCGCCATCGATGCGCAGCCCGTGGTCCATCGCCAGGACGATGACGCTTCCCCCCTCACGCTGCTCTACGCGATCGATCTCGTAGCCGTGCGTGTGGCCGTCAGCGTGCGTGACGATCAGCCAGTGACCGTGCAGCTCGTCGCCCTCCGGCAGCTCTGCGTCGGTGAGGAAGGTGTCGGCCTCTGCGCCGTCGGCGACCCGGCTGGCGGCCGTGATCCGCCCCTCGTAGCGCGCTGCAGATGCGATCAGCGAGGCGTCGCCGCACTGCAGCGACCGGCCCTCGAACAGCCACATGTGCGTCACCTGGCCGTTGGCCTGTCGGACGATGCCGACGCGCCCCGTCATCCGAACGCCACCGGCGGCCAGCTCGGCGTAGGGCGGCTCGGCGAGCGTCGCCAGGATGGTGTCCACGGCATCGTCATGATACACCTGAAGCGCAACGGCATCGGCGCCATCGACCTGGAGGCGGCTCACGCGCTCGACCACGGGAGCGCCGGCGAAGGGCGCCTCCACCACCGCGAAGAGCGACTCCAGCGGCTCATCGCCCTCACCGGTGCGCCGCAGCACGAGCTGCGGCATCCAGAAGTCGAAGGCCTGCTGGGAGTCCCGCCCGGCCCTGCGCACGGAGGGACTGCGGCCGAGCAGGACCTCGGCGTCCTCAAGCCCCGGAGCGTGGATCGCGACGCCGGTGTCCGCCTGCTCAGCGTAGGTGAAGGTGACCACCGCATCGCCCCCCGGGGACCCAGCGCTGACGTCGCGAATAGCTCCGTAGGGGATGAAGCGCGAGCCCTCGGTCCTGGGCTCCTCCCACTGCTCGTCCTCCGCCAGCAGGTTCGCACGGCCCTGCGGCAGCTCCACGCTGCAGGTCGCATTCATGTCCTCATCGGCGTCGCCGTGCGCCAGCCAGTCGTGGGTCCGCCCGCCCCTCACGGCAAAGAGGTCCACCACGTAGGCGTCCTCGGCCGACACGGGCACCAGCACCAGCATCCGGCGATAGGCCCCCAGGTCCTCGACCTCCCGGTAGGCCCGCATGCCGTCGGCCTCGACCATCGAGGCGCCCGCCACATCCGGGAAGAAGCGCAGCAGGTCGCCCTCCGAGCCGCCGCCCACCTGGTCCTTGCGATCGATGGCCACCAGGTTGTGCCCCATGGTCGAGATCGTCCAGTAGCGGGCCCGGGTGTGGGTGTAGCCCAGGTCGCAGAGCATCTCGCGGCCCTTAGCGTACAGCGAGAGGGTAAGGTTATCCAGGTGCGTGTGGCCGTAGCCGCCGGAGAAGTGCAGTTGCGCCTGCATCTGGCTCGGGCCGGAGCCGCGGCCGAGCGAGGCGTGGCCGTAGCCGGGCAGGATCGTGGAGCGCGTCGTCTGCCGCGGCTCGCTTCGTCTCTGGTTCGGCCACGTGTCGTGCACCGGCGTGGACGTGCCGTCGGGCAGGGACACGATCGCGAACGCGTCTCGGGCCCTGGCGAAGAAGGGCAGGTCCTCCTCCAGCGAGAGGTCGTCAAAGCGCGTGCCATCCACCTCGTCCACGTATCCCTCGGGGTCCGAGTAGCCCTGCAGGGCGTCGAAGACACGCTGCAGGCCGCCCATCACCTGGTAGTGATAGGACGGCGCCTCCCGCCAGGTCCCGTCATAGAAGCAGCCGCCGCGCAGGATCTCCAGCGCCCAGTGATGCGCCCAGTGCACGTATCGCGGCTCCCCCATCACGCGGCCCATGTGCGCGGCAGTGCGAAGGTAGAACGGGGCCATGTTCCCCGTGTGCCGCTCGAAGGTGTTCACGTACTCGAAGGTCGCGCGGAAGAAGTCGCGCTCCAGGCGCTCCCGCACGTCGTAGCCGCGCTGGGCCGAGAGGGCCTCGAACTGGTCGCTGTCGTAGACCATGTCGTAGGCCTCGATGACCCCGGAGGGCAGCTCGCTGGCCATCCACCTCCCCCACCTGCCGCCGGCGCCCATGTAGGGTGGCTCCTGGAAGTCCTGGAACCTGAAGGTGGTGATCCACTGCCGCATCGCCGGGTAGTGCGGATACACCTGCGCGATGCGGTCGAGGATCAGCACCGCCCGCCGGGCGTACTCGGGCCTGCCCGTTGCCAGCCACGCCCGGCCCAGCGCCTGGAGCTGCCCCAGGATCCACTGGCGCCGGTACATGAGGATGTGCCCGTCGATGAAGATGCGCAGGTCGTCGCGCTCCCGGTCCTGGTGATAGCGGTAGGTGACGGTCTCGCCGAGCGCGTTCTGGCCGGAGATGGTCTGGTCCTGCGGGAACTGCTCGTTGGGGTAGACCGTGCCGCAGTAGTTGCAGGTGATCTGCTCGGGGTTGTCGATGCTCCAGGAGTAGACGCCCGAGCCCTGCGAGCCCCCGTGACAGTTCGGGCAGTAGCAGAACCGCACGAAGGGCTTTTCGGGCACGAAGGAGAGCATCTCCTCCTCGCTCATCGCCATGACCCGGTCCACGGCCTCCTCGTACTGCTCGGCCCTCGCGGGATCCACGCCATGGTCCAGCACGGGGTGTTCGGCGGCCATCGCCCGGCCTCCGTACGCCAGCATCGCGCACGCGATACTCATCAGGCACAGCGTCAGCACTTCGGGTCCGCGCATCTCAAGCACCTCAATCGCTCTTCTCCAGTCCCGTCGTTGCCCCGATCACCTGTGTTGGCCGTCGCCGTTATCCTGTCTGGCCCGCAGGGCCGGAATCCTGTCCATCCTGTTCCCCTGCCTTTGCCGTGAGCGGTTCCGCCTCGGCAGGGCCGCCGCTGTTGCCTTCTCTCGCAGGGTCCAGCGGACCTCCAGGCTCAGGTTCCGCCGAAGAGTCCTCTGCGCGCTGTGTAACCTCGAGCCGCAGGTCGTGGAATACGAGTCAATCAGAGACTGATTCCAACAGGAGGTGGCGTGACAATGAGGATGCCAATGGTGGCTGTCGGAATGTGTGCGCTCGTGTGCCTGACCCTTGTGAGCCTTGCACCGCCTGATGCCTCTGCCGCTGGCCCGACCTTGGCGGTCAAGAGAGGCCCTGACCTGGTGGTGCAGGAGATCATCATCCGCGAGGAGGGAACGGAGGAGTTCCACAACGTGCGCGTCAGTGTGCGAGTTCGGAACGTCGGCGGCGCCAACGCGGGGCGGAGCATGACCGCGCTGATCTACTCGGACAACGCGACCGCAGGAGCCACGGTCTTCACGGAGCCAACTCCCGGCATTCGTGCCGGCGGGCATCACGAGGTGGAGTTCCTGATCGAGGGTATCGCAGGGAGGTTCAGCGGGATGCTGCTTGCGGTGGCTGACGCGCCGGTCGGCGCCAGCCCAACCGGGCAGGTCACTGAGGGAGCCCCGAGCCTGACCATGGCTGTCCTCACGACCAGGACCGACAGCAACAACACCTTCGGCGTCATCTGCAGCACCGAGGGCAGGACGCCGCCGATCCGCTATCAGAACCCCGCGTACAAGTGACCGGCTGCTCGCGGCGTCAGGCTCATTGCAACTGCGGGCCGGGGAGCGCTCCCCGGCCCGCATCCACGCGATTGTGTTGCCTTGCCGTCAGTCGCCGCAGATCGGCAGGATCAGCCGTGACGGGTGCTCGCATGAGTGAAGGACCATCTGCTGCGCGGGGATCATCTCCATCTCCGCCAGGTCATCGCCGCCCGTGTTGTGATTGCGGTCGTGGTTGGGGAAGTCGGCGGAGCAGATCTCCAGCCGGATGCGATGGCCCTCCCGGAACCGGCAGGCCGTGGGGCCGAGGTTGATGCGCAGCTCCACGACCTCGCCCGGCTCGACCAGCTCCTCCTCCGCCCACGAGTTGCGATGCCGCACGCGGACCATCCCGTAGCAGATCTCCAGCGCCATGCCATCCGGGTCCTCGTCCACCAGCCGCGCGAAGAAGTCTGTGTCCGGCGCCGAGGAGGAGGCGTAGAGCACCACCTCCGGGTGGCCCACGATCTCCACCTCCTCCGCCAGCGGCTCGGTGCAGTAGTAGAGGATGTCGTCGCGGTACTCCAGCCTTTGGCGGTCGCTGGGCAGCGTGAACAGCTTCACCGTCCACAGCGTGGGCGTGGGGTCGCGCGGGTCATAAGTGTACTCGTCCGCCGGCTCGTCGGCCGGCTCCTCGCGCGAGAGCGCCCCACACTCGTCCACCGGGTTGGCCGTCCCGTCGCTGTGCAGGAAGTACTCCGTCGGCGTGGTGCCCGGCGGCGGCCAGGTCTCGGCTGACTTCCACTCGCCCGACCCCATCACCATGTAGCGCAGCGGCGGCTCCCTGTCCACGCCGTTGTCGATGCCCTTCAGCCAGTGGTCGAACCAGCGGATGATGATGTCCGTGATATCGAACTCCGCGGCGGCGCCGAAGTCGATGTCGCCGAACTTACGCTGGCCAAAGCCCCCGTGGTTGTAGGGGCCGAGGATGAGCTTGCTCTGCTCGCGCGCCAGCTCTGTGGCGGCGTTGCGCTGCATGCCAGGGAGGTGCCAGATGGTGTCATTGCAGTGGTCGAAGTAGCCGGAGAAGTCCAGGTTGGGCACCTGGACCCTGGCGTGCTTCTCGCCGAAGCGCCAGCGCGGCCGAGCCGGGTCATCCAGCCAGTTGCGGGCGTAGGTCGCCAGCGGCTCGGGCATGTGCCGCGGCAGGTCCTTCCAGGGCAGATAGCCCAGCCACAGATTCTGCTCCACCTCCTCGAACAGCTTCGACGCCTCGGCGGGGGTATGCGGCGGGCCCAGGCCGGCGCGCTTGCGCAGGTCCGGGGCCACGGTGGTCAGCCACCACTTCACGCGCCGCCCCGGCCGGAACGCCCCCCACCAGTCCACGCTGGTCAGCTCCAGCGGGATGGTATAGGCGCACATGGCCCTAAGCGACGGTGGCTGCTCGGCGGCGGCCTCCCACTGCATCCAGGCATTGTAGGAGGCGCCGAAGGTGCCCACGATCCCGTTGCACCAGGGCTGGTCTGCGAGCCACTCGATGGTGTCGTAGCCGTCCTGGCCGTCGGGCGTCTCGTCCTCGCTGAAGAGCACGAACTCGCCATCGGAGGCGTAGCGCCCGCGGGTGTCCTGGCACATGACGGCGTAGCCGGCGCGCAGGTAGCGGTCGAATCTCCGGTCGCCCTTCCCGTAGGGCGTGCGCATCAGCAGCGCCGGGACCTTCGCCGCGCCCTGCGGTCGATACAGATTCCCCCGCAGGATCACCCCGTCCCGCATGGGGACCTCGACGTCCCTCTCCTCGACAATGCCCATCAGCCCGCTCTGCTCGCCCATGTGCCTGTGCCCTCCTGGTGGTGTCGGCATGTCGGCGTCTCCCGCAGCAGCCGTTGTCGGTGCCGTCGGGAGCGACGCTGGAACGGCGTCGGGCTGGAAGCCCGACCTACGCGGTAGGTGGCACGCGGAGTGGTGCTGTTGGACGTCTCTGCCTTTGTCTGTCGTTCTCTGCCATTCCGAGCCTCACCCCCTGCCCGACTGCGTCGGGCATCCCCCCTCTCCGTTCCGGATGAGGGGGAGGACGGCGTCGTTGTCCAGTCGTCTGGAGGGACGGGACTACGCTCCCGCCCGGCCGTTGTCGTCCGCCGTCAGCCGTTGCCGTCCGGAGCGGCGGTGTCTTCAGACCCGCCGAGTCGTTCGTCGTTGACCGGTCGTCTCCAGCCCACCCGCTGCTGATCCGGCGCCGGCAGGGCCCCGGCCTCCATGAGATCGGCGAGCACGAAGAACGACCCTGTCACGCAGATGGCATCGCGCTCCTCGGCCGTTTCGCGGGCGTGTGCGAGGGCCTGGACGGGGTCTGCAACCACCTCGTGGCTGCGCCAGATCGCCCCCGTGCGCTCCGCCAGCTCCTCGGCCGGCATGGCGCGCGGCAGGCAGGCCCGGGTGAGGATGGCGTGGTCGGCCGATGAGAGCTCCCCCGCCACCACCTCGGCGGGCTTATCCTCGGACAGGCCCAGCACCACGATGAGCCGGCGGCAGACGAGATGTCGGCGCAGGGCACGCATCAGGGCCCGCGCCGACTGCTGGTTGTGCGCGCAGTCAATGACCACCCACGGCCGCACGTCCACGACCTGCACCCGCGCCGGCCACCGGACTCCCTCCAGCCCGTCCACGAAGGCCTCTGGCGGAACCTCCAGTCCCGCCTCACTCAGGCCCTCGCAGACCGCGGCGGCCACTCCCGCATTGATCGCCTGGTGCTCCCCGGCAAGCGGCAGCCGCAGCGCGACCCGCGCGCCCGCGTAGCCCCCCTCCAGCGGCTCGGTCAGCAGCGGCGGGTCGCCGGGCACGGCGTCCCGGGGCCGAAGGGGCGTCACCTCGCCGACCTCAAAGGGCTCCGCGAAGCGAAGCGGGCTGGCCTGCGCCGCCGCCGCGTGCTGGATGATGACTCGGGCCTCCGAGGGTTGCTGCGCGCTCACTACCGGCACGCCCGGCTTGATGATCCCGGCCTTCTGCTGCGCTATCCCCGCCAGCGTATCCCCGAGGACGTGGGCGTGGTCGATGCCCAGGGTGGTGATGACCGACATCAGGGGAGCGACGACGTTGGTGGCGTCCAGCCGCCCTCCCAGGCCCACCTCCACGACGCACAGGTCCAGGTCCTCCTCGGCGAAGCGGAGCAGCGCCATGGCGGTGCAGGCCTCGAAGAAGCTGGGCCCGCGCAACCCCTCCTCCTCCACCTGCTCCACCGCCGGCCGCACGGCGCTGGCGAGCCGCGCCACCTCCTCCTCGGTGATGGGCTGGCCGTTGATGCGCACCCGCTCGCGCCAGGACACCAGGTGGGGGGAGGTGAACATGCCGGTGCGGTGACTGGCCGCGCGCGCCGCCGCCTCGACCATCGCCGCCACCGAGCCCTTGCCCTTCGTGCCGGCGATATGCACCGCGGCCAGCCGCTCGTGGGGATCGCCCAGCAGCTCCATCAGCCGCCGAGTGGCGTCCAGGTTCATGCGCCGCGCGAACCGCCGGTCCAGGCCGGTGCGCTCCGGATCCGCCAGCGCCTCCAGCCACTCAGCCGCCTGCCGGTATGTCATCGGTCGGCGCCGGCCCATGCTCCACCTCCTCCCGCCGTGGCGGCGTGCGGGCCTGGCTGGCCGCTACGATCGTCAGCACTGACAGCCCCGCCGCGGCGACGAAGACCCACTCGTAGCCGAACAGGTCCCAGATGTACTTCCCGCCGAAGTAGGGCACCACCATGGAGACGGCGTGGTTGAGCGTGATCCCCATCGACAGCGACGGCGAGACATCCTCGGGACGGTCCGCGATCTTCGCCAGGTAGGCGCTCCGGGCGTTCTCGACCCCGAAGAGCAACTGGTCCAGCACGTAGCACGCGAACAGGACCCAGATCGGCCGGCCCTCGGGCAGCCCGACTCTGTTGGCGAAGGCGTATCCGAGGCAGATGAGCACCAGCATGGCGCCGTCGGCCATCAGCACTCTCCGCTCGCCCCACCTGTCGATCAGCTCTCCCAGCCCCTGCTGGAAGAACACGCCGATCACCGCTGAGGCGATCCACAGCTTGGCGAAGGTGGATGCCGGCTGACCGTAGACCTTCACCAGCACCCAGGGGGCGAAGGTCAGGAAGACCTGCTTGCGGGCCCCGAACAGCGTGCACAGCACGTAGTAGAGGGTGTACTTCCGCTTCACCACCAGCTTCTCCCGCCTGGTGTGCCGCTCGGTGGGCTTGAGGCGGAAGTAGAACAGGGCGCCCAGGATCGCCGCGACGCCGCCGAAGACGAAGGTGACGAGGTAGTTGTGCCCCATGGTCTCGATGACCAGCCATACCGCCGCTCCGCCCACGATGGTGGCGCCGACTCGCGCCGCCTGGGTCTGGCCCAGCCGCCGGCCGTGCTGGCGCTCGGTGCCCAGGCTCATGGCGATGGCGCTGCGCATGGGCATCTCCACATGCTGGCCGATGCTCCAGGTGATCATGAAGGCCAGCATCAGGCCCCACTGGGGGCCGATCAGTCCCAGGCCCACCATGCCCAGGCCGGTGAAAGATGCTGCCAGCGCGGCCACCCGGTTCTCGACGAGGAAGAACAGCGCCCCCGACAGCAGCGCTACCAGGAAGCCGGGAAGCTCCCGTGGGAACTCCAGCGCTCCCCGCGTCGTCGCCCCGATGTGGAAGACGTCGTTGAGGTAGTTGTTAAAGGTGGTCTGGAAGACGCCATTGCTCACGCCCAGCGCGAAGACCGCCACCAGGAAGGCTACCAGTTGCGGGTTTTTGCGCAGCTTGCGGGCGATGGTCTCTCGCATCTGTTGGCTCCTCATCCGGCCCGTCATGTCGCGCCGGCCGATGTGAAACGCCCCCTCCGGGCCGGCGGCGGAGGGGGCGGCTGTGTTCGCTGTCCGCCTGCCGCTACGGCAGGTGCTCGTAGACGGGGAAGGCCTCGCACAGCTCCAGCACCTGCCGCCTGACCTCGGCGAGCACCTTCTCGTCGTCGCGACCCTCGTGGATAACGCGGGTCATCATCTTGCCGATCTGCTGCATCTCCGGCTCCTGCATCCCCCGGGTGGTCAGGCCCGGCGTTCCGGGCCGGATCCCGCTGGTGATGTCCGGCGGCCGCTCATCGCCGGGAACGCAGTTCTTATTGACGACGATCCCGGCCTCCTCCAGCAGATCGGCCGCCTCCTTGCCCGTGATGTCCTTGTTGCGCAGATCCACCAGCATCAGGTGGTTGTCCGTGCCGCCGGTCACCAGTCGGAAGTCCTCCTCCAGCAGAGAGTTGGCCAGCGCCTGCGCGTTGCGGATGATCTGCCGCTGATACTCCCGGAAGAACAGGCTCTGGGCCTCCTTGAAGGCCACGGCCTTGGCCGCCACGATGTGCATCAGGGGACCGCCCTGCAGGCCGGGGAAGATGGCGCGATCTATCTTGCGCGCCCACTCCTGGGTGCAGAGGATGAAGGCGCTGCGCGGCCCGCGCAGGGTCTTGTGCGTGGTCGAGGTCACCACCTGGCACACCGGCACGGGATCGGGATGCGCACCCGCCGCAACCAGCCCGGCGATGTGCGCGATGTCCGCCATCAGCAGGGCGCCCACCTCATCGGCGATCTCGCGGAACTGCCGGAAGTCGATCACGCGGGGGTAGGCGCTGGCCCCGGTGACGATCAGCTTTGGCTGCACCTCGTGGGCGATCTCGCGGACCTGGTCGTAGTCGAGCTGGTCGGTCTCCTCGGAGAGGCCGTAGAAGTGCGCATCATAGAGCATGCCGCTGAAGTTGACAGGGTGGCCGTGCGTAAGGTGCCCGCCGTGCTGCAGCTTCATGGCCAGGATGCGGTCGCCCGGCTCCAGCATCGCGAAGTACGCGGCCATGTTGGCGGTCGAGCCCGTGTGCGGCTGCACGTTGGCGTGATCGGCGCGGAAGAGGGCCTTGGCCCGATCGCGCGCCAGGTTCTCGATCTCGTCGTAGAAGACGCAGCCGTTGTAGTAGCGGCGCCCCGGATAGCCCTCCGCGTACTTGTTGGTCATCAAGGAGCCAGCCGCCGCCATGGTGGCGCGGCTGGCGTAGTTCTCGGAGGGGATCAGCATCAGCGTGTTCTGCTGGCGCTCCAGCTCGTTGCTGATGATCTCGGCGACCTCGGGATCGGCCTGCGCGAGGGTCCGTGTCATCATGCTCATCGTGCTGTGACCTCCATCTCGGCGTCTGGTCCGCAGGGGTGTTCTCTCCTCAGCCACGTGATTCCTCGACGCCGGCGAGGCTCCTCGCCGCCGGCGTGGCCGCTCCCCCGACCTCCCAGCAGCGAAGCTCACCGGAGAGCGGGGCGCGTCCCGGGACCGCTGCGCGCCCGCCAGTATCCGAGCCTGCTGATCCCGTTCGCCATCGCTCCCCCCTGCTCGTCATGCGCCAATCACTGGACGTAGCCCATATCCTTGAGACGCCTCATGATCGCGGGTGGAACCTGCTCGCGCCCACTTCCCGTCCTGCGCGCCATCAACGCCAGTGATGCCTCAGTCCACGCCAGCAGGTCCTGCTCCATCGCGCTGGTGTCCGGGGCATGTGGCAGGCCGTGGATGTTGTGGTGCTCGCCGGGATCCTTCCGCAGATCGTACAGCTCGAAGCGCTGTGCGCTCACATAGTAGAGGAGCTTGTATCGGCCGCTCAAGACACCCTTCCGGATGCACCCGTGACAGCAGCCCTCAAGCCAGATGCGCTTATCCGGCAGGGCGCTTTGGCCGGAGATCAGGGGAGCGATCGACCGTCCGTGCATGGCTTTGGGAACGTCGAGCCCGCACAGCTCAAGCACGGTCGGCGCCACGTCGAGCAGCGATACCGGATCGGCGATGGTATGTCCCTCGCGCTGCCCGGGCAGGCGGATCAGCAGTGGCACGTGCAGGAGCTCGTTGAAGAGGGACTGACCGTGCTCCCAGCCGCCGTGCTCCCAGAACTCCTCGCCATGGTCGCTCCAGAGGACGATGAGACTGTGGTCCCAGAGATCGGCCGAGCGCAGCACCGCGACCAGCCGGCGCAGCCAGCGGTCGAAGAACTCCACCTCCGCCACATAAGCGTCACGGATACGCTGCCTCTCCTCCGGGGAGGAGTTAGCCCAGCCAGCCACCGTCGGTGTGCCCGGATACACGCGTAGCTCCTCAGGCGCCGTCGGCGCGTCGTAGGGCCCGTGCGGGTCCATATAGTGCACCCAGATGAGCGCCGGACCTCCCTCCGCTCCCCCAACCGCCTGCTCCACCACCCGCGTCACCTCGTCAGCGCGCTCACGGTCATCGACCGTGGTCAGCAACTGCCTGGGGAGCAGCCGGAGCCGGGAGAGCTCCTGACCGATTCGCAGGTCCCCGGGCACCGGCGGCACCGCCACGTGGCGAAACAGATCGAAGCCCTGGTCGGCATGGGCCGCGGTGGTCAGGTTCCCATTGGTCACCACTGCCGCGGTGGTGTATCCGGCCGCGTTCATGATCTCGGCCAGCATCTCCGCTTCAGTGTCCCACGCGTAGAGGGTGCTGTCCGCGCCTGCACCGGTCAGGCCCAGCGAGCGGGCCACACCCATCTCGGACGGGTAGCGGCTGCTGAAGAACGAGGCGAACGACGGCCTGGTCCAGGGTGCCACCGAGTACGCCTGCTCGAAGGTATAGCTTTCGGCGGCCAGACTGTCGATGTTCGGCGTCCTCACCGGGCCACCGGCGTAGCCCACGTAGTCGGCACGCAATGTGTCCACGCTGATCAGAACCACACTCGGCCTCTCCTGATCTGCCGTCGAGGCCGTGCCGCCCGAACCGCCCGGCCAGGCGACGGGCTCGTCATAGGCCCTCACCGCACCGGCGACCAGCAACGCTACGACCGCGACTGCACACGCTGCAGCGGCAATCCGCCCTCCCGCGGACCCGATGCGACCGACGGCGCCGGCCGCATATCGCGCCACTACGGCGCCCGCAGCCCCCGCTAGGCCCGCCGCCCCGACCGCCACGGCCAGCGCCCAGACCGCCGAGGGCAGCAGGCGCATAGTCATGGCGCGCAGCGCCGCCACGAACACCCCGGAACCGACGATCACGCCGACCGCCAGCGGCACCCCGGACACTCGACGCATCCGGCCCTCGCGCACCGCCACCGCCCCGGTCAGTCCAAGACTCACCACAATGGCAGCCAGCCAGTGCCACAGATAGCTGGTCTCGAACAGTTCCTGTACGCCACAGAATGCGGCCACCGCTCCCAGGCCCAGACCGGCCCCTGCGTTCAGAACGCCCCATGAGACTGAGCGCACGCCCGGGGTCCGACGCAGCCCGCTGAGCAGCAGCCCGAACGCCAGCCCAACTGCCGTGGCCGGCAGCACATGCATCGCAAGCGCCAGGACGAGGTGCTGCACCGTCCCGGAGGCATCCGCCGTCAGATCGATGGGCACCCCGGTGGGAGAAAGCGCGTCATCCAGCCCGGCGACGGCCCCCAGCACCGCTCCTGCGGCAGCGAACAGACGCAGCGCCCCCTTCGGGAGCGCCTCATACTGCTCGCCGTCCACCCGGGCCTGGTCTCTCATCGCGAGTGCCTTCCCGGCATCCTGTCAGGGCGCTCACCGCCGTTCAGTGCCAGAAGTGCCTCATGCCGGTCATGACCATGGGGATGCCGTGCTCATTGGCGGCCGCAATGACCTCCGCGTCGCGGCGCGAGCCGCCGGGCTGAATGATCGCCGAGCAGCCCGTGGCCGCCGCCGCATCCAGGCCGTCGCGGGCCGGGAACATGGCGTCCGAGGCCAGCACCGCGCCCTGCGCCCGGTCGCCGGCCTTCCGCGCCGCGATGATGGAGCTGTCCACGCGGCTCATCTGCCCCGCCCCGCAGCCCACCAGGTGCGTGCCCCGCACCAGCACGATGGCGTTGGACTTCACGTGCTTGGCGATGCGGTCGGCGAAGACCATGGAGCGAACCTGCTGCTCGGTCGGCTCCGCCTCCGTGACCAGCTCCCACTCCTCGGGCATCACAGCCTGGTAGTCGCGCTCCTGCACCAGCATCCCGCCGGGAATGGCCCGCATGTCCAGGTCCCGCGTGCGGCCCTCCGGGCGGAAGTCCTGCAGGACCATGATTCGCATGTTCTTCGACCGGCCCGTGAGGATCTCCAGCGCCTCAGGCTCATAGCCGGGCGCGATGATGGCCTCGACGAAGGCCCCGATGATGGTGACGTCGGTCAGCCCGCTCTCCTCGTAGAAGCGCGGCTTGATGACCTCCTCAAGCCAGTCGCTGTTGAAGACGCCGTCGGCGGTCTCGGCGTCCACCACGCGGTTGAAGCCCAGCACTGAGCCGAAGGCCGAGACCGGATCGGCGGTGTAGGCGTCCTCGAAGGCCTGGGCCAGCGTGTCGGCCGACGCCGCGCCGCAGGGGTTGAGGTGCTTGATGATGACGGCGGTGGGCTCCTCGAAGTCCCGTGCGGATTCCAGCGCCGCGGTCAGGTCCAGGTAGTTATTGAAGGACAGCGCCTTGCCGTGGAGCTGAATGGCGCCGGCCACGCCCGGCTCATGGGCGCCCAGGTCCTGATACAGCGCCGCCCTCTGGTGCGGATTCTCGCCGTAGCGCAGCTCCTGTGCCCGGCGCAGCTTCGGCGCGATGACGGTCGGGAAGCCGGGCTCGTCTGTGAGCTGCTCCCGCAGGTAGGCCGAGATCGCGGTGTCGTAGCGGCAGGTCATCTCGAAGGCCGCCAGCGCCAGCTCCCGCCGCGTCTCGATGGTGGTCTCGCCGTCGCCCTGGCGCATCTCCTCGATGACGCGATCGTAGTACGAGGGATCGGGCACGACGGTGACGTCGCGGAAGTTCTTGGCCGCCGAGCGCACCATCGCAGGCCCGCCGATGTCAATCTGCTCCACGGCCTCCTCGAGGCTGGTGCCCTCCCGGGCGATGGTCTCCTCGAAGGGGTAAAGGTTGACCACCACCATGTCGATCAGCTCCACGCCGTGCTCCTCGGCCTCGGCCATGTGCCGCTCGGCATCGCGGAGCGCCAGGAGGCCGGCGTGGATCTTCGGGTGCAGGGTCTTCACGCGGCCGTCCATCATCTCCGGGAAGCCGGTGTACTGCTCGACCGCGGTGACGGGCACGCCGGCGTCCTGGAGCGCGCGCATGGTGCCGCCCGTGGAGAGGATCTCCACGCCCATCTCCGCCAGGGCCGTGCACAGCTCGACGATCCCGGACTTGTCCGAAACGCTGACCAGGGCCCGGCTGATGCCTGCCACGGTCCATCCTCCCTCACATACGAAAAACCGCCGCCACGGGACGCCTCCCGGACGGCCCTTTCGCGGCTGCTCACCTGACGGCTCGCTGGCGATTATACGCCTCGCGCGGAGGGATGTCAAAACGCCGGGCCGGCTTCGTCGGGCCTGCCGGCCCTTCTCAGGTCGGCCCCTCCCAGGGCCTGTGACGGTACGAGGAGGGGCCGTCCTGAGTGCGACTGCGCAGCAGTCGGCCGAAGTCGGCCCCAGAGTATGCGGGCCGGCTTCGTGGGGCCTGGTGGCCCTCCTCAGGTCGGCCCCTCCAAGGGCCTGCGAGGGTACGAGGTCGGGACGGCGCCGGGTAGGGAACGAGTCTGGAGCGCG
>JAYENL010000013.1:0-3148 GCA_034722055.1 Armatimonadota bacterium
CATCGATCAGCTCACCCGGTTCGCCCAGGTGGCAGTACTTCCGCCCCCGCAGCTCCGTCATCGCGCTGGTGGCCACGGTCCGGCACCGGGCCGCGGTGTAGTCGTAGTACTTGATGGGATCGACCGCCTCCGTGATGGCGCCCTCCCCGAAGGGCACCAGCCCCACATCGCTCGCCGCCGCGTGGGCCATGGCCTGATAGTAGGGCAGCACGCCATGCCACCGGATGTTCGGATGGCGCTGCAGCTCCCTGCGCCCGGGTCCCCCGACGACGTTGATCGCCCCATCGTACTCCCGCAGGTCGTCCGCCAGTTGCTCGAAGGCCTCCCAGTCCAGCCACGTGCCCCATAGCGACCCAACGAAGATGACCGTGATGTCTCCCTCCAGGAACCCGGCGGGCCGTGGGCTCTCGCCGAACGGCCGATCCGGCCCGGCGTTGCGCACCAGTGCCGTCCTCTCCGCCCCATGCTCCTTCGCGATCTCCACCAGGGTCCGAGCGGAGCAGGTCACCAGGTCCGCACCCGAGATCGCCCGGACGTAGGCGCTCCTGTCGAAGCCGGGCAGGTGGCCGGCCTCGGCGAAGGCCTCCCAGTCGTCGAAGAGATCGAACACCGTGATCCAGTTGGGCCCCAGCTCGTCGGCGAGCCACGCCAGGTCCGCGAACCCGAAGATGGCCGCGCCGCTCCCCTCGCGGAGGTTGGGGACCAGCAGCCTCAGGAAGTCATCCGAGCCCGAGACGATGACGTCGCCAACCATCCCCGAGGCGTCGTGGTGGCTCACGTGCAGCACATCGCCGGGCGCCTTCGAGAAGGCCCTGGCAAGCTGCGCCGGGCGCTGGGCGCCGCCGGTGTCCGAGAAGGCGCCCGCCGAGATGACCACCACCTCGGCCGGAGGCCGATCCGGCCGGAAGAAGGTCGTTGCCTGAGGCCGACCGACGCGGCCGGCATCGCCGGTCATCGGATCCTCCCGCGCGGCGATGAAGGCTTTCGCTGCATCTGGCCACGGCAGCCACCATCGCTTGCCGGCCTCCAGCACCGCCTCCCGGTTCATCGCGGCCAGCCGACCCGACCCGCCGCCCCCGTCCGCGAGACGGTCGGGCCATCGCACCAGCAGTCGCCTCAGCGCATCGGAGCTGGCGATCTCCGTCGGCTCATCCGCCAGCAGAGGCACAGGCGGCCGTCCCCGCGGCCTGGTCAGCCCACCGATGTGATCGATCGCCACCTCCTCAAGCGCCGCCACCGAGTAGCCGAACTCCTGCAGCCGCCAGCAGGTGTCGGCCAGTGCGGCAGACTCCGGCATCGCCGTGGGCCTGAACCCACCGACGTCCCGCAGTGCCGCCCGCGCCACTGCCGCCCCGCCGAAGGCCGGGAACGTCCGCGGACCGTCGCTGTGAGCTCGCAGCACGCCCTCCAGACCGATGCACCGGGCCTCGGCCCCCACAAGCGCCGCACCGTCCTCCAGAGCGCCCAGATACGGCTCCTCCCAGCCCTCGCGGACGTAGTGGTCATTGTGCAGCAGCACCAGCACATCCCCCGCGGCCGCCGAGGCCCCCGCGCAGATCGCCTCGGCGGTGCCGCCCGGCCCGCGCAAGAACACCGGCCGCACGTCTCCGGATTTCAGCACGGAGGTGGTCGCCGCCCGGGAACCGCGATCCACCACCACGATCTCGTAGCTCACCGAGGTGTTCGCCCGGATCGCCTCAAGGCACCGGCGCGTGCTCTCACACTGCTCGGGGAGGAGGTCGTGCGCCAGCACGATGATCGACCACAGCCGACCGCGCACCGGCCGCATGCCCACCCGCGGACGGATGATCCTGCGGCTTGAGACTTCATCGTGGAGCCGCGCCGGCGCCTGCTCCGCCACGAAGCTGGGGGCGATGCTTGCGAGGTCGCCGTCCGGGGAGGGGTAGATGGCCGTGAGGGCCTCGTGCCCCGCTGGCACCAGGTCCAGGTGCATGTGGTCGAAGAAGAGCCCGAGCAGCGGAATCTGGGCGCGGGCGGCGGGGTAGCACTGCTCGTCCACGCACACGGCCAGGTCGCAGGCGGCCACCTGGTCGAGGATCTCGTCCGGCCACAGCCTGCCGGTCAGGTTGGTCAGGCCCGGGCCCCGCGCACGCTGCCTCTCGAAGCCGAGAAGCACCACCTCGTGGCCGGAGGAGGTCAGGTTGCGCACCAGGTAGGGCAGGCGTCGGACGTGCCACCGCCCGCCCCGCCCGCTGCTCTGGCACAGGATCGCGATACGAGACATCCGCCTCCCCCCTCGGGGACCCGTCAGGATGGCCGAATGGGAATCACTCTTGTCACGCCATCATCACGCCGCCAGTCCCATGTCCGCCTTCGGCATGCGGTAGTAGCGCTCCCGGCCGACGTAGGTGTGCGGGTTGACGGTGCTTCCCGTACTCTCCAGCAGCACGCCCCAGGCGTCATGCCGATACGTGTCGGTCACCGCCCCATCCGCGCCGGTCAGCGCTAGCGCGGTGCCGAGGTGATTGAAGTGGTAGAAGCTGCTCTCGTTGTCGCGCCGCATGGCCTCCAGTCCGTCGCCCATGGTGTAGTGGCCCACGGTGGTCTCACTCTCGTCGCGCTCCAGCTGCAGCTTGAGCATGTCCGGCCCCTGATACACGAACTGCCTACGCCGTGAGCGCTGCGCTGCCGGAGCTGTTTGCTCATCTGGATTGTCTTCAGTGGTAGCGAAGCCCGAAGACCACTCCCAGCAAGGCGGCACTTGCAGCCATCCACAACAGGCCAACTAGAGCTTCATCTAAGGGCCCGATGCGAGCAAGGCACGTCATCCCTAAGAATATCAGCAGAGCGCCACCTTCTGTACGAAGCGACGCGTATCGGGCACTCCCACGGGCTCCCCACCCCCTGGTTTCACTCAAGAGGCCGGTGTAGCAGGTACGGGCCACTATACTGGCGAAGTATACTGCGGCGGAGAGTAACAGCCAGCGCCAAAACACAGGGTCCGGCTGCGCCAGTAGCCTCGCCCCTAGCATGAGGCCAGCGACCCCGAAGTACAGCAGGAAGACTGTCAACGCAGTGCGCCAATCGAACCGCAGTCCATCAGAGGCCACAGCACTCAGTCCCTCCTCACAGAGCCGGCAGGGCATCCACCGGCGCCATCTACCACAGCCAGGCCACCTCTCGCCAG
>JAYENL010000014.1:0-3126 GCA_034722055.1 Armatimonadota bacterium
ACACCGGTGGAGTTTGCACAGCAGTGGCGGGAGGGGGAGGTGGAGGCGGCACGCTGTGGGGGGGGCCGGGGGGCGGGCCGCCCCCCCCCCCCCCCCCCCCGCTCCACGCTCCACCCGTGGTAAGGGCTGCGACGAGACACTGCATTGTGGCGGCGCGTGTGGCCCGTCTCATCAGCCCGGGCGCTGATTGAGGAGGCGAATGGTGCTGTGATTAGCGGGCCACGTATCCTGGTGTGAATACTAGTTTGTGCAGGCTGGCGGGCCAAACCTGCACAGACCTATAGCGATGGTCAGTATACATGCCATCGATTGCCGCGTCAACCCTTAATCCAGATTTAACCTGAATCGGGGTCTCATGACCCGGTATCTGTGAGGCAGCCTCGCCCGGAAGCTGTCAACCCAAGCCCTTGCCGGCCTCGCGGTGCGGGTCAGGGCACGTCCTCGACGGTCCACGTACGGTCTGACGTGGGCTCGCCGGTTGCCATGGTGCCGCCCTCGGTCCTGGCAGAGAAGCGGTACCGGAACTCGCCCGCGCGATGGGGCGTAAAGCCGAGGCCGTAGGCCACGCCGTCTCGGTATTCCCCCCGTGCGCCTGGAACAGGGCGCAGGCTCATCGCTGCACCGCCGGGCACGCCGGGCGTGGTGATGGTCACACGGATCCACTCCGGCGCGGTGTTCCGGGGGTGGCGATAGCGCACGCGGAACTCCGCCTGGTGATTCCTGCGGCCCCTGTCAGGCCTGACGCCGTCCCCGGCGAACTCCTCGCCGCCGGCCCACAGCAGCTCGGGCGCGGGCGCCGGCCCCAGTCTGCTAAGCGGGCCCAGAACGAGCCGTCTGGGGCGGGTCGTGTAGAGGCCGCGGAGTGCGCTCGCGTACCAGTGCTCGCCGAAGCGGTGGACGTCCACGAACCCATCTGCTATGTGCAGCGTCTCGTGCCAGCGACGGCCCCCGTCCCAGGTGTTCAGCACCTGCCCCGCATCGGTCACGGCGCAGCCGTGGTCGGCATCGGGGAATGCCACGGCTTGGACGTAGCCGTCCACCTCGCGGCCAGTCTGGACCTCCCACCTGCCCCCGCCGTCGGGCGTGAAGAGGATCCTCCGGCCCAGCGCGGCCCAGCCGATGTTCTCGTTGTGGAAGAAGAGGTCCTCGAGCGCACCGCGCTCAGGCAACGCCATGCGCTCGAACCCCCGTAGGGGGGTCCTGCGGATGGCGTCGTCCGCCCGCGAGCCCGCCCACAGGGATTTCATGGCGTGGACGAACAGGGCGGCGCGCTGACCGTCGAAATCATGGCCAGTATGCTCCCAGCGGGCCGTGTCGCGATTGAGCATGAACAGTCGCCCATGGTCGGCGGAAGAGACGATGGCGTAGCCATGGCCGAGGCGGTGCATGTCGATGCGATGGACCCGGTCGTCGTCAGTCCAACTGCCCCAGCCAGGGCGCTGTGGCGTCCAGCTCTCGCCGCCGTCGTCCGTGCACCAGATGCAGTTCGGGCCGTCGCCGCCCAGGTAGCCATTGCTGGCATCGAGGAACTCGAGGGCCCAGATCCGAGCAATGTCAGTGGGCAGCTCCCTTCGTTCCCAAGTCTCCGCTCCGTCGCCGGTCCTGTAGAGAGCTGAACGGCTGCCATCCCACCCGGCGATCCACCCATTGCGACCGTTGGGGTGGAAGAAGGCGGCGGTGAGCGTCTCTCCGCCGTGAACGCGGGCGAAGGGGGCGGAGGTCGTCCAGAGCAGCCTCCGGCCGCGCCCCTCGCCGCCGGCGTCGGTGGCCTCAGCCGGTCGAAGCTCCGGCATGGGCACGATCCGCGCGGGCTCCCAGTGGCGGAACAGCTTCGTGGTGGCGAGCACGAGCTGGTCCGTGCCGTCGAACAGGATCTCTCGGGGCCAGCCGTTTACCCTGCCGTCGGGCTCCCACGTGTCACCGCCGTCTTCGGTGCTGTAGACGCTTCCGTTGCGCGTAGCTGCCCGACCGGTCCTCCGGCCCGTGAAGTGGATGGCGGCGAACGGTTCCAGCGTGGGCGTCTCCTGCTCCGTCCAGCTTCGCCCGCGGGTCCCGCTGCGGAAGATCCGTCCGAGGGAACAGGCGGCCCAGCCCCGCCTGATATCCACGAAAAAGATGTCCTGGACGGGGGAGCCGAAGATCATGCGCCGAGTGGTCGTCTCGTGGCTGCGGCGCGCGCCATCATACGGCCACTCCTCGGGCCCCTCACCGGCGGCCCACATATCTCTGTGGCCGCGAGCCCAGATCGTAGTCAGCCGGCCGCCGAATGCCGTTTCCGTTTCCCAAGTCTGCGTGCCGGGGTCGTACTTGAAGATGCCCTGCCGGGTACCGGCCCTGCCGCACGCCCACCCGCAGTTGGCCCGAACCATGCAGAGGTCCTCCGCGAGGGCCTCCGTCGCCCACTCGCCGGCGTCGCAGGGCTCTGGCGTCCAGGTGCGACCACCGTCGTCGGTGCGGTAGATGGCGTGCTCGGCAATGAGCCACCCGTGCTCGGCATCCACGAAGTCGAGAGCGCCGATGCTGAAGGTAGTGAGGCCGGCGTCCAGCTCCTCCCAGCTATCTCCCCCATCGGTGGTCCGGAAGACGACCGTCCGCGCGGCGCCCGCCTCCGTTCGATAGCCGGCCACCCAGCCGTGGCGACCATCCTCCAGGAAGTCGCCATCGGCGAAGCCGGCGCCGGACGCGGCCCGCGTCAGCGAGCCCACCTCCCGCCAGCCTGCGTGGCAAGGCAGCGCGAACGCCAGCGCCATGGTCAGACAGATCATCCGCATCTCAGACCACTCCCTCGTCCGACCGGAATCGGCTGCGCGCGTCGGTCAACATGATACCCGGATCAGCCGGGCTGCTTGCTCACGATCCACTCCTGGTCGGTGCGTTGCGGCTCTGGTAACTACTCACGTTGCCACTTCTCTCAGGACTAGAGTGTACCCCCCCCGAATTTTGTCAAGGGAAAGGCGCAACTTTTCGGTGAGTGATCTGTCCTGAATACTGAAGCTTACACTCGCAGCCACCATCACACCAGGGGACGCAGCCATGTCGCGCATGACCCGCGAGCAGCTTCAGCAGTTGTCGAAGGATGAACTGATCGAGATCATCCTCCGGCAGCAGGAGATCATCGAGCAACTT
>JAYENL010000015.1:0-3125 GCA_034722055.1 Armatimonadota bacterium
GCAAAGTTGTAGCCACCGAGGCCGCCGTAGTCCGGCAGGGGCGCAGGATGGAAGTTGAGGGCCCCGTTCTTCGGCAACTCGAGGATTGATGGCGGGATGAGGTAGGGGAACAGATAGCTGAAGACCCACTCGACACTCTCCGCGCCCTTCTCCTTCAGTTGATTCTGCTCCACAAGACGACAGAACGGCTTCCATTCCAGCACGGGTACGCCGGCGTCTTGGGCAACGTCTCTCAGCGTGGGTCGAGGCAACCATTCGGCCTCTTCGGCTGGCGTAACCACATACGGCAGTTTCCACCCCTGCGCCAGCAGGTGCTCAAAGGCCACAACCGCTCCGGGCTTTCTCCCCATGAAGACTACGCTAGGCACAATCTGTCCTTCTCCTTCTGCAGAATGGCGGCTGTGCGATGCCGCGCAGTTATGTCTCGCGATCGCCACGCTCGGGACGGAACTCAGCAACTGCACCCTCCGCGTCCGAGATGCCGCTTCGTGCGAAGACCTTCGCGAAGGTCATGACAAAGATGCGCGCATCGAAGGCCAGCGACCAGCGCTCCAGGTACTCCACGTCCCTCTCCAGCCGCTCCGGCCATGGGCCCTCGTTGCGCATCGTCACCTGCGACCAGCCGGTGATCCCCTGCGGCATCACCAGGCGCAGTTGCTGCCGGTCGCTCCAGCGCTCCAGATACGGGACCGGCAGCGGCCGCGGGCCCACGAAGCTCATGTCCCCGCGCAGCACATTCCAGAGCTGTGGCAGCTCGTCGAGACTCGTCCTGCGCAGGAACGCACCCACGCGCGTGATGCGCGGATCGTTCTTCTCGATCGCCAGCCCCGCGCCCTTGTGCTCCGCGTCCTGGACCATCGTCCGCAGCTTGTAGAGCGTGAAAGGCCGCCCCCATCGACCGAGACGCTGCTGCGTGAAGAGCGCCGGTCCGCGGGAGTCCAGCCTCACCGCGATCGCCAGCAGCAGAAGCATCGGCCACAGGAGCAACAGCCCCAGCGCCGCGCCGATGATGTCGAGCAGGCGCTTGAGCGCCAGCGCGGCCGGCGACGGAGATGCGCCGATCTCCCGCGCCCTCGCCAACAGCTCTGCTCTGAGGTCATCCGCTGTGCGCTGCGTCATCATTCCGTTCCTCCGCCGAGCGAGCCGCGACGGGCTCGCGCTCATCTGCAGCTACTTGCACCTCGCCCTGCGAGGTGATCCTGACCACAGGCAGATCGTCGTCGCTGAGCTCATGGACAACCTCGCCCATCGGCGCCCACTCGTAGCCATCGAGAAGATCGCACAGCGCCCGATGCATCCGCCCCATGCCGACCTCGAAGGCCTTCGCCGACACCAGGAGCTTGAGGCGCCCGCCAAGGCTCAGGTCCCGCGGGAGGTACTGCGTCAGTCGGTCGGGCGTCACCTCGTAGGTATGCACGTAGAGCATCGCGGGCAGGCGGTCGGCCTCGCACTCTCGCATGTGCGAACGGGTGACGCTCTGTGGCAGCACCCGCAGCGTCCGGCCGCCGATGAGCCGCCCGGTGATGGGGCCGACCTTGCGCGCCAGCGCCGGGACCTCCACGATCTTGCGCCCATCCGGCAGCGCGACGATGAAGGGCCGGTCGGGAAGGTCGATGCTCTGGTGCTGCCAGAGCAGAGTCGTCAGGCTGCTGTCGTACTCCACCCCGCAGTCGAGGAGGATCTCGTAGGCCCAGCACTGCTCGGGCATCAGCGAGAAGAACGGCGCGCGATAGCCCCGGACCCGCTCGCCAGTGATCTCCTCCAGCGTCTCGATGCTGCGCTCGATGTCGTCGCGGAACCCCTGCGGAGTGAAGGCCTTCAGCTTCGCGTGGGTCCAGCCGTGGCTCGCTATCTCGTGCCCGCGGTCGGCGATCTCGCGTATCGGCTCGGGCTCCTCGGCGGCGTGTGAGGCGAGCACGAAGAAGGTCGCGCGCGTCTGATACTCGTCGAGCAGATCGAGCGCCCGGTGCACAGAGCGCGCGAACTGCCCGCTCACACGCGTCCGCCGCCCCAGGTAGGAGCACATCAGGGCGGGCCAGTCCTCGGTGTCGATGGTGAGCGCGTGCCTCAACTGGTGGCACATCCGATGCGCGTCTTGTGTCTGATGCTCCCGCGGAGAGTGATCCTGCGCCGACCGCCTGGACTCATGACCACACCAGGCCCTCAATGCCGCCAGGTATGTTCCGGAATTGCGTCTTATCCTCCTTCTTCATCGCGAAGAAACGGATTCTTTACAGGGAGGAGTATTGACGGGGCCCCGGAATATGTCTATCATAGTGTGTGCGTGGATGCTATCTGGTGGGGGACGCCTGTGGGGCGTTCTTCTCCGGCCGTATTCTCCTGTCGAACGCGAGATACGCGGCATCACGATTCGTCAAGGGCCAGCCAGGGAGGGTTGGGAAACGGTGAGCATCGTAGCCAGGTTTTCCCCTGTCGCAACTTCTCTCTGCCGCGACGGTCCTGACACCATGCCTCGACATGACTGCGGTACCCGCCACCGGCCCGTGGCAGGTGTTCATCAGGCTGGTGGGTGACACTTACTGAAGGTCACGCCAAGGCAGTTGAGCGAGCAGCGGACTGATCTGCGTTGACGGTGTTGCACCGAGAGGTGACGGCAAAGTGCAGATCGCAGCCAGAGTTGCAGCAGTGATCACAGTGGTGGCTCTGACGGTCGCTCCTGTGTGCGCACAGGGCACGCTCGATGACGGCGCCACGTTGGCGACAGAGACATCCAACACCACCGTAGGCCGTGAGTATCGCCTGGCCAACGGGGCGACTGCCCCCACTCCGGGCCCGCGACCGCCCGGGGACGAGGAGGTCGCCACCGAGGATGCCGAGGAGGCCCTGGGTCTGGTGCCGTTCGACCACTGGGCCTACGACGCAGTGCAGATGCTCATTGACCGCGGCATCCTGGTCGGCTATCCGGACGGCGGCTTCCGCGGAGATCGCGCCATGACACGCTACGAGTTCGCCATGGCCATCTCGCGCCTCCTGGACACGTTCCCTGAGATGGAGGCGGGCGTGGGGCCTCGAGGCCCGGCCGGAGAGCCCGGTCCTGCGGGGCCGGCGGGGCCGGAAGGGCCGCGCGGCGAGCCCGGCCCCCAGGGCCCGGCGGGGCCGCAGGG
>JAYENL010000016.1:0-15551 GCA_034722055.1 Armatimonadota bacterium
TGAAGATCTGGAGGCTCAGCGCCTGAGGATCGGCGACATGCAGGGTGCCCGCGAGGGCATATGGCCCGTCCACTGTCTCCTCCAGCATGGTGGGCCGGGCCTGCGCGTACGCGGGCGACGCCGCGCGCGCAGCAGCGAGCGCGGCGGAGATCGCCAGCATGACGGCACGGATCCACATGCGCTGAGGGGTCACTGAGATACGGGTTGTCGCCCCCATCGCTCAGTCATTGTCGTCGGGCTTGATGATGTACTGGGGCGTGCGCTTCTCGGCCCGCACCGGGACGTAGCGGCTGTTGTTGGTCAGCATGAACTGATCCAGCTTCGCTCCGTCCTCCTTGTTCTGGATGCGGATGATGTGCACACCCGCGCTGAGCTGCAGGCGGGGTCCCTTCACCCAGTGCCACTTCTGGTAGGTCCCGTCCTCGCCGATGACCGTTGCCGGCTTGTCGTCAACGATCAGGAAGAACGAGTTGCCGCAGGAGTCATACCAGTGGCCTCGGGCCCAGAGCCGATAGACGCCGGAGGCGGGGACCCTGATCCGGAACCGGGCGTTGCCATCATCCGACGGCTCCGTCTCGGTCGCGGCGTGCGGGCGGCGGAGCGGGATGTGGATGTAGGCCTTCCCGGAGGCCACCTCGCTGGCGTGCTTCGCCATGGAGGGCTTGATGGAGTAGTAATCCTCTCCCTCCACCACGATCTTGATGGTGGCGGCCCACACCAGACTCGCGGCCACAAGCACAGCCAGTGCGGCGAGCGCTGCCGGTACGATGTAGCGTCGCATGGTCAGTCCTCCCCGGACTCATCGTGCGAACGTTCCGTATCATCACTGGGGGCATCACGCCCCCCGAATCCGCGCGCGTAAACAGATGCTATCATTGCGAACAGCAGCGCCCACACCAGACTCGTTCCTCTGACGAAAACACTTGAGAAAAGGTTTACAGCCATGATGGCGTAGACGCTGCCGAGCAGTCCCCAGCACACGCCCATCGACCAGTGATCGCCGGCCCGCTCCCAGCTTCTCTCGGCCATCCGCCAGAACCCGCCCATCCACGCCAGGAGAGCCACCAGACCCAGAAAGCCCATCGAGGAGCCAATCACGAGATAAAGATTGTTCGTATCCGGCTCCGTCTTCTTGGCATTGGGCACGTACCCGTAGTACGCTCCTTCGCCGATGTGCTGCTGATAGTTACCGGTGCCGACGCCAAAAAGGAAGTTGTCGCTCATCATGATGAGCGCCGGCTGCCACTCCAGCCACCGCTTCTTGATCAGCGGCGGGGGCTCCTCGCCCGGCAGCGTGACGAGCTTGTAGACCTCCCCACGCTCGATGGGATCGGCCACCTCGGTGAAGAGCGCGTGGCGGCTTCTGGCCGGAAGCACAGTGAACACCAGGGCGATGAAGATGCTGGCGCCCAGGAGGTAGTAGCCCATCGCGCGGAGGCCCTTCAGCGCGCTGATGAGCAGCAGCACCAGCGCCAGGACCCAGAACTGCAGCCCGGCCAGCATGGTGAAGGCCCCCAGCACCACCAGCGCCAGGAACCAGGTCCGGTGCACCGTGTCGCGGATCCAGATGCCCATCCCATACAGCAGGGGGAGGACCATAGCCAGGTAGGCGCCGTAGACGTTGCGATTGCCGAAGGTGCCGCGCACGTCCATGGGATCGTCGGCCGCGAAGTACTGGTAGGCGGCGAAGGCGATGGTCACCGTGGTCGCGACGGCCAGAGCCTTGGCGGCCACCACCAGGCGGTGCTGGCCGCGCAGCAGATCGGCGAAGAGCGCGAACACGGCCACGAAGTAGAGGAGGAGCTGGGCCACCTCCACGGCCGCGGACTTCAGGGTCGTAGCCCCCAGGCCCGAGAGGATCGCGACCGCCACCAGCGCCCAGATAGCGGCAGGGGGGCGGATGATGTCATCCCATCGCCGCCGCAGCAGCACCGAGACCAGCCACACGCCGAACAGCGCCGCGGCGTAGAGGTCCGCGTAGAGGATGAAGGGCCCGTCCTTGGGATCGAGCGCGTAGGAGAACTGGGTGGGGGCCACCAGGACCAGGACCACCGTCAGCGGCCACAGCAGCTCCTGCAGGCGCTCGCCCAACGAGTTGTCATGCTCGGAGACGGCCATCATCTCATCCCAAGACGTTCCGCGCCACCGCGATGAGCAGTGCCGCGCCCATGTAGAGGTGGGCCGCGCCCCCCACGCCACGGGCGCCAGAGAGCGTCAGACAGGTGACCATCAGCACGGTGTACGCCAGCGTACGGAAGATGAGCTCCCCGATGCTGCTGGTGCCGGACAGGTCGTAGATGTTGTGCAGCCCCAGCCACATGACGCCCGCCAGCACAAGCACCAGGAGGGCCGCAGCCACCACGGCGCCGCGGAAGGGTACCCGGTCAGCAAGCGCCCGACGGTCCACTCCGAGCTGCACCGCCAGGAAGAGCGCCGCCAGGATGACACCCACGTGCGCCAGGCTCGGCTTCAGCAGGCCGACTGTACCCATCCCCAGGCCGGACATGCCCGGCAGCGAGGCCAGTTGCGGGTCGTAGGAGAGGTAGAGCGCCGCTGCCCCGACAAGTCCGAGCGTACCCGCACCAAGCACACCCCGGGCGTCCTCGCCCCGGCACGCGATCCCGACGACGAGCGCGGCCAGCCCGATGATGCCGAAAGCCACCCACTCCCCCCGACTGAACATGCCCTCCGGCTGCATGGTGTAGGCAGCCGAGAAGGCCACCACGAGCAGGCCGGCCTGCGCGACGATGGCGGGCCATCGCGCCGGCCGCATCTCCTCGCCGATTCTCTCCCGCTCCGGCGACACGCCCTGTCACCCAGTACGCCGCGGCCGGCGCTGCTGGCCGCGGCGGAAGTCGATCTGCTCGTAACCCGCATCGTGCAACGGCGCGCCCACAGCGAGCGCCGCGGGCTCATTGTATTAGAAAGCTGGTTGCCTGAAAAGTTCCATCCGGTCCCGGCGGCGCGCGGTCAGGCCGAACACATCCTCAAACCCCGCCACCAGCGCCTCCTGCAGCTCCTCGCGCGAGGGCGTGGCGCCCGGAAGCTCGGCCAGCGAGGCCATCTGCCCCG
Source organism: Armatimonadota bacterium (assembly GCA_034722055.1). GTDB lineage: Bacteria > Armatimonadota > Zipacnadia > Zipacnadales > UBA5352 > JAYENL01. The sequence goes on from JAYENL010000016.1 coordinate 3,073, forward strand.
GGCGCAGCCCGCAGGGGTCGATGAGCTGCCACGCAGCCGGGTCGCAGTCGCGGTTCACCGCGAAGCCGTGCCACGTGACCCAGCCGCGCACCGCGATGCCGATGCTGGCGACCTTCCGGCCGTCCGACCACACCCCGGTGAGCCCATCCACCCGGCCCGCGCGGTGCCCCGTATCCCTCAGGGCGCGGATGATGACATCCTCCAGCGCGCGCAGGTACCAGTGCAGGTCGGTGCGATGAGCGCGGAGGTCCAGGATGGGGTAGCCCACCACCTGGCCGGGGCCGTGCCAGGTGGCGCGCCCGCCGCGGCTGACGCTGTAAACCGGCACCCCCGTGGCCTCCAGCGCGCCGCGGCTCAGCTCCGCGTCAATCTCGGCGGCAGTGCGTCCGACAGTGACGACCGGCGGATGCTCCACCAGCAACAGCGTGTCCGGCACATCTCCTGCCCGACGGGCCGCGACCAGCCGCTCCTGGAGGCGCTGTGCCTCGCTGTACTCGATGCACCCCAGGTCGAAGACGTCGCAGTGACGCGGACTCATGAGCGGTCCTCCGCCACACGCTCGTAGATCCCCGCCAGTGCGGCCAGCATGCGCTCCCGGCTGTGCTCCCTGACCACCAGGTCTCTCCCGGCCTGCGCCATGCGCGCCGAGACGCCCTCCTCGCGCAGCGCCTGCAGGATGCCCGCTGCCAGGCCCTCCGCATCGGCGGGAGGCGCCAGCCAGCCGGTTCGTCCCGGCTCGATGAGGTCCACGATGCCCGGCACGGCGCTGCCCACGACCGGCAGGCCCACGGCCATGGCCTCCACCAGCGCGTAGGGCATCCCCTCCCACAGCGAGGGCATCACGAACAGGTCCAGCGCGGCGAGGATGCGCGGCACGTCGTCACGGTGGCCCAGGAAACGCATGCGGCGCCCCAGGGCCAGCGCCGCGGCCCGCTCCTGCAATTCCGCCCGCAGCGCCCCGTCGCCCGCCAGCACGAAGGTGGTATGCGGCATCTCCTCCAGCACCAGCGGCGCCGCCTCCACCAGGAAGCGATGGCCCTTCTGCTCCACCATGGCGCCCACCGAGCCCACCAGGCGGTGGCGGTCGGGGAGGTCCATCTCGCGGCGCACCCGGTGGCCCTCCGAGCCGGGATGGAAGACTCGCAGGTCAACGCCGGTACGCACCACCACCGCCCGGCCAGGCGGCACGATACGGTGGCGGACCGCCAGCTCCCGCTCGCTGTCGCAGGTGCAGATGAGGATGTCGGTGATGCGGCCGGCGAGGCGCTCCGCCAGCAGGTAGAGCACCTGCCGCCAGCGACTCACGTCCATGGTGAAGGCGAAGGCGTGCGGGGAGTAGATCCGCGCGGCGGGGTTACCTGCCCGCCACGCGGCGAGCCGAGCCAGCATTCCGGCCTTGGAGCTGTGGGCGTGGATGATGTCGAAGGCATGCTCCGCGAAGTACCGGCGCAGCTCGCGCAGGGCCCGCAGGTCCTGCCGCCAGGAGACCTCGCGGACCATGTCCACCACCTCAACGGCGACGTCCCCCTCACGGAGTCGCTGGATGTCCTGCTCGAAGGTGGGATCGCGGCGGACCGAGACCACCGCGGTCTGCTGGAAGCGGTCGGCGGGCAGGCCCAGGCAGGCGTCCATGAGATACTGGCGCGTTCCCCCCTCCGTGGCCTCCAGCACGTGGCACACGCGAATGCGGCCGCCGGCGCCGGGCATGGCTCTACTGGCTCCCGAAGCGCTTTACGAGCTTCTCGCGCACGTAGCCGACGACCATGCCGACCTCTTCGATGTGGAGGATAGTGCTGGCAATGAGGTAGGTCGCCACGCCCGAGATGCCGCAGGCGGCGAGGAAGATGAGCCGCTGGAGGGTGCCGGCGGCGACCAACAGCGACGACGACGCGCTGGCGGCGACGATGACCACGCCAATCATCGCCCCCGTCGCGACCAGCAGGCGAGCCACGAAGCTGACCACCGAGGCACGGTCGATACGCCCGATGCGTCCCCGGAGCAGCAGGTAGAGGATGACGACCTTGAGCCCCTTGCTGATCGACAGCGCCGCGGCGATGACCCCCACGTTCCGGTTCAGCAGATGCACGCCGGCGCCTGCGATGAGGATGTGCAGCACCGCCATGGAGGCACCGATGAAGTTGGGCGTAGCGGTATCGGACAGCGCGAAGTACCACTTGTTGATGGAGGCCTCCACGGCAAAGAATGGCAGACCGGCCGAGTAGGGCACCAGCGCCCGGGTGGCCGATACGGTGTGCTCGGGCGTGAACTCGCCGCGCTCGAAGGCGGTGGCCACAATCGGCTTCGCCAGCACGATCATGGCCACGGCCAGGGGGACGAAGATGAAGGCCATCGCGCGGGTCATCGAGACCAGTGAGTCCGCAAGCCGCTGCCTGTCCTGCTGCGAGGCCCACTCCGAGACATAGGGGTAGACGACGAGGCTGACGGCCAGCGGGAGGATGAGAGTGGGCATGTCCGCAAGCATCCGGCCGTAGTTGAGGGCCGCGACCACGCCCTCGCCGGCAAAGGTGCCGAACCGCTTGTCGAAGTAGTTGCGCAACGCCGAGAAAGACAGCCCGACGATCACCGGTGGGATCAGTGAGAACATTCTCCGCACATCGGGGTTGCTCAGGTCCAGCGAGGGGCGGAACTGCCTCACACGCCGCCACAGCGCAGGCAGTTGCACGAAAAGCCGTGCGACACCGCCGAGCAGCACGCCGACAGCGGCGGCCTCGATGCCCCCGGGCTCCCCGCTCGGGTAGAAGCCCAAGGCCACCAGCCCGCCGATGGCGCCGAAGATCATCAACTGCCGCGTGGCGTCGGCCATCGCCGGGACTGTGAACTGCTTGTAGGAGTGCAGCGTCAGCTCCGCCATCACCGAGAGCACCAGCAGCAGGATCGCCGCCGCCGCGATGCGCAGCATCTCTGCGGCAAGGCCAGGCATCTCCAGAGCCGGGAACAGCACCCGGATGATCTGCGGCGCCCAGATGATCGCGGCGACAGTCAGTGAGCCGATGACGATGAAGACCAAGCTGGTGATCAAGCTGAAGAGCCGCCAGGCCCTGCGCTCATCGCCCTCCGTCTTGTGGGCCACGAAGATGGGGAGGTAAGTCGGGCGCAGGAGCTTCTCGGTCTTCGCGTAGGCCTCGAAGACAAAGCCCTTATAGACAATGACAAAGGCGTCCACCGCCGCCTCCGCTCCCCAGTACTTGGCGATGAGGATCTCCTTGCCCCACCCCAGGACCTTGCCCAACAGCCCGAAGGCGCTGATGACGATGGCCGCCAGCGTCATCTGTGTGCCGGCGCTCTCTTCCGGCGGCGTCTCAGCCCTGCGCGCGTCCTCTGGTATCTCGTCCACGTCGCTCACCACGTGTCGGGCGCACGGGCCCGATTCTTAGCGCCTGCGCGTCATCACGGCGGAGAACAGATCCACGAGCTTGGTGACGTTCTCGCGGATGTCGAAGCGCGTGACCACCTCGCGACGCCCCTGCTCGATGACCCGCGCCCGCAGCTCCTCGTCGAAGAGCATGCGCTCCATCTGATCCGCCAGGTCCTCCGGGTCGCCCGGCCCCGCCAGCAGGCCCGTCTCCTCGTGCTCGATCAGCTCCGGGATCGCCGACACCTGCGTGCCTACCGCCGGCACGCCCAGCGCCAGCGCCTCCAGCAGCACGTTCGGGAGGCCGTCGCGGTCGCCGTCGCTGGCAACCACCGAGGCCAGCACGAACAGGTCCGCCCGGCGGAAGATCGGCAGGAGCTCCTCGTGCGGCATGGGTCCGTCCAACTGCACGCACTCGCCCAGCGCCAGCCCGGTGACCATCCGCCGCAGGTCCTCCTCCTCCGGTCCCGAGCCCACGATGCGCAGCCGGAAGTCCACCATCCGCTGCCGCAGGATGGCAGCGGCTCTGAGCAGGATCGGGAAGCCCTTCTTCTCCACCAGCCGCCCCACCGACAGGATCAGCGGCGCCTGGTCGGACGGCTCCCGCCTCGGCGGCGGCATCAGCTCTACGACGTCCACGCCATGATAGATCAGATTCAGCCGCTCGCCGCTGGAGACCGGATGCTGCAGGCGGAGCTGCTCCAGGCCGTGGCGAGTGCACACAGCCACGAACTCGGCCTCTCGCAGCTTCTTATCCATCAGAACGGCCTCGTGCGCGAAAAGGTCCCTGGCATGAGCGGAGAACGAGAACGCCGTCTCCAGCATCAGCGCCAGAAGCAGTCCCACCGTGGCCGGCATGGACGCGAAGTGCGCGTGGACGTGCCGCGGGCGGCTGCCCCGCAGGGCGCAGGCGAGGAACGCCGCCGCCGCAAGCGACCTGATCAGCTCGCCCGCCGCGCGGGGAGTACGCAGCGCGTTGGCCAGCACAAAGCCCACCGCGGCGGCATAGCCGAAGGGATACAGCGCCACTGCCACGAGCTGCGCCAGCATCGACCGGGCCGAGAGCGGCGACGGGCGGTAGACAGTGCGCTCGGCCAGCTCCTCGGCGCGCCTGTGCACGACCTCCTCCCCCGGCTCCAGCGACAGGAGCGACAGCCGGAAGCCCCGGCGCTCCAGCTCCTCGATCTCCCGAAGCACGAAGGTCTCCGACAGCGACGGGAAGCTGCCCAGCACGTAGACCAGCCTGCCCGCGGCGCCTGCGCTGCTACGCACCGGCCACCTCCCGGTAGATGTCACTCACGACCTTCGCGTGCGCCACCCAGGTGAAGCGCGCGGCGTGGCCGCACCCCTGCCGCCGCAGCTCCTGGCGGCGGGCATCGTCCCGCAGCAGCTTCGCGAGCTCCGCGGCCAGTCCCTCCGGGCCCGCCGAGAGAGGCACCAGCGCAGCGGCGCTGCCGGCGACCTGTGGGAGGGCACCGCCGTCGGAGATGACCGCCGGCGTCCCGCAGGCCATGGCCTCCAGCGGCACCAGCCCGAAGCCCTCATGCTGCGACCACTGCACCACCAAGTCCGCGCCCGAGTAGAGCGCGGGCAGGTCCTCGTGCGGCACCCAGTCGAGCCACCGGATGCGGTTCGTCACCGGGCTCTGCTGCATGGCCGCACGGATCGGCCCGTGACGCCAGCCGCGCTTGCCCGCAATCACCAGGTGGTGCGGAGCCTCCTCAGCGAGGTATCCGAAGGCGGCGATGACGCCCTCCAGGTTCTTACGCGGCTCCAGGTTGCCCACGCACAGCAGGTAGGGGGCGTCCAGGCCGAAGCTCTCGCGCATCCGGGCGATCTCATCCTCATCGGCGGGGCTGAACTGCTCATCCACGCCCAGGGGGGCCACTCGGACCCGCTCCGGCGGAGCGCCGATGTGCTCGATGACCTCCTGCCGCGTGAACTGGGAGGGCACGATGACCGCGTCGGCCCTCCGCGCGCTCCTGGTCATCACGGTCCTGTAGTGCAGCACGTTCAGGCGCTTGCACCACTCCGGGTGGCAGACCGTGATGGCATCGTAGATGGAGACCACAGACGGTCCGCCCCAGGCCATGGGCAGCACGTAGGCCGCTCCATGCAGCAGGTCCACGCCCCTCGAGCGCAGGGCGCGCGGGAGCGCTATCTGCTCCCAGGCCACGCGGCCGGCGCGCCATCGCGTCCATCCCGGCGCCTCAATGAGCTCCGAGCCCGGCGGAGCCGGCACCGCATCCTCCGTGCCGGGGGAAACAACGAGACCGAAGCGCAGCCCCTCAGGCCGCAGCTCGGTCAGCCCGCGCACCAGTCCCGCCACCGCCCGCTCGACCCCGGACGGCCGCGGTCCCGCCACCAGGCAGTCGATGGCCACGCAGCAGTCCCCGGCCCCGCCTTCACTCATCGCGGTCCTCTGGCGAGCGCCTCCTCGTAGAGGTCCTCGGTGAGCCGCGCCATGCGCTCGGCGTTGAACATCCCGTCGATGCGCCGCTTCGCGGCCTCTCCCATGCGCTCCGGGCCGCCCTCGCGCCGCAGCAGCTCCAGCGCGCGCGAGGCCATCGGCTCGGCGTCGCCCGGCGGCACCAGGATGCCGCTGACGCCGTCCTCGATGATCTCCGACGGCCCGCAGCTATCGGCCGCCACGCAGGGCACCCCCAGGCTCATGGCCTCCATCACCGCCCGGCCCAGCGGCTCATCCTCCGCGGGATGCAGCAGCAGGTCCATGGCCGCCATGACGGAGGCGATGTCCTCCCGGTAGCCCGTGAACACCGCCCGGCTCTCCAGTCCCAGGTCGCGCGCCAACCGGCGCAGCTCCAGGCCGTACTCCGGATGCTCGCCGAACAGGTCCGCGCCCACGATGGCGAACCAGGCCTGCGGGCGGTGGGCGAGGATGCGCGCGGCCGCCTCCAGGAACAGGTCCTGGCGCTTCCACGGCACAATCTGGCCGACCGTCCCGACCAGGATGGCATCGTGCGGGACACCCAGCCCCTCGCGCACCTCCTGGCGCGGGCGTTCGGGCCTGAAGAGGACCGTGTCCACCCCATTGTAGATGAGCGTGGTCTTGCGGCCCGCGTCGCGGCTGGAGTCGATGACCCTGTCGGCGACGCATGTGGAGATGGCGGCGATGCGCGTGGCCCGGGCAGTCATCCACCGCACGGCGCGCTCCGGCGCGTGCAGGTCGCGGGCGTGCCAGACAACCGGCATCCTGCGGCCCAGGCTCATCGATGCCGCCATGCCCGCCGTGAGGCTGTTAGCCGCCGCCAGGTCGGCGCCAAGCTCCTCGGCCGCCACCACCAGCTTCCCGGCCCATACGCGCAGCCGAACTGTCCGTGCGATCATCTGCCACGGGTTGCGCGGGCGCGCCAGCCGCAGCTCGGGCACCAGCGCCACCGGCACCTCCAGATCCTCAAGCTCCCGCGCCAGCGGCCCAGCCGGGACCGCCGCCACGGGTCGGATGCGCGTGCGGTCGAGGTGCCGCACCATCGTCAGCATGCTCTTCTCGGCGCCGCTGATCTCCCCCACGTGGTTCACCAGCAGCGCCCGAGGGACGGTCCGGCTATCCATGACCGTCCCCGCCCGCCGTGGGGTAGCGCTCCGCCAGCCACCTCAGGCTGACCTCGATCACCTCGTCCTCCCAGCCGAGGGAGTAGAAGGCGTGGTTGGCACCCTCCACCACGTGGGAGTTGAAGGCTCGCCCGGCCCGCCGGGACAGCTCCTCGTAGTGCTCCAGGGCACTGGGCGCGGTCGGGTCATTGCCGCCGTAGATGAAGAGCACCTCGCCCTCCAAGCGCACGAAGCGATCGTACCAGTCGATCTCCCGGTCGGACTCGGCGCCCTCCTCCCCCGCTCCCTTGCCCCCACGCGTGAGCGCACGCAGGATCATCCGAGGCTGTAGGCGCCCCGCGAAGAGCTTCGACCAGGTCTCCCGCCGGAAGAGCTTCGCGACGTAGGTGGCGTAGATGCTGCGGCGCTTGGCGCGGTCGGCCTCCGCTCGATCCCCAGCCACGATGGGCGCAGACCACAGCACCAGGGAGTCGATACGCTCATCCAGCGGCCCGGCGCCAATGGCGACCTCGCTGCCGGAGCAGTCCCCGATCAGCGCCGCGCGCTCCACACCCACCTCCTCACAGACCATCCCCACCGCCGCCTGCGCGTCCTCGATCATCGTCGAGAGCGTGGTGGCCTCGGCGTCGCCCTCGCTGTCGCCCCGGCCGCGGAAGTCGAAGCGCAGACATGGGAAGCCCCGGTCGGTCGCCCGCCGCGCCATCTTCGTGAACATCTGATGCGGGCCGATCCGATAGCCGGCCCAGCCGTGCAGGAAGACCAGGGCGCCGTCGCGGCCGGGCCGCTGAGGCTCGTGCAGCACTCCCAGCACGCGCTGTCCGTGACTGGTGAAGAACAGATGTCGCTCTGTGAGCTGCGTGACTTCGGTCATCGCATCTGCTGCAACCATTCCACAGTGAGCTGAGTGGTCGGTGTGGCGTCGATGACGCCGATGCGCTGCCAGACGGGCTCCTGGCGGACCGCCGCGGCGCTGCCAGCGGGGTAGCAGTCGGCAAGCAGGCGCAGCGGCTCGGCGACCGAATCACTCGTCGAGAGGTTCACGACGAGCACCGGGCCGGGGAAGCCGCGCGGCTGGTCCAGGAGGTTGCTCGCCGCGATCTGCTCCCGCATGCGCTCGGGCACCTGGTAGCCGTCGAAGTCCACCGTGCCCTCGCCCAGGGCGTGGGCCTGCCCGGCGGCGCCATCGGCGTCCTCGCCGCCCTCATGGCGCGTCATCATGGCCTTGATGATCGATCGCCGCAGGTTCTCGTGGATGTAACGCTCCCCGTCCACAATCGGCTCCCAGAGCACCAGGCAGTCCACGTCATCGCGCTCCTCGGCCACCCGGGCTGCCAGGGCGCCGCCGAGGCGGAGCCCCAGCAGACCGGCGCGGCGCGGCGACAGCTCGCCGCGCAGCCAGTCGAGGGCGGAGTGCAGGTCGGCCCCCCACCCGCTCAGGTCGCACTCGCCGAACTCTCCGGGGCTGTCGCCGCACCCCCGCAGGTCGAAACGCAATGCCGCCCAGCCGGCCTCCGCGAAGGCCCGCGCGGCCTCCACCATCGTCCGGTGAGCGCACTTCTTCTCCTCCGCGAACGGATGGCAGAAGACGAAAGCCCCCGCCGCCGGATCCTCAGGCAGATGAAGCACGCCGTGCAGCCCCCGCCCCCCACTCTCGATGGTGACCAGGCGCTCCTCGAGCGCAACCACGGGCCGTCAGCTCCGCTTCCTCTCGACGTACTCCGCGAGGCTGTCCACCGTCGCGAAGAGGTCCACGCTGAAGTCCTCGTCCTCAAACGAGATCTCAAAGTGCTCCTCCAGCCCCACCACGATCTCGAAGAGATTGACGGAGTCGATGTCGTAGTTCTCCATCAGGTTCTCATCGTCGGCGATCTGTGCGGGTTCCACATCCAGGAACAGCCGCTCCACGATCATCTCCTTGAGCTGCTGCTTGAGCTGGTCATCGGCCATCTATGCGCACTCCTCCGTCAGATGGTGCAGCCGGCGTCAGTCAATGATCGGCGGGACGCCCGTCTGCTCGATGGGCTGGGTCTCGAGCTGCTGCCACTGGCACTGCTCGTCCGGCGGCCCGCCCTCCTGTGAGAACATGTGGCGCCAGCGGCGCTTGAACTCCATGCCGTTGCGGATGGTGATGTACCTGTAGTTGACGTCCGGGGAGCCGTCGGTGGTCACGGATTCGTAGTGGTACATCTCCGCCTGCGGATCATAGACCACCGTCCAGCCCGCCTCGCGCGCCCGATAGCAGAAGTCGAAATCCTCGTACTGGGCCGGGTTGAAGACCTCGTCGAGCCCGCCGATCTCCTCCGGCACCTCCCGCCTCATCAGCCAGCAGGCGCTGATGAGGCACTGCACCTCGCGGCGCCGGCTGTGCTCCGGGGAGTCGATGGGCTGCCCGCGACCGAGATACTTCACGCGCCCATTGGGCGAGATGGCAGCGCCGGCGTGCTGGATGGTGTAGGGCTCGAAGGGGAACACCAGCTTCGGGCCTACGATCCCGAACTCGGCGTCCTCCGCGAGCACGTCCGCCAGGATGTCCAGCCAGTCTCGGCTGCGCACCGCAATGTCATTGTCCATAAAGCCGATCAGCCACCCGGACGCCACCTCCAGGCCCTGATTGCGGGCAGTGCAGGCGCCGACGTTGGAGTCGTTGCGGATCAGATCGAACCGCACGCCCTCCGCCTGCGCCAGGGCCGGGAACTCATCTTGCAGGAACGCCACCGTGCCATCCTCGGAGCCATTGTCGATGACCACGATCTGCGCCGGACGCGGCTGGCCGTGCAGCATGCTGGTGAGGCACAGCTCCGTGTAGCTGCGCTTGTTGTAGCTGACGACGATTATGGTCGCGTCGATGGTGCCAGGTGTCACATCGCGTCTCCTCCAGCCTGCAATCATACCGGACCGGCGAACGGCTTTGTCGGGCTGGAAGCCCGACCTACGCGAAGCGACCCCGACCTCCGCGTTTGCAGTACCAGCGGCTCTGCCCCGGAAGCCTGACCTACGCACGCGCGGAGGCCGTCTGCCGTTCCGTGGCACGCACACTGCAGACCTCTAGTCTCGGTGCGTGCGCCGTTCGTGGCCCTCGAACCCTTCCGCGAGAATGGGAGGCGAGCGCCACCGCCCGGAGGCGTTTCTGCGCCTCTGCCCATAGCCACAGCCCCCCCGCCTGCGGGCCGACGGCCCGCTCGACCTTCGAACGACCACGGCCGAGCCCGAGCGTAGTCGCGCCCCTCCAAACGGCACGACCAACGCCTCAACGGCAGGCGGGCTAGGCAGCCCGCCCCTCCGTACGGCAAAGGTTCGTCCCGCGTCGCCGTCCGGAGCGGACGGGTCTTCAGACCCGTCCGCCGTTTGTCGTTGCCGGGCTGGAAGCCCGACCTACGCGTCTTCCGCTGCTCCGCTCAGTAGCTTAGCACATCCGCGGCCGCCTGCGCGATGTCCCGCCAGTCAGGCGTGGCCGCCTCCTCCAGCACGCGGCTGGCCGGGACGGGCACATCCAGCGCCGCCAGCCGTCGCGGCGGCGCCTCCAGGAGGTCGAAGCACTCCTCCGTGATGCGCTGCGCGATCTCCGCCGCCACCCCGCCGGTCAGATGCCCCTCCTCGATGACCACCGCGCGCCCGGTCCTGTCCACCGACGCCGCCACAGTCGCCATGTCCAGCGGCGCCAGCGTGCGGAGGTCGATGACCTCCGCCGCCACCTCGTGCTCCGCCAGCACCTCGGCAGCTCGCAGGGCCTCGTCCACCATCCGCGAGTACGCCACGAGCGTGACGTCATCACCATCCCGGCGCACCACCGCCTCGCCCAGCGGCACCAGGTGCTCGCCCTCAGGCACCTCGCCACGCTGGCCGTAGAGCAGCTTGCTCTCGATGAAGATCACCGGGTCGTCGCAGCGAATGGCGGTCTTGAGCATCCCCTTGGCGTCGGCGGCCGTTGCCGGCGCGGCCACCAGCAGCCCCGGCGTGGCGACCAGCCAGCGCTCCAGGCTCTGCGAGTGGGTCGGCCCGTAGCAGCGGCCCGCGCCGGCCGGGCAGCGCAGCACCAGCGGGATCCTGCACTGCTGGCCGTACTGGTAGCGGAACTTGGCGGCGTGGTTGCAGAGCTGATCCATGGCCAGCGCCAGGAAGTCCATGAACATCAGCTCCGCGACCGGCCGGAGCCCGGTCATGGCGGCGCCCACACCCACGCCCACGAACCCGTTCTCGGAGATGGGTGTGTTACGCACGCGCTCCTTGCCGAAGCGCTCGGCCATGTCGCGCGTGACCTTGAAGGCCCCGCCGTACTCGGCGATGTCCTCGCCAATGAGGATGACGCGCTCGTCGCGCGCCATCTCCTCCTCCAGCCCCTCCCTGATTGCGTGCGAGTAGTAGATCTCTCTCATGGTGAGACGGCGGCCCGCCTGGCATCGCTCCTGCTATAGGTTAACACGCTCGCCCGCAGAAAGGTGCGTCCACGTGCGGAACTACTGAAGGCAACGGCAGTGGCCCTATGGGCCACCCCCGACGAGGGCGTCGGGGCCACACCATCACGAGACCGCCCGATTAGCGCGATCGGCCCGGGGCAACGGCTTACCTGCCGGGTCCTACCTCGGATCGCAGAAGGGCTTCAGCCCCGGGATGCCCGGGCGCAGGCGATACACCGCCCCATTCTCGACCTCCGTGACGTGAAGCTCGTCCATCTCCTCGCCGCCAAAGGCCACGTTGGTGGGCTTCTCCCCGCCGGCGGGAAGCTGGTCGATGAGCTCACCGCCCGGCGAAAAGACCTTGACCTCTCCTGCGCCGAAGTGCGCCACGTAGAGGTTGCCGTCCACGTCCAGCGCCATGCCGTCTCCGCCGACGCCGCCGGGCGTAAGTGCGAACTCCTCCGGGCCGTCCAGGCCGCCGTCCTCGCGCACGTCGAAGACCAGGATGCGGTGCGCGGCGGTCTCGGCCACATACAGCCGCCTGGCGTCGCCCGTCAGCGCCAGGCCGTTGGGGAAGCGCATGCTGTCGGCCACCACCGCCAGCGTCCCATCACGCTGCGCGTGGTAGACCACGCCGACGGGCGCCTCGGCGCTGGAGCCGCCGGGGCCGGTCATGTAGATGGAGCCATCCGGATGGAAGACCAGGTCATTGGGCGCCTGCAGCGGCTGGCCCTCCCACTCTCCCGCGATCTCCACCAGCTCCTGGCCATCGTAGCGCATGAGCTTGCCCAGCCCGGCCTCGGCGATCCACAGGACGTTCTCCTCGTCGAAGACCGCAGCGTTGGGCGTGCCATCGGTGTTGACGTAGTTCTCGGCCTTCCCGCCGCAGATGCGCGTGATCCAGCCGTTCCCGCACTGGGTGAAGTAGAGGTCGCCCGCGGCGTCGAAGCACGGGCCCTCCGGGAAGTCGAAGCCGTTGGCAACGAGCTCGATGCTGTGATCCATGATGCTCTCCTTCTCCTAGTCTGCGCGGGCCCTACATGTCGAACATGACCGTCTGCACGCCTGGAGGCACGTTCAGCTCCCGCGTCTTGATGTTCAGGGTGGCCCCCTGCTCCGACTCGATGACCATGCTCAGG
>JAYENL010000017.1:0-15524 GCA_034722055.1 Armatimonadota bacterium
GCTCCACGCTTCCTTCAAACGACACCTCGCGATGTCGCCCTTGCGCTTCGCTCACCCTTCGCCTCCATCTGGCTGGGTAGAGGACTTGCACCTCCCGACTGTCGAACATGCCCGGCACACACGACAACGACGGGCGGGCAAGGAAGCCCGCCCCTCCGTACGACTGACGGCAACCGATGACGACAGCGGTTCGCGGGTCCAAAACGCTCCGATTCGGACGACAACGACCGGCCGCGGGCGTAGCCCTGACCCGGCAAACGATCACGCAACGATGCGGTGTGCCGTCCTCCCCCCTCCTCCGGCACGGAGATGGGGAGCGCCCGACGCAGTCGGGCGGGGGTGAGGCCCAGCACTGGTGCCATACGAACGACCGGGCGGGCAGGGAAGCCCGCCCCTCCTGACGACACGACCTGCCGCGCGCCCCGAGCGAGCGGGTGCGGCTGAGCAGCTTCATAACCGCCGCGTGCTACCGGTCAGCGTGCTCAAGCACGTAATCGACGTAAGCGGCGAGGTGCTCGTGCGTGCGCGCCACGTCGATGCGATAGCCCTGGAGGAAGAACGTGGGGGTGCCGTTGACGCCGCTGCGCGCGCCCTCCAGCCGCTGATCGCGGATGTGCTGCTCGATCTCCGCGCTGTGGCGGTCCTCCTCATAGCGCGCCATGTCGAGCTCGAGCTCCTGGCCGAAGCGTGTCAGGTCATCGTCGTCGAAGTCGCCCTCAGCGGCGAAGATCCTTCGATGCATCTGCCAGAACTTGCCCTGGTGGCCGGCGGCCTCGGCCGCCATGGCGCCGGGGAGGGCCATGTCGTGGTAGCTGACCAGCGGGAAGTGTCGGAAGACCAGCCGCAGGCGGTCGCCGTGCGTCTCCATGAGCTTCTCGACGGCCCTGAAACCCTGAATGCACGTGGGACACTGGTAGTCGGCGTACTCCACCAGCGTCACCGGCGCGTCCTGGGGCCCGCGGATGTGATCGCCCTCGGTAACATCAGCCTCAAGCTCCACGGGCTCGAACTCGATCTCAGGCATCGGCGTTCAGCTCCTCAAGGGCCTCAAGGACGAGGTGGACCCCGGGGCTTTTGTCCATGGGTGACACGTGCTTGAACCGGACCACCATGTCGCTGTCGATAACGAACTGGGCGCGCTTGCAGACGCCAGCCTCGTGGTACACGCCATAGGCCTTGGTCACCTCGCCCTTGGGCTCGAAGTCCGAGCCGAGCGGGAAGCTGATGCCCAGCTCCTCAGCCCACGCCCTTGTGGACCAGAAGTTGTCGGTTGACACGCCGATGACCCCGGCGCCGAGGCGCTCGATCTCGTCGATGACGGCCTGGATGACGGAGACCTCGTCGCTGCAGGCGGGACTCCATGCCGCCGGGAAGAACGCCAGAGCGACATAGTCGTGGTCCTGCAGCATCCCGGACAGACTGACGGTCTCCTCCGGCCCAATGGGCAGCTCGAAGTCCGGCGCCCTGTCTCCAACGTCCAGCTCTGGCATGACTGCTCTCCTCCGGTGTGCTGCTGGCTTCGAGTGCCTGGCATCAGCTCACGACGTTCCGGGGCTGGCCGCGCAGGAAGGCCGCGATGTTGGCGCAGGTGGCCTCCAGCAGGCGCTGCAGCGCCTCACGGGAGTAGAATGCCATGTGCGGCGTCATGGCCACGTCGTCGCGGTTGAGCAGGGCGTAGCGCTGCACGGCGACCGCCAGGTCCTCGCGGGGCGCGTTGCAGGCAGCGATCTGCGCCTCATCGCCGATGCGCTCCTCGCCCTCGATGACGTCCAGCCCCGCCCCGCCAAGGTGGCCGCTGGACAGCGCCTCGAGCAGCGCGTCGGTGTCCACCAGCTCGCCCCGCGCGGTGTTAATCAGCAGCGCCCCCTCCTTCATCTCCGAGAGCGCCTCGCGGTCGATGAGGTGGCGAGTCGCGGGCAGCAGCGGGACGTGCAGCGAGACGACGTCGGAGCGCCGCAGCAGCTCATCCAGGGGGACATACTCGAACTGCATCACGTCCGCCAGCAAGGGCTGCTCGTTGACGTCGTAGGCCAGCACGCGCATCCCGACCGCCACGCCGATGCGGATGACACGCAGCCCGATGGCCCCGGCGCCGATGACCCCGAGGGTCTTGTCCTTGAGGTCGAAGCCGGACAGCCCCTCGAGGCTGAAGTCATTGCGGCGGGTACGATCGTAGGCCTTCAGGATCTTGCGTGACAGTGCCAGCATCAGCCCGAAAGTATGTTCGGCCACAGTATGCTCGGCGTAGGCGGGCACGTTGCAGGCCACCACGTCCCGCTCCCTGCAGGCCTCCAGGTCGATGTGATCGTAGCCCGTGGACCTGGTGCAGACGAGCTTCAGGTGCGGCATCCGGTCGAGCTGCTCGGCGGTGATCTCCGAGCCGATGAAGACGGAGGCGATAGTGATGGCCTCCAGCTCACCGTCCGGCACCTCCTGGACCTTCTTGCGGGTGGCGCGGTAGTGCGGCGCCTGAAGGCCGCACTGGGGCGCGGTCAGCCCGGCATCGTCCCACGGGCCGGTCTCGAAGAACACGATCACCTCCTCGGCCGCCATGGCCCCGATGGCCTCCTGCTCCTCAGCCCCCTCGGGCGTCCTGGCATCCCCAGAAGCGTCTTCCGCTGTCATCGCCATACCTCCCATCGCGACGGCACCTTGCATCCTCCACCTCCCCACCTCGCTCTCGCTCGCCCTGCGCCATCGGGACCTCCACAGGGACGGCTCACGCCACATGTGCGGCGTGAGCCGGGGATTCGTCTCGCGGGGGATCAGTCGGCGAGGTTCTCCTGGAGCCATTCGTTGAGCTCCTCGGCCCGCTTGGCGCCAACAGTGCGGGCCACCTCCTCGCCGCCCTTGAGCAGCACCAGCGTGGGGGTGGCCCGCACGCTGTACTCCTCGAATAGCTCCTTGTTGTCCGGGTAGGAAACCTTCGCAAACCGCACCTCGCCGTCTCTCTCGGCGGCGAGTTGGTCGAAATGCGGGTTCAGTGCCAGACAGTGGCCGCAGGTCGGGGACCAGAAGTCAACCAGCACGGGCGTCTCGTCGAACTGAAGGACGTCGGTCTGGAAGTCAGCACCATCGACATCCATGGGCTTCGCCATTCCATCCTCACCTGTCCTCTCCAGATTGCTCCACCACGATGTCCATACTATCTCACAACTTCGCCGCGGTCAAGCAGGCTGCTGCCCGAGGCCGAGAGAGGGCGCGGCGGCAGCAGGTAATCGACGGCCGGGAGCGGAAGTCTCGGTCCGCCCCAATCCACATCGCCCGGGAGCATGGGACATGGCCGCACACGATCGCCGAGGTCGGCTCCGGCCCCAAGCCCGCCGCCTGTGGGACACGCTGCAGGGCGAGCTGCCCGATCGCGTGCCCCGCCAGGAGCTGTTCTTTCACAACCCCGCCATCGAGACGCACGTCATCGGCCAGCCCATCGACCGGGTCTTTGAGAGGAGTCTGGACTTCGCCAGGCAGATCGGGTGGGGCTCGGCGCGAGCGACCTCGTGGGGCACGCGTATCGGGGCCCGCAATGAGGTCGCATCCGATGGCACCTCACACTACGCCGGTGGCTCGGCGGTGACGCGCGAGGACCTGGACGAGCTCGGGCAGGGCGATCCGGCGCAGATCGCGGACCAGCACGCCCACCACGCGGAGATGATACACGCGGAGGGGCTGCTCTCGCACATCTTCATGCTGCACTGCTTCCACTCCGCGGCGACGGGCATGGGCATGGAGCGGCTGTGTCTGATGGTGTACGACCAGCCGGACCTGCTGAGAGAGTACATGCAGCGGGTGGAGGCCTACAACCGGCGCGTGCTGCGGGCGGTGCTGGACACGGGCGTGGCGCCGGACATCGCCATCTTCGACGCCGACTGCGCCTTCAAGACCGCGCTGATGGTCAGCCCCGCGGCCTACCGGGAGCTGATCTTCGAGCCAACCAAGGCCACCTGCGATATGCTGCGGGACGCGGGCATCACCATCATGATGCACACCGACGGGAAGATCGACGACGTCTACCCGGTGTGGCTGGAGATGGGGATGGTGGGGGCCCACGGCGTGGAGAAGCAGGCCAACGACCTTGCGGAGACCAAGCGCCGCTTCGGGGATCGGATGACCCTCTTCGGCAACTTCGACCCCGTGGTGCTGGCGACCGAGACGCCGGAGCGAATCCGCGACATGGCGCGGGAGATGGTTCAGGTCGGCAAGCCCGGCGGTCGATACGTGGCGGCGGTGAACACCATCGTGGGCGAGAACGTGCCGGTGGCGAACTACCTGGCGTTCATCGACGGCGTCGAGGAGGCCGCGGCCAATGATACCGCGACGGGACCCTCGTGATATCGGCCCAGCTCGACCCGACCCAGTAGGCAAGCGCGCCGATGGGACCGGTCAGGAGGATGAAGAGGAACCAGAGCCACCTGTGGCGCATGGCGGCCCGGACCAGCGCGAACACGTACATTACCAACGCGGCTGGTGCCAGCACGCACCGCACACACATGGTCAGCAGCGAGAGCGCGGTCTCCACGGCATATGTCCCCCAGGAGCATCGGATGGCCACCTCTGCGGGCCACGCCAAGCGTGCCCTTCGCGGCTGACGCCCCTGCGGCCTTCACGAGAGTCTTCAATGGCGCCCGCATGAACCTGTCAACGGAACCGCACACTATCACGTTCGTCCGACAGGCGGCGCAAATCTGTTGCATTGACGCAGGATTTAGTGTACACTACTGCATGGTGCACGGTCAGCGTTGCGAGGCGTGGCAGGCGCCGAGCGGGGGGGTTGGTTGTGTACCCACAACTTGACGTTTCTTCGCGCCTGGTATGCGGTACCCGCGGGAGCCGAGTGCCCGCATGTGAGTGCGCGAAGCACAATGCGCCGCAGTGGCAGCAGCGATTGAAGTCCTGGGAGGCACCACTATGAGACTGCAGCGGCCAGCAGGATTGTACCGGGTCGTGCGCGCGGGTCGGTACGAGGAGGGTTGTCCACGTCGGTTACGCCCCGCCCCAGCAGCGCTTCTGCTCCTGGCAGCGACGCTCGTGGCTCTCCACGTGGCACCCGGATATACCCAAGGACCCGAGGGATACGGAGTGCCGCACCTCTTCGCGCTTCCAACGGCGACCACCGCCCGGCAGTTCGGGATGGGGGGCATCTCCACATGCGTGGAGGATGTCGGCTTCCCCAATCCAGCATTCGCCGGCATGCTGGAGGGCCGGAAGGCAGGCATTCGCCTGTGGCAGACCGACTTCGATGGCGGGGTGGAGGCCACCGGCTGGCAGGGCTGGTACGCCACGACTATCGGAGAGGGCGAGGGCGTGCAGGTGCTGGGTGTGGACCTGGACTCCCACCGCGGATCGGTGACGGTCGGCCCCGGCCAGGCTCTGCCGGGCTCGATTCATGAGACTGACGCGGCGTTCCACTACGGTCGCCGGCTCTCAGAGCGGTGGCTGGTGGGCGGCGGCGCCAGCCCAGTGCTTCACACCACATTCAACCTCTACAGCCCGGCTGACGGGGGCGTCATGGTGCACAGCGACAGTACCGCCACCTTCGGCTTCCGCATCGGGGCCCTCTACGAGTGGGGGGAGAACGCCCTGGCGGGCTTCGTCTACGATCGCTACACTGAGGACGTGGCCTTCAGATCCCCGGAGATGCCACAGACTGCGCTGCTGGACTTCACGTCAACGGAGTGGGCGGTGGGCGTGTCGGCGCCGCTGTCCGAGCGCGTGCTCGGAGCGGCGGAGTGGATGGAGCTGAAATCCGAGAGCGGCGAGATGGAGAGCAAGGCTGAGGGCCTGCACCTGGGGATCGAGGTGGCCACGACTCCACAGCTCGACCTGCGACTGGGGAGCAATGACGGCACACTGTCGCTGGGCGCGGGGTACGAGGTGGACGGCTGGGTCGTCAACTACGCCTATCTCGACGACTGGAATGAGGACGCCGCCGGCGCGGCACTCGGCGGCTCTGAGACGCATCAGCTTGAGGTCGCACATGTATGGTAATGGAGGGAACCGCCGAGCGTAGCCATGGCTCCGCTGAGGCCGAGTCTGCACAACAGGATCGTCATCACCGGACTGGGCGTGATCTCGTCCTCGGGCATCGGCCGAGAGGCCTTCTGGGAGGCGGTTCGAGACGGCCGGTCCGGGATCAGCTACGTCTCCCGGTTCGACGCCTCCGGGCTCTACTGCCGCATCGCGGGCGAGATCAGCGACGAGGACTTCGATCCAACCGATTACATGCACAGGTCTGAGGCCAAGCGCTGCGGTCGCTTCGTGCATTACGCCGTGGCGGCGGCAGAGCACGCCGTCAGGGACGCTGAGATCGATCTCGGCAGCGTCGATGCCTTCCGGAAGGGAGCCGCCTGCGGCACGAGCGTGGCGGGCAGCGGGAACATCACGGACGAGATCTACAGGACCTACTTCGAGCAGGGCCCGGAGGCCTGCGGGCTGCTGGATCACCTGGAGCTGGCGCCGCACGCGGCCACATCCCGGCTGATGATACGCTACAGCATGAAGGGCCCCAGCTCATCGCTGGGCACGGGGTGCTGCTCCGGCCTGGAGGCCATCAGCTACGGGGCCAACGTGCTGCGCCAGGGCGCGGCGAACGTGATGCTCGTCGGCGGCAGCGAGTCGGTGCTGAGCGAGTTTGGAATGTCGCTGCTGAGCCTGATCGACATCATGACCCACCGCAACGAGGAGCCGGAAAAGGCCTCCCGACCCTACGACGCGACGCGCGATGGGATCGTGGTCTCTGAGGGCGCTGGGGTGCTGGTGTTGGAGACGGCGGCACACGCCATGGACCGCGGGGCACACATCTACGCGGAGGTCGTGGGTCACGGGTGCGCCAACGAGGGCCAGCATCTTGCCAAGGCCGATCCCAGCGGCGAGGAGCTGGCCTCCGCCTTCCGACAGGCGTTGATGGAGGCCCGGCTGTCGCCGGACGATATCGACTACGTGTGCGCCCACGGCATCGGCAATCCGGAGTATGACGCCGCGGACATGCGGGCGATCAAGCTGGTGTTGGGCGACCGCGCCTACAACATCCCTGTCAGCTCCATAAAGGGGGCGACGGGGCAGCCGTTCGCGGCCGGAGGGCCGTGGCAGACCGTCGCGGCCTGCATGACGCTGGAGACGGGCATTGTGCCGCCAACCATCAACTACGAGCACCCGGACCCCGAGTGCGATCTCGACTGCGTGCCCAACCGGGCGCGGACGGCTCGGGTTGACACCGCCATGATTAACTCGCACAGCTTCGGGGGGACGCATTCAGCGCTGATCGTCCGCCGCTTCGATCCGGCCGCCTGACGCCGACGACAGCGTCAGGTCGGGGCACATCAGCGTGCACGTTTCAGTCTCATCGGAGGCTCTCAGGGTGGAGATCAAGGAGGCAGCGCTGGCCGTAACGGCAATGGCTGCCGTTGCCCTGGGCATCGCCGTCTACCAGCGGACGCCGGACCGCGTCTGGAACCGGCTGTTCGCGGTTCACGCTGTCGGCGGCGGGATCTGGACATTCCTCAACTTCCTCCTCGAGACCGCAGATACCCCCGGCGAGGCGGAGCTGTGGCTGCGGCTGGCTCATCCCGTCGTGGCCATGGTCATCTGCACGGTGGTGGACTTCGCCTGGGTCTTTCCCGATCGCATGGAGTACGCCGACCCGGGGCGGCGGACGGTCCTCTACGCCATCGGCAGCTTTTTCGGTGCCGCTGTGCTGGCGCCGAACTTCGTCCGCGGCATCGAGATTCGACCCGAGATGATTGCCGTTGACTACGGCTGGCCGTTCGCGGCCTTCGGTCTGTTCACGGTCTTCACGCTGGGCTACGCCGACGTCGTGCTGCTGACCAAGGCCATTCGGCTGGAGGGCGTACAGCGGGTGCAGGTGATCTGGGTGCTGCTGGGGCTGGCGGGCAGCCACTTCGTGGCCAGCCTGGTCATCATCATCATCCCGCTGATCTGGGACACGACCGCCTACAGCGGGTGGGGGGCCAGCGGCTACATCATCACCCTGGCGGGCATGGGGTACGCCATCGCCAAGCACCGGCTGATGCAGCCGGACATGGCCCTGCGGCGGCTGGCCAGCGCCATGGTGTCGGCGGGCGTGGTGCTGTCGCTGGGCATCGGCGGTCTGCAGACCCTGCAGCCGGTGCTGGTGAGCAACCGCGTGCCCATGGACCTGGCCTACGTGGTCATGGGGCTGTTCATGGGCATGGTCATCGTCGTCATACACGACAGGGTGGCGGCGGGCATGCGGCGGGTGCTGTCTGTGAGCACCGATCCCGCGTCGGTGC
Source organism: Armatimonadota bacterium (assembly GCA_034722055.1). Taxonomy (GTDB): domain Bacteria; phylum Armatimonadota; class Zipacnadia; order Zipacnadales; family UBA5352; genus JAYENL01. The sequence continues at coordinate 8,268 of JAYENL010000017.1, forward strand.
AGGCCGAGGCCTCCTCGCACATCCTGCGCACACTGGACGCTGCCCACCTGGTGGACTACCTGGTGCAGGCGCTGGCGGACGCGCTGGAGCCCACCAACGTTGTGGCTTACACGCGGGAGGACGGTGGCGGCAGGCTGGCCCCCAGGGCCTCGGCGAAGGCGGACCGACGGATAGAGGAGGCGAAGCCGCGCGCACCGCTGGATGTGGGCAATCACCTGGTGCGCGTAGTGGCCGAGAGGGACTCGCCGCTCACGCGCGACCACGTCTATCGCTTCGAGCCCCTGGAGGAGGCCAAGCGCCTGGCTCTGGCCATGGGTGAGCTCGATGCAGAGATAGTGGCCCCGATGATGTGGGAGGACGAGCTGATCGGGCTGGTGACCATCGGGCCGGCGATGTCCGGGGACATGTACACGGAGGATGACATCCGGTTCGTGAGCGAGATGGTCCTGCAGGCATCTCTGGGGCTGCGGAACGCTGAGCTCTACGCTCAGACGGAGGAGCTGAAGGACTTCAACGAGCGCATCCTGCGGCAGATGGACAACGCTGTCGTGGTGAGCGACCCCGATGAGCAGATCGTGGTCTTCAACCAGGCCGCCCAGCGGCTGTTCGACATCCCTGGAGCCAAGGCCATCGGTGCCAGCATCGACGTGCTGCCGGAGGGCATCGCCAACTGCATGCGAGCCAGCCTGGGCAGCGGGCGGATCCTCTCCAGTCAGCACTTCGAGATCGAGCAGAAGGATCGGACCCTCCCGCTGGCGTGCAGCACCTCTCCGCTGGCCGGGGACGGGGAGGGCCCGCAGGGGGCGGTGGCGGTGATCAGCGACCTGACGCTGATCAAGGAGCTTGACCAGGAGCGGCAGGCGGCGGAGCGGCTGGCCCTGATCCAGGTGATCTCAGCGGGCATGGCCCACGAGATCCGCAATCCGCTGGTCGCCATCCGCACCTTCGCGGAGCTGGCGCCCAAGCGGCTGGACGACCCGGACTTCCGCTCCAACTTCCTGTCGGTGGCTCAGGAGGAGATCAAGCGAATCGACAAGCTGGTGGGCGATCTCCTCACGCTCTCCAAGCCCGCTGACGCCGTAGTGGAGCCGGTGGACCTCGACCAGATCTCTCGCCAGGTGGTTCGCTCCATGGCCGGCGTGGCGGAGGCCAAGGCCGTGACCGTGGAGCTGCAGGTGGCGGAGCTGGAGAGCGTGCCGCGGGGCGATCCATCGCGGCTGCACCAGGCGCTGCTGAACCTGGTGCGCAATGCGATCGACGCCGAGCCCAACAACGGGCAGGTGACCATAGCGATCGAGGGGGCCACTGATGCGAAGGGGCGCAGGGCGGCCGTCATCCGCGTGCATAATCCCAACAGCTACATTCCCCCCGACGACATCGAGGAGATCTTCCGGCCGTTCATGAGCAAGAAGCCCTCGGGAACGGGCCTGGGGCTGGCGATATGCCAGACCATCATCGAGGAGCATGGCGGGGAGATTACCGTGGAGTCCAGCCGAGAGGGGGGAACCGAGTTCGCGGTGGTTCTCCCACTGGCGCGCTCGAGGACACCCATGATGACGGCCGGTGATCGCTGAGATGACCATCGCGGTGCTGGCGGACGTGAGTGGGGAATGGGCTCGGCTGCTGAGGGAGGCGATGGGTGACAGGGCCACTTTGCTGCAGGCCCAGAGCCCGGAGGCCACCGTGGAGCTGCTGCAGTCGGTGCCCGCGGATCTCATCGTAATGGAGATGCAGAAGCTCGTGCAGGGGCGGATGGCGGCGCTGGAGCGGGTGCAGCAGCAGGCCCCGGAGGCGGTGGTGCTGTGCATCGCCCCGGACGAGGTGATTGAGCGGGTGCGGTTCGAGCAGCTTCCGGCCCCCGACATGTGGTTGCGAACGGAGGGGGACCCGACGGACCGGGAGGAGGTGCTGGAGGCTGCCCTGGAGCGGGCGCGGCTGCGCGGCGAGGTAGGTGAGGCGTATGACGATACGGAGCGGGCCGGGGTGGTGACCGAGGACGAAGCGGACCGCGGCTCCGACCTGAAGGCCTTCCGGCGGCTGATGGGAGGGGTGGAGGGCGGCTTCGACCTCGACCGCCTGCTGGAGGCCTACGTGGACGCCGTCACGCACTTCATCCAGTGCGCCAGCTACTGCCTGCTGTGGGAGCGTGACCAGGGGGACCTGGCCGTCCGCTGCCAGCGGGGCATCCGCTCTGAGGTGGTGGAGGGCGCGCGCCTGCGGCCCGGAGATGCTCTGCCCACGTGGTACCGGCGCAATCGGCGCGTGCTCACGGTCGGGGAGCTCTCGTCGTGGTCGGATCGGAAGCTGGCCGCTCGGATCAGTCGGGAGATGGACCTCTTCGGCGCTCAGGTGGCGCTGCCGTTGATGGTGCGGGGCCGGCTGGCCGGCATCCTGATGCTTGGGGAGAGGGTCCTCGGGGAGCAGTATCGCAGCAACGAGATCGAGGTGCTCTTCAACGTCTCCAGCCACGTGGCGCTGTCCGCGGAGGGCATCGAGCTGCACCAGGAGCTGGGGCGGTCGAAGGCCTACGCCGATCGCATCGTGGAGAGCATGGGCGCGGGGCTGATCACGCTGGGGCCCGACGAGCGGATAGCGGTGTGCAATCCCTACGCGGCTCGGGTCCTGAAGGTGGAGCGCAGGGAGGTGGAGGGGGCGGACCTGCGGGCTCTGCCCTCGCCGCTGGGGGACATGCTCTACGCGGCTCTGGCGGACCCCGACGGGGGCACGACCTCCCAGGAGGTCAGCATCCGGGGCGGCGAGGCCACGCTGCGAGTCACGACCTCGGCGCTGCTGGACGAGGGCGGTGAGATGCGTGGAAGTGTGCTGATGCTGTCGGACATCACGGCCGAGAAGGAGCTGGCGCAGGAGCGCAGCCGGCGCGAGAGGCTGGACATGCTGACGAAGATCGTGGGGCGCATCGCACATGAGGTGAAGAACCCGCTCACGGCGGTGAAGACCTACGCGGAGCTGATGAGCGGGCGGGGGCCGGGCGATGACCGGCTGGCCGGATTCTGGTCGCAGACGGTCCTGCCCGAGATCGACCAGCTCGATGAGATGCTCAAGAACCTCCTGCGGATGGTGGAGCAGCCGGAGCCGAGAATTGAGGCCGCGCGGGTGGAGGACCTGCTGTCGGCGGCCATCGCGGCCGTCCCCATGTCGGAGGAGATGAAGCAGCAGTCCTTCAACGTGGAGGTCGCGGAGGGCCTCCCGCCGGTGATGGTCGATCCCACGCCGACCCGTGACGCGCTGTCCTACCTCATGCAGTACCTGGCGGGCTCGCGGCCGTATGTGGTGCAGGTGCGGGTGGGCCCCGACACCGATGACCCGGGGGGCGTGGTCGTAGAGATGACGCGGCGCACGCGCGAGGACGGTCAGTTCAATCCCGACACCGTTCTCGATCCGCTGGCGGCCATTCAGAACCCCGAGATGGATCTGGGACCGGTCATCAGCCAGAGAATCATCGCCAATCAACATGGCCGAGTCGAGGCCTCGTGCGAGGAGGGGCGTGTCACCATGCGCGTGATACTGCCCCGCTCCGGGCAGATGGGCCAGACCGGCTAGGAGGTAAGGTAATGGGTGCCAACATCCTGGTGGTGGACGACGAGGCGGGACCCAGAGAGTCCCTGCGCATGATCCTGAACGTGAAGCACCAGGTGCGCATGGCCGCCAGCGGCCAGGAGGCGCTGGAGATGGTCGGCAAGGAGCAGCCGGACCTGGTCTTCCTTGACATACGCATGCCCGAGATGGAGGGCACCGAGGTGCTGCGGCGCATCAAGGAGATGGCGCCGGACGTGGAGGTGGCCATGATCACCGCCTACGCCGCGGTGCCCAGCGCCCAGCGAGCCATGCGACTGGGGGCTCTGGACTACATCACCAAGCCCTTCGGCGTGGCGGAGGTGGAGGCGGTGGTGGAGCGGGCGCTGGCCAAGCGCCGGGAGGAGCGCGAGGGCCGGCTGCTGCTCGAGCAGCTCTCCAGCACCATCTCGCAGCTCTCCGACCAGCTCGCCAGAACCCGCGGAGAGGGGGATCGAGCCGACGACGCCCTGGCACGCGACCTGGCCTCGGCTCACAGCTCCATTGAGGGCCAGCTCAACGAGGTCCTGCGGCTCAGCTCCATCGGGGAGGTGGCGGCAGAGGTCGCCCACGACCTCAACAACTTCCTGTCCACGATTCTGTTCCGCATCGAGATCATGCTCCTGGACCTCGACGAGACCCAGGGGCTCGACCCCCAGACGCTGTCCAACGGCCTGCGGCAGATCGCCCTGGCCGCGAGGGACGGAGGCGAGGCCCTGGAGCGCATCTCAGCGCTGAGCAGCTCCAATCCCTATGAGCCCACGGAGAAGGTGGACCTCAACGACATCCTGCACCAGTCCGTCGAACTGAGTAAGGGCCGCATCGAGGAGCCCGAGCGCTACCGTGTGGTTTTCGACCTGGAGGACCTGCCGCGCATTGACGGCAGTCCCGCCGGGCTTCGCACCGTCTTCACCAACTTCGTCATCAACGCCTACCATGCCCTGGAGGAGAGCGAGCGGCCCGGTCAGATCTCTATCCGCAGCTATCGCGACGGCGACCGGGTCGTCGCGGAGGTGGCTGACAATGGTGTGGGGATGTCCGAGGAGGTCCTGGCACGGCTTCCTGAGCCGTTCTTCAGCACCAAGGGCGAGGGCGGTACGGGGCTGGGACTGACGGTGGCTCACAAGGTCGTGGCCCAGCACCACGGATCGGTCAGCTTCGACAGCGCCCCGGGTGAAGGCACCACCGTGACGGTCCACCTGCCCATCAGCCAGAGCCTTGCCGTTGATCGGGAGGGGGCGGCCACGGTCATGGTGGTCGATGACCAGGAGGGAATGCTGGTCGTCACGCGGGAGGTGCTGCAGAGCAGCGGCTATCAGGTGATCACGTCCAAGTCCGGCGAGGAGGCCCTGAAGCTGTTCGAGCGGGCGTTGGGAGAGTGCCGAAGCGGGCAGCCGGGTGTGGTGATCACGGACCTGCGCATGCCGGGGATGCAGGGTACGGAGCTGGCCAGGCACATCAAGGAGATGGCGCCGAGCACGCGCATCATCGTCCTCAGTGCATTCCTCGAAGAGGCCGACCCCGACGACCTGTCAGTGGCGGACCTGGCGCTGGAAAAGCCGTACGATCTGCACAAGCTGTGCAGCATCGTGGGTGAGCAGCTCTCGCAGACGGCGGTGAGCTGAGCGGGCTCCGGCGCCTCACAGGCCGCCCCGCAGGATGTTGCGATTGGCCGCGGCCACCATCTCCCCCATCGCCTCCGCGTCGCCGATAGCGCACCACAGCCGAGCCAGGTCCCGGAAGCGCCGCGGGGCCATGCCGGCGCAGTGGGCGATGAGGGCGTTATCATCGGGCACGGCGGTCAGGATTCCGGCCTCCTCCAGCGCCATGGCGAACTGCGCCGTCAGTCGCGTGAACTCGTGGAAGTCCATGTCGTTCACGCGGTAGGGCAGCGGCTCCCACATCGACGGCGGGAAGAGCAGCTTGATCTTGTAGTCCAGCGCCACCTCGGTCAGCTCGACCGGGTCGAACTCCAGGCCGTACTGCTCCGCATTCGTCCACCACGGCGTGCGCGGCAATATCCCCGGGAACTGCACGGGCACCGAGTCGGGCCGCAGCTCCAGAAGAAACTCCAGGTTCTGCTGGATGGTCTCCTCGGTGTCGAAGGGCAGGGGGACGATTACGCTGGCGACCACGAAGATGCCGGCGTCCTGGGCCTGCCGCACCGCATCCTCAACGCCGTCGAGGTCGATCCTCTTGCCGACCGCTCTGTCCAGCACTTCCTGGCTGCCGGATTCGATGCCGAAGAAGATGGCGTAGAGGCCCGCGTCAGCCATTTGCTGGAAGTGATCGGGGCGGGCGGATGCGAAGTGCCCGAAGCAGGTGAAGCTGACGTCCAGGTCGCGCTGCAGGATCTCGTCGGCGACCTGGGCCATGAGCCTGCCGGGGGTGGAGGAGCCCGAGAAGCGGAAGGCGGTGATGCCGTGGCGCTGCACGATCCGCTGCATGCGATCGGCGAGCATGTCGGCGCTGGCGGTCCTCAGCCGCCTGCCGCTCTCAATCGGGTGTGCGCAGAAGGCGCACTGGTAGGGACATCCCCGGCTGTCGTCAATGACGATGATCTTGACCTTCTGATCGCCGACCATCGCCGGGTAGAGAGCCTCGTCGTAGACCGGCTCGGGCAGGTCGTCCATCTCCAGCCCTTGCGCGCGAGGCACCACACGGGCACGCCCCCCCTCCCAGTAGATGACGCCGGGGATGCTGTCAAGTCGGGCGCGTCCCAGGGCGTGCTCGGCGAGGAGCTTGATGGCCCGCTCGCCCTCACCGTCCACGAGGCATGTGAAGGCGTGAGTACGCCGGAAGATCTCGGCGCCCCACCAGGAGGACTGCGGCCCGCCGGCGTAGATCGGCAGCTTGGGGAACTCATCCCGCAACCGCTCGGCGATGATCACGCTTCCGGTGAAGCCGTCGCCGCTCCAGAGCTTCATACCCACGAAATCGGGGCGCGAGTTGCGTACCTCCTCTGCGACCTCCTCGGCGATGGCCCGCATCTGCTGCTCCTGGTGCTGCTCCAGCACCGCGTCGAGCTCGCGCAGCCGCGCGCGGGCCTCATCGTCCAGCGGTCCGCCACCGCCGCCGAGCAGGCGCTCGGCCTCAGGACGAAGGCTCTCCGTGAGCTCTCTGGGGAAGAGCCGGCGCATGGTGGCGACGGTGCCGAAATCCAGGATGCGCGCCTCCCACCCCTCCTCCACCAGCGCACCGGCCAGATTCGCCAGGCCGTTGTCCGGCGTGAGGCTGCTGGGCGTGTATGGGTATCCTCCGTAACTGATCAGGAGCGCACCGGGCATGGGATCAGCTTCTCTTCTCAGGGAATGGCATATCGAGGTTGGCCCGCTATCAATGAGGATTCGCTGTGATGCCAGCGGGCACCTGCATCGAGCCCGCGCGATGAGGCAACGGCCATGCGCCTGGGGCGCATCCCACAGACGCAGAGGTGCCGTGCCGTTTGGGGGGCCGGTCTCCGTCCCGTCCCGGCCCTCGTCGTTCCACGTTAGTCCGACGACAACGGGCGCACGGACAGGAGTGTGCGTACCACGCAACGTCCCAACTGCGGCGGGCGGGGGCGCCCGCCTCCCATTCTTGTGCAATGGTTGGACGGTCACAAACGGGGTACGGACAGGGGTGTCCCTGCCACGGAACGGCGTGGCTTGCAGTCGTCGGGCTGGAAGCCCGATCTACGCGATG
>JAYENL010000018.1:0-3107 GCA_034722055.1 Armatimonadota bacterium
AGACCAGACGCAGGAGCAGCCCGACGAGCAGTCCGAGGGGCCGGCAGAGCCGGGGGATGAGACGGAGGCCCCGGCGGAGGAGCCGCAGGCCGAGCCGGAGGAGGAGACGTGGGAGGAGCCCCCGCCGATGGCGGAGGCCGATGTCTTCGACATGCTCCGCGCGGCCATCGGCCTCTTCACCCAGGAGGCCTGGTTTGCTCTGGGCGTGCAGGCTCGCCCGGGCGCCTCGGAGACGCGCACTGACCTGCGCTGCGCCAGGATCGCCATCGATACCACCCGCCTGCTCGTCGAGCAGCTCGGCGACGAGGCCGAGGTCGAGGAGAGGCGGGAGTTCGAGCAGCTTCTGACCAACCTGCGCATCAACTTCGTGCGCCGCCAGCAGAGCTCGAACGAGAAGCAGTAGCAGACCGCGTCGCGGATTGGAGCCCGGCCATGGACCACCCGGATGTCCCTCTTGCTCACGTCACGCGCGATGGCGTCATCGAGAGCACGCACTACGGCCGTGTGGCCGTGTGCAGTCCCGACGGGCGGCTGCTGGCGAGTGCCGGCGACCCCGAGCAGATGCAGTTCTGGCGCTCCTCCGCCAAGCCCATCCAGGCGCTGAGTGTGGTCACCAGCGGCGCGGCCGACCGTTTCGAACTCACTGAGACGGAGCTGGCCGTCTGCTGCGCGTCGCATCACGGCTCGGCTGAGCATGTGGCGACCGTGCGGGGGATCCTGGGTAAGCTGGACCTCGACGTCTCCCACCTGCAGTGCGGCACCCACTGGCCGGGAGACAGCGAGGAGCGCAACCGGCTGATCCGGGAGCACCAGGAGCCCTCGCCGCTGCACAACAACTGCTCCGGCAAACACGCCGGGATGCTGGCGAGCTGCCTGGCGCTGGACGCCGAGCCCGCTGGCTACCCCGAGCGCGACCACCCGGTGCAGCGGCTCATAACGCTGCACCTGTCGGTGCTGTCCGGGGTGCCGGAGGAGGAGTTCGTCTTTGGCCGCGACGGCTGCGGGGTGCCCACGGTGGCCATGCCGCTCACTGCCATGGCGCGGGCCTTCGCACGGCTGGCAAGGCCGGGAGGCATGCCGGCCGACCTCCCGTCCGCCGCCACGCGCATCCGCGCGGTCATGGCCGCCGCTCCGGTCATGGTCAGCGGCGCCGGCTCCTTCAACACTGAGCTTCTGGCGGCCTGCGACGGCGACATCATCGCCAAGGGCGGAGCGGAGGGCCTCTTCTGCCTGGCGTCGGCGCCTCGGGAGCTGGGCATCGCCTTCAAGTTCGCCGACGGCTCCGGGCGCGCCCACGCTCCGGTGGCCCTCGCATTGATGCGCGCCGCGAGGATCGACGTCCCTGCTGAGCTGGCCGAGCGCTTCGAGCGGCCGGAGGTCCGGAACTGCCACGATGAGGTCGTGGGACACATCGAGCCGGCGAAGCTTACGCTGGACATGATGGCGTAGCGGGCAGTTGGGCAAGTCGGCGGATGTTGGCCACGAGCGTACTCGGCCAGCCCTGTGCTCGTGACGATGCGCAGCGTTTCCGATGGAGGGGCCGCCGGGCGCGTAGCGCCCGGCGAGGCCTGTGAGCGTAGGGAACAGGCCGAGGGTTCCACCCAGGCCCAGGACGTAGCTCTACTGAGCCACGCAGACGACGCGCGGGCGGGGGCGCCCGCGCTACTTGACGGGTGGGCGGGCGGCGGAAGCTGCGCGCCGCGCCCTGCAGGACAGTCTCGGGAGGCGTACCATGGAGCTCACCGTCGGACTCATCGGCTGCGGCAGGTTCGCACCCATGCACCTCGACGCGCTGGTGCGCAACCGCCATGCCCGGCGGGTGATCGCCGCCGATCCCGATGAGATGGCCCTCCAGGAGATGTACCGCCGCTACGGCATTATCAAGCGCGTGGAGGCCGACTGGCGCGCGGTTATCGACGCCGAGGACGTGGACATCATCGACGTGCTCACGCCCCATGACAGCCACTGCGAGATCGCGGTGGCGGCCCTGGAGGCCGGCAAGCACGTCATCTGCGAGAAGCCCATCGCCCGCACGCTCGACGAGGCCGACGCCATGATCGCCGCAGCCGAGGCGGCCGGCCGGCGCCTGCTCATCTCGCTGCCGCAGGTGCACTTCCCCTCCGTGGCCCGCTCCCGCGAGCTGCTGGCGGAGGGCACCATCGGCCGGCCATATCTGGCGGTCTTCAACGTCTACGACGACGAGGTCCAGCGCATGAGCGACCCCGACCACTGGAAGGGTGACCTCGAGCGCGCCGGCGGCGGGGTGCTCATCGACGCCGGCTATCATCCCACCTACGTCATGCTCCACCTCTTCGGCCGCCCCCGGGCGGTGACCTCGATGTGCCGGCGGCTGGTCATCGACACCGAGGGCACCGGCGAGGATACCGCCGCGGTGGCCCTGGACCTGGGCGAGGGCATGATGGGCACCATCGCCGTGACCTTCGCCGATGACGCGGAGCGCTATCGGGCGGAGCGACGCATCCTCGGCACCGAGGGCGTGCTGCTTATGCGGGACATGCCCGAGGACGAGCTGCCGCTGCTGCTCATGCAGGGCGAGGACGTCCTCCCCGTGCCGGTGCACAACCCCCTCCACGTGCCCCCGTACGCGCTGGAGGCCACGATCGACGACCTCATCGGCGCTATCGTCGAGGATCGGGAGCCGATTGCCTCCACCCAACTCGCCCGCGACACCCTCGCCACCGTGCTGGCGGCCTACGAATCTGAGGCCACCGGCCGCCGCGTGGAGCTGAGCTGGGCTCCAGCGCCCGGCGGCGACGCTGAGGAGGACATGCCGCACGGCCAAGGTTAAGCGCTTGCTGCGACTGCTGCGTCTTCGTGGCAGCAACGCACGCGACGTTGTGGTCTGCACATTGTGCGAAAAAAGAATCTCTGCCCGGAGGGAGGTGTGCCGCAAGGGCCAGAGAAAGCATACATAGCAGAGTGGGGCCGGGGGAAGTGTAGGGCGCCCGAGAGCCGGGGGGTGTCCGCGTACCAGGTGCGCACGGTAGACAAGTGCCGGTTAAAGGAGGAGGTCCAATGCGACGAGGTTTCACGTTGATCGAGCTGCTGGTCGTGATAGCGATCATCGCCATCCTGGCGGCGATCCT
>JAYENL010000019.1:0-3078 GCA_034722055.1 Armatimonadota bacterium
GCGAAGCTGCCAGGACAGTACACGCTGGGCGTGAAGGACCCCCGGCCGCTGCGGTGGCTGAGCGAGCCGGAGGCTGTGGTCTTCGACATCCGCTACGCCGACGGCGGCACGGTCACCGCCTACCCGAGGCGAGTGCCCGACGGCGCCTGGAGCGTCGGCCGGCAGCTCGGCGTCTACCAGCTCCCGGCCGATCCCGAGCGGGAGCTGGCGGGCGTTACGCTGCGGGAGCAGACGTGCTCCGCTGAGTTCGCCATCGCCGCCGTCACCCTCAACACCTCGGAGGAGTCCCTCATTCCAACGCCCGGCTTCCCGCAGTGGCAGGTCCGAGATCCGGCGCCGCCGCCCCAGCCCCGGCAGGCGGCCATCGAGCAGACCGGCGACGGGGCCCGAATCTCCGGCGAGTTCACCACGCTGCGCTTCCAGGGCGCGGCGGACGGCTCCGTGTGGCTGGACGAGATCGCCAGCGCGGTCACCGGCGAGAGCTGCGGCGCCGGGGACTTGGTGCGTATCGCCATCGATGACCGCGAGCTGGCGCTGTCGGACATGCAGTTCCAGGCGGTGGACGCCCAGCCCCTCGGCCGCGGCGGCATGCCGGAGGGCTACGCCACCTTCGCGGCCCCCGACCTGCCCATCAAGGCCACGCTGCGCGTGGCCTTCACCGACGCCGGGGAGCCGCTGCTGGGCCTGGAGCTGGAAAACACGGGTGAGGAGGCCCTCCGCGCCACCGTGGACTTCCCGGCCCTCGGCCCCCTGCAACTGAGCGATGATCTCGAAGATGACTGGTACCTGTTCCCGAAGAAGGGCACGGTGCTCGCCAACCGCAGCGTGAGCCTCAGCGCCCCGCACGGCGGCGCGCACAAGCTGCAGCTCATGGACCTCTACTCCGCCGAGACGGGCAGCGGCCTCTACGTTATGACCCACGACATGCGCGGCGAGTACGGCTACTTCACCCTCACCAAGGGCTCCGAGGGCACACAGATGGGCGTGCAGTACCGGTGGCTGGACCTGCCGCCGGGCGAGACGGTCCTCCTGCCCGACTGCGTCATCGCCGCGCACCCCGGCGACTGGCACGAGGCGCTGCATCGCTACCAGCGGTGGGTGCACTCGTGGTATCAGCCGCTGGTGCCGCGCAAGCAGTGGTTCCGGGAGGTCTTCAACTTCCGCCAGCACCGCCTGCGCTACGGGCTGCTGGACTTCGAGGCCATGCAGTACCGCTTCGACGAGATCATCCAGCGCGACCGGGAGGCCTTCGGCTGCCTGGACTACCTGCACATCTTCGACTGGAGCGAGACACAGAGGTGGGGGCGGGTGGGCGACTACGACCCGTGGGAGGAGATCCCCGGCCCCGACCAGTTCCGCGCCGCGGTCGAGCGCGCCCAGGATGACGGGGTGCCGGTGGGGCTCTATCTGGAGGGCTACCTCATCAGCAAGCACTCCCGCGTGGGCCAGGCCCATGGGGCGGAGTGGACGCTGCTGAATGCCGAGGGGGAGGAGTACGGCTACTTCTCGACCCCGGAGGCGCCCAACTGGTCCATCTGCCCAGCGGTGGACACCTGGCAGGCCTACATGGAGCGCACCTACCCGCGCGTGGCCGAGCAGACCGGCGCCATGGGGCTCTACATCGACGAGTTCGGCTTCGGCAGCCCCGGCAAGCTGTGCTACAACGAGGCCCACGACCATCCCATCCCCATGCCGCCCATCCGCGGCGAGCGGGAGCTGACGCGCCGCGTGCGCCAGGCCCTGCCTCCCGACCGCGTGCTCTACACCGAGGAGGCGCCCGACCCCGTGACCTGCCAGTACCAGGACGGCGCGTTCTGCTACTCCGCCATTAGCTCATCGGAGGAGCTGGCGCCGTCTCACGTGGAGCTATTGCGCTTCGTGCTGCCGGACTTCAAGATCCTGCAGCTCAACTTCTACTGCCCCATGCTCGACGGCAACTGGAACCGCGTGAAGCGCCCGTTCTTCAACGGGGACGGCTGGTGGCTGCAGGGCAGCCCCTACACCTCCTACGACGACGCCGCGCGAGCCTGCCTGCGGCGATGCTTCGCACTGTGCCACGAGTACGTGGACTGCTTCACCACTATGGACCCTGAGCCGCTGGTGGAGACGCTGCAGCCGGGGCTGTTCGCGAATCGCTTTCCCGGCGAGGGGCGGACGCTGTGGACGCTCTACAACGCGGCCTACGTGAGCGTGGAGGGCCCGGTCATTGCGGTGGAGCATCTCCCCGGGGCACGCTACTACGACGCGTGGAATCAGCGAGAGCTGCAGCCGGAGATCGCCGATGGGATGGCGATTATCGCCACGCGCGTGGATCCGCACGACCTGGGCTGCGTGGTGCAGATCGCCCGGGAGTGAGGGCAAGGCCGACGACTCGGGAGTAGACCATGACCAGAGCCATTGCTGTGACGTGGGCCCTCCTGACCATCGGGACCGCCTGTCAGGCGGAGAGCGACGTCTCGGTCTCCGAGGTGGTCCTCGAGCCGCCGGTTGTGCTGCAGGGCGAGCCGCTGGCCATCGCCTACACGCTGACCGCTCGCGGCGAGGACGTGTCAGCCACAGCCTTCGTCCTGCCGGGGACAGTGGAGGCCGTGCCCGACAACTGGAGCGACGTCGGTCTGCGGGTCACGCCCTCCTACCAGATATTGCATGAGGAGATGGCGGGCGAGGACGTCCGTTGCGAGTGTCGGGTGCCGGGACGGGCCACGGCCGACCTGCGCCCGGGGACGCACCGGGCACTGGTGGCCGTGGCGGGGGCGGGCAGCGGCTGGCAGATCCTGACGCTGGGGGAGTTCGAGGTGGCGGACACCGTGAGCATAGACATGCCCGTGCGCCCCGGGCCGCCGATGGTGGCGATCCTCAGCGACGAGGAGCCCCTCGCGGGAATGGCCTCCGACCCGGCTTGCGTCGCGCGGCTGGCTGAGGACGTGGGAGCTGAGACGCGCTTGATTACTCGCGCGGAGCTGGCTGATCCATCGGTGTTCAACCGGCAGAGCTTCGACCTGCTGGTGCTTCCCCACGGCGGCTCCGTGCCGGAGCAGGCGGTCGGCGCTCTCGGCGACTTCCTCCGCCAGGCCGGGG
>JAYENL010000020.1:0-3070 GCA_034722055.1 Armatimonadota bacterium
CCTCCATCTGGCTGGGTAGAGGACTTGCACCTCCCGACTGTCGAACATGCCCGGCACACACAAACGGCCGGCGGGTCTAAAGACGCCGCCGCTCCGAACGACCTAGGCATTACCCGCGTCTTGTGGGTGGCCTGCGATGGAGCAACAGCTCCGGGGCGTGTTGCTGTCGTACGGAGGGGCCGCCCGAGCGCAGCGAGGGTGCCGCCTGCGCGGTCGTTGTGCGCAGGCGGCAGGTTCCATCCCGGCCCGGCCGTTAAGTAGTGCAGGGGCCCTCCCCTGCACGCCGTTCGGGCCTTCCCAGAGAGGCAACGACATGGGCTGGGGTGGAACATTCGGCCCTGACAACCCGCTTTGCCGCGGGGCGTGGGCATAGCCCTTCCGCGAGCGCGCAGGGCTGGCTACTGCATAGGCGAGCGGCAACGCTGGCGGGCGCACCTGCCCGGAAGGGGCGACTTGAGCACGCGCCCTGGCCGCCCGCCCGGGGCTGGACGCCGGAGCAGCTTGTCGGGAGTGACTGACGTGGACGCGCCACTGACATCCGAGCACGTCTTCCGCTACCGCGTGGCGCGGCACACCTGGCCGCTGCTGGCACTCGCGATCGGCGCGGTGACGGCCGTGATCGTGCCTGCTGTCGTGCTGCAGGGGGGCATCAAGGTCCTCACCGAGGAGGGCCTGGTCGGCATCTACGTGGTGATGGGCATCCTGGGCGTGGTGCTGCTGCCGGTGCCCATCATGAACCTCGCCTGGGCGGCGCGCGGGCAGGTGACGGTCGGCGTCGAGCGCCTGAGCTGGCGGGGCTTCGGCGGCAACAAGTCGCTTCAGTGGTCGGAGATCGTGGCCATCGGTATGCCTCCCGAGAACCCCACACGGGTTGACGATCAGCGCATTCATGTGCTGACGGACGATGAGTACGACTTCATCCACGGCTTCGGACTCCGGGATCGCCAGCGCGCCCTGGAGCTGATGCTCACCTATGGCGACCTCCCCGAGCGCGAGCAGGTCGGCTCCTACACATTCGCCTGCCGGTCAGGGACATCCGCGAACGTCGCTGCGCGAGCGGGCGTACACCTGGGCGTCAGCGACGACGATCCGTGGGGCTTCTGGGGCGGCCGCTTCAGGCGCTTCTGACACAGGGGGATTCCGATGCAGGCCGGCATTGGGCGCACCCGCGTCTTCCGGTATCGCATGAGCGGAACGGGCTGGCTCATGAGCGGACTCTTCGTGGCGCTGGCCATGCCCGTGGCGATCTACTGGCCCTCGTCTGCCGCCTGGATGGTGGAGACGCCCGGGGCCATGATGCTCTTGCCCCTGGCCGGGGCGCTTCTGTTGCTGCCGATCCTCGATCTGTTGTGGGTGATCCGCGGCCGGGTGCTCGTCACCGATTACGAGCTCATCTGGCGCACCCCACTCAGGGAGGAACGCCTGCCCCTGACGGACCTGGCCGGCGTGGGCGCGCCCGGCGAGGACTGGCGCCGGCGCGAGGACCTGCGGCTCCACCTCGTTACCACTGACGGCTATGGCTTCCTCCACGGTCACCAGCTTCCCCGGCGCCGGGAGCTGGCGGAGCTCATAGCCCGCCGCGCGGGGCTGACCGAGGAGGTCCCGGTGCGCAGACATACCTTCTTCACGCGCCCGGAGTGGCGGGAGGCCGTCTCCGAGTTGGCGGACAGCAAGGTCTTTCGCGACACGGCACTCCAGTGGTCCTTCTGGGTGCCCAGCGACCTCAAGCCGGAGAAAGGCAAGTTCCCGTGGGAGTAACGGGGCCTCCGTGCGGCAGGAGAGGACGACGCTGATGGCGATCACGCTCGATGACATCCAGGCCGCAGCGGAGCGCCTTCGGGGCATCGCGCGGGAGACTCCGCTGCTGCCCTCCGACCGGCTCAGCGAGCGGCTGGGCTGTGAGGTGCTGCTGAAGCTCGAGAGCCTGCAGGTGACCGGCGCCTTCAAGATCCGCGGCGCCGCCAACTGCATCCTGCAGCTCTCCCAGGCCGCGCGGGCCCATGGCGTCGTCACGGCGTCTGCGGGCAATCACGCCCAGGGCGTGGCCGCGGCGGCCAGGACCATCGGCACTCCCGCCACCATCGTCATGCCCGAGATCACGCCCGTGGTGAAGGTCCAGCGCACCGCCGACTACGGCGCCGAGATCGTGCTGCATGGCGAGAGCTTCGCCGAGGCCGAGGCGGAGGCCTATCGGCTGGCGCGCCAGAGCGGCGCCTACTTCGTCCACCCCTTCGACGACGAGCGGGTCATCGCCGGCCAGGGGACCATCGGCCTGGAGGTCCTCCGCCAGGCCCCGGAGGTCGATTGTGTCATTGTGCCGGTGGGCGGCGGCGGCCTGATCTCCGGCATCGCCACCGCTATCAAATCCCTCCGCCCCGAGACCGCCATCATCGGGGTGCAGGCCGAGAACGCCCCGGCCATGTACCGAAGCTGGGAGGTGGGGGAGCTCACCGAGGTGCCCGTGCGCGGGACCATCGCGGAGGGCATTGCGGTGGGCGAGGCCTGCACGCAGACCCTCGACATCATCCTGGAGCGCGTGGACGATCTGGTCACGGTGGCGGAGAGGGACATCGCGCGGGCCATCCTGGAGCTGCTGGAGCATCACAACCTCGTGGCTGAGGGCGCCGGCGCCACGCCCATCCCGGCCCTGGAGGCCTGCCGCGGCGAGCTTGCCGGCAGGACCGTCGTGCTCCTCATCAGCGGCGGCAACGCGGACGTCACGACTCTGGCGGCGGTCATCGACCGCGGGCTGGTGGAGGCCGGCCGGGCGGTGCGGCTGCAGGTGACCCTCGCGGACCGCCCGGGCTCGCTGGCGGGTCTTGCGGCGGCCATCGCCGAGACGGGGGCCAACGTGGTGGAGATCTACCATGATCGCATGAGCATGAATCTGGAACTCGGGCAGGCGGAGGTGGAGATCGTCCTGGGCACCCGCGGCGCCGAGCACATCGCCGAGGTCCTCTCGCAGCTCAGCGAGAAGGGCTGGGACGCCACGCGGATCGACTGAACGCGCCATGAGGCGCCGTTGCCGTCGCCGTCCGGAGCGGCGGGTCTTCAGACCCGCCGGCCGTTT
>JAYENL010000021.1:0-15279 GCA_034722055.1 Armatimonadota bacterium
GATGAGCCCACTCCCTGGGTGCAGAAGGCGGCCTGGCGTACGGCCGGGACCCTGCTCGTCGATCTGCCGGAGCCCCTGCCTGCCAACGAGGAGATACTGGTCACCGCCGACCTCGGCGGCGGGCTGGAGACCCCGCCCATGCGCTATCGCCTCTGTGTCGGGGGCTACCCCTCCCGTGCCACCGAGATCGATTGGGACGTCCGCATCGCCGCAGGCACCGGCCGGTCCCAGTCCTCTCCTGCAGCGCGAGGGCTCCCGCTGCTCTCGCCAGTCTCGATCGGTGCAATCCGCTGAGTGTAGGCCATCCGCCTCGGGGGCGGCAGCAGGCTAAAGGCCGCTTGCGTTCTCTCGGCGGGCATCGCGCGCCACGCGTGGGGTGTCGGGCTGGAAGCCCCGACCTACGCGGAGGTTGATACCGCGAGCGATGTACGGAGGAACATCCACCCGGCGCGGGGAACATGACCCCAACGCACATGCCGACGCTGGCCACGTGGGTGTCCGACCGCGGGAGCGTGGGCTCATGTCGCCCTGGTACTACCTCATCGTGCTCATCGAGGTCCCGGCCCTGCTGGCGCTGGCCTACGCGGGCGGCTGGTGGCTGTACCTGCTTATCGCGTTCGTGGCGCTGATGGGCATGGGCGAGCTCTACTCAGCGCTCATCACGCGCAACATCCGCCCGGAGGCGGCCGTGGGTTACCTCTGCGCGCTGCTGCTGATGGCGGCCGCACAGTTCCCGCCGGCGGCGATGCGCGCGGAGCTGATGGTTCTGTGCCTGTTCCTGGCCGTCGCCGCTCCCCTCGCCGCGCAGTTCACCCGAACCGGCGAGCCCGACCGCCTCCGTGACGCGGCGCTCACCACGCTGGGCGTCGTCTACATCGCCCTGCCCCTGTGCTTTGTCTTCATGCTCTGCGACATGGACATCGCGAAGCTGGTCACCGGCGAGACGGCCGGTTCCCTGCGGGCGCGAATCGGCGCCCTCCTGATGGTCGCCGCGGCCGTGTGGCTGTCGGACACCGCCGCCTGGTGGATCGGGAAGCGCTACGGCCGCACGAAGTTCACACCTCGGCTGAGCCCCAACAAGACGCTCGAGGGCGCCCTCGCGGGAGCCCTGACCGCCGTCCTCGCGACTGTCATCGTGGGGGCGTGGGCCGGCCTGCCGGTGATGCACGGCACCATCCTGGGGGTAGTCCTGGCTGTGGCCGGACAGATCGGCGACCTGGCGGAGTCCGTCATCAAACGAGACCTGAAGCTGCGCGATTTCGGCACGCTGCTGGGGCCGCACGGGGGCATGCTCGATACCTTCGACGGCATGCTCTTCGCGGCCCCGGTCGCATGGTTCTATCTGTGGCTCTTCCTGATGCCCTGACAGCCGCCCGGCAAACCTGCAGGCCGCCGTGGAGGAACGCTGATGATCGTCGGAGTGCCCCGGGAGATCAAGGACGGAGAGCACCGCGTCGCCCTCGCCCAGCCCGGCGTTGACGCTCTGGTGCGCGACGGCCATCGCGTGCTGGTGGAGAGCGGGGCTGGCCGGGACAGCGGCGTCCCGGACGGGGAGTACGTCCAGCACGGGGCCGAGCTCGTGGACGCCGCCGCGGCCTGGCGCGACGCGGAGATGGTGGTGAAGGTCAAGGAGCCGCTCCCCGAGGAGTATGACTACCTGCGGCCGGACCTGCTCCTGTTCACTTACCTGCACCTGGCCTCATCGCGGGAGCTCACGGAGGTGCTGCTCGAGCGCGGCGTCACGGCGCTTGCGTACGAGACTGTGCAGACCGCGGACGGGCACCTGCCACTGCTGGAGCCGATGAGCGAGGTGGCTGGAAAGCTGGCGGCGCAGGTGGGCGCCCGCTGCCTGGAGAGCCCGTGGCAGGGCCGCGGCGTGCTGCTGGGCGGAGTCACCGGAGTGCCGCCGGCGGAGGTGGTCATCATCGGCGCCGGCACGGTGGGCCGGAATGCGGCGCACGTGGCGCTGGGGCTGGGGGCGCAGGTCACACTGCTCGACATCGACGCCGGCAAGCTGCGGCACATGGAGGAGATCACGCACGGGAGGCTCATCACAGTACTCTCCAACCCCTACGCCATCGCCCGCTGCGCCGGCTACGCCGACCTGCTGATCGGGGCGGTGCTGATCCCCGGCGCCCGCGCCCCTCGGCTGGTCACCGAGGAGATGGTGCAGTCGATGAAGCCCGGCTCGGCCATCGTGGACGTCTCCATCGACCAGGGCGGCTGCGTGCAGACCATTGAGGCCACCAGCCACTCTGACCCGACATACATCCGTCATGGCGTGGTGCACTACGCGGTTCCCAACATGCCGGCTCTGGTCCCCCGCACCTCCACCCTCGCCCTCACCAGCGTCACCCTCCCCTACGTCGTGTCCATCGCCAACCTGGGCCTGGATGCGGCCTGTGAGCGCGCCCAAGAGCTGCGCCGGGGGCTGAACGTCCGCAGCGGCGAAATCGCGCACGAGGCTGTCGCCGAGGCCTTTCCCGACCTCGCGAGCTGATCGGACCGAGCGACCGCGCGCGGGGGTTCCGCCTGTGAGTCGCCGGACACTGGGCCTGGACATCCTGTGGACCGTGCTGGCCGTGGGAGTGATGCTGGCCGGCATCATCGCCTGCGCCCGCGTCCAAGGCACCGTGCAGACGGCCGGCCTGCGCGTGGCCCTCATCATGATGGCCATCTTCATGGGCATCGCCGGGGGGCTGCTGGCGGAGCGTATCCGGCGGCGCACCCGTCGGCGTCGTCCCAGGCACGCCCCCCGCCGCCACCGCGTTCTGCGCAAGATCGCGTTCGCCGCCGGCGGCGTGGTCGTCTCCGCCACCATCGTCGTCCTGTGTCTGACACCCGAGGCGTGGCTCGTCGTCGTTATCGGGCTGGTGAGCCTCTGCGCCGTGTGGCTGTGGTACGCCTTCGAGACAAGGGGGCTGAGCCGAGGACCGCTGATACGCTGGCCTCGCCGCAGGCGTCGGAAGTCCGACAGCAGCGAGGACGACGCCACGTCCGACAGCGAATCTTGAGCGAACTGTGAGCAAAGTCGAGCAGCAGCACCGGCGGTCAGGAGGAAGTAAAAGATAGCTGACCGCAGAGCGGACCGCGTGTTCGCCTCCTCTGCGTAAATCAGCGTCGCCCGCCGGCCTTTCCCGGGATCCGGCGGGCGACATCGCGTTCTTTCGGCGTCCTCGGCTACTGACCCAACTGTCCCTCTGCCCTCTCGATCTGCTCGGCCAGCAGCCGCCGGCCCTCGTAGATGAAGCTCGGCTGGATGTGCGCGCAGTTGTCGTAGGCGAGGATGAAGCTGTCCGCCTCCCGCAGCGCCTGCTCGCACTCCTCGGCGAGAGCCCCGTTGCCCACCTCGCGAGCCTGACCGGCCAGCCTCTCCAGCAGCACGTGATACTCGTAGTCCTCGAGGCCGTCGCGCATCATGGAGATGCGGATCGAGGGGCTCACGGTGCCATCAGGGTTCGGGTAGAGCAGGAAGTGATTGCCGGCGGGCGTTCGCTCCGAGCGGTTGGGCTGCTCCCAGGGGTTGGTCACCCAGCGGTTGACCGTCCAGATCAGGTAGCCGTCGATGCCGAACCGATAGTTCATCCAGAACAGCGCGCGGTGATCGACGCCACGCGCCACGATCCGCGTGCCCGGCCGCGGATCCCGGTAGCCGTTGTACCACCACACCTGGTTGCCCTTCGCGTGCTGCTCCTCAAGCACGTCGAGGTCAAAGGCGCTCATGTTGATGCAGTAGATGTCCAACGGGTGCAGCACCGGTGACGGCACCTCGGCGCCGAAGAGCTGGATCTTCGGATGCGCCGCCGTGATGCGCTCAAACACGCGGTTCAGCAGCCCCAGGTCCTCGTCCCGGGTGTTCTTGTGCACCACCACCTCGTCGGCGGGATAGACGTAGCTGCCCTCCAGCCAGCCGTGGCTCTCGAGGTACTCCGCCGCCACCCGGTAGGCCTCCTCAATGCGGTCGAGGTACTCCTCGCTGCCCTTCCCGGCGCCCAGGAAGGCGTCGCGGTTGAAGAAGTAGGGCACCGGCATGCCGTCGATGTGATGGCCCAGCGCCAGCGAGCGCTTCAGGCTCTCCTCATACTCCGTGGTGTCTCCCAGCACCACCCTCTGCTGCTCCTCGTCCCAGTCCAGCGGCAGGTGGCCGAGATTCGACGGGCACAGCCGGTAGCGCGCCAGCAGCTCCACCATCTTGGGCCGGAAGACGTCCACGAAGTGGTTCCAGTCCTGATTCCCGAACCACTCGTTGATCTCGTCCGAGAAGCCCCAGTAGCCGTAGATGGTGGTGCTGGTGCGCAGCGACTGCTTCACCGGCACGTCGAAGTTCCATACGTGCAGCCGAAGCTCCGCAGGCAGCTCTCCGGCATCAGTCTGGACAGCCACCGGCGCGCTGTAGTCGCCGGCAGGCGTCCCTGGCGGTACATAGACCTCCAGCCAGATCGGCCAGTTGCCCAGCCCGTCGGCGGCAAAGGGCCTCGGCCCGGGCAGGGCGTCGGGCAGGCCCGCCGGCGGTCCCTCCCGTGCAGGCACGTGGCGAACCTCGCTCCAGAAGACGTGCTCGGCGGCGATGGTGGCGCCGGCCGGACCGGTGATCTCCCCCACCTCCACCGAGACCTCGCCCACGCCCTCCCCCCCGCGGGGAGTGACCACAAGCTGAACCGCCTCGGTCTCATTGCGCGCCGCGGACATGCGCACCACAGGGTCCGCGTCGCCCGCCAACGCGGTCTCCTCGGTTCGCCTGATCTTCCGCGCTGACCCCTCCATCCACAGCGTGGCGAAGTCCGTCTGCGCCACCGCGTGCCGCACCGGCGACGGCTGGGGCGGCTGGTAGTCCTCCGCCCGCGTGGCGCGGAGGTTGTCGATCCAGAAGTCGATGACGTCGCCATGCTCGTAGGTGGACTCGGAGAGCCAGTAGTGAACGCCTCCGAATGCCCCCACACGCTCAAGGTCGCGGATGCACAGCTTCTCGTGCGCCCACTGCCCGTGGCGAAGGTCGATGAGCGTCGCGCGGTAGATCGTGTTCTCCTCGTCGTCGAAGGTGGTTACATTCAGGGCGAAGTCCGGGTCCTCACCGTCGGCGCTCTCGAAGTACACGTCAAACTCCAGGAAGTCGTACTGCGACAGGTCGAGCGGCGGGTCATAGCTTCCATCCACCGAGGGCCAGCCCATTGGGTAGGACTCGCCCTCCACGAACTCCACGTCCTGGTGGTCGATCTCCACGTGGATGTGCAGGGCCTTCTCGCCCTCGACGGTGTGCTCGCCATCGAAGCCGAAGCTGATCTCCTTCTGCCCGCCGGTCTCCCACTGCTCCGGGTCCGGCGCCTCAAAGCCGTCGATGAGCATCTCCTGCCCGACCGCGAGCGTGCATGTCAGCCCAATCGTGACGACCAGCGCAATCGTCTTCATCGTCGCACCCCTCCGGCGTCCTCGGACTGCTCGTCTGGGCAATCTGCCGCATTCCGCTCCGACATCGCGCCTCCCTCACCGCGCCAGCACGCGCATCGTGTTGTTCAGCTCCGTGATCTCGGCAACCTCTCCGCCGGCATCGATGGTCACGGTCATCTCGTCCTCGGGATTCTCCGGCAGGTCGAAGCTGACCTCGCCCGTCTTCGGCTGGAAGTCCAGCGGGGCGGCGATGGCCGGGACGTCGGCCTCGGCGATGACCCCGCCGCCGGCGAGGAGCGTCGCCCTGCAGGCCGGCGCATCCCGCGAGCCCACGTTGTGCACGATGACCGTGAGGCGGCCGTCGCCGAGGTCCGCGCCCTCGCTCGCCGACAG
Source organism: Armatimonadota bacterium (assembly GCA_034722055.1). Classification (GTDB taxonomy): domain Bacteria; phylum Armatimonadota; class Zipacnadia; order Zipacnadales; family UBA5352; genus JAYENL01. The sequence continues at coordinate 5,779 of JAYENL010000021.1, forward strand.
CGCCAGGTCCGGCCGGTCCGGCGTCCAGTCGGACGGCTCCAGCAGCTCCAACTCGATCTGTGTCGATCGCTCAGCGGGCAGCTCGATGGGGACAGTGACTCCGCGCTGCAGCTCGACCTCGCGCACCAGGTTCGGCGAGCCCCGCGGCTGGACGGTGAGCCGGTAGCTTCCCGGCGCCATATCCCAGATCCGCATGCCCACCTGGCGGGCGTCGCCGAAGTTCCAGACGGTGGCCGCCAGGCGCTCCTCGGTGCGCTCTCGCACCAGCGCCGCGAAGTCGTAGCCGGCGTCCCAGCTCACCGCGATGGTCGGCCACGGCGCGCTGCCGCGCCCGTCCAGGGCATTGCCACCGCAGTACATCCACGGCAGCACGTAGCGCGCCCAGGGGTAGACGCGGTCCTTGTGCGGGTCGATCTCAGTGTAGATGCGCTCGGCGCGGCGGTTGTTGCGCCAGGCGTTCAGGCACGTGGCCTCCAGGTAGCGCTCCTGGCCCGTGATCAGCCAGCCCAGCACGCCCGGCAGCTCATCGTAGTAGAGGCCGCGCTGGAAGAAGCTGTCGTCTGCGATGAGCTGCATGCGCTCCTCGGCCTTTGCCAGCATCAGCGCATCGTGCTCGCCCGGCCCCAGCGCGCGCCTCAGATCACCCGCCGCCATGTTCAGCACCTGCGGCCACCGGCTGTACCTCCGCTCCAGGTAGCCCTCCAGCGGCCGCAGGAAGAGCTCGTCGCCGGTGAGCTGATAGGCCGCGTTCATCATCATGGTCAGCTCCGACAGATAGACCTCGCGCGCCGGCCCAATCTCGTGCGTGTCGAAGTCCACCCATGCCGGGATCACCCCCGCGGGCTTGTCCTCCGTCTCGGTCATCGCATCCTCGACCCAGGCCCGCGCCCACTCCGTCAGATGCCGACTGGCCGTCGGGTGGCGGCAGTACCAGGCCAGGTACATCGAGGCGGTCATGGCGGTGGCGTTCAGGCCCACGTCATGGCCGAAGTGCCCCTCGGTCTTCATCCTCTCGGCAGTGAAGAAGTTGCTCCTGAAGTGCCGGTGATCGGGGCCGGTGATGCCCGTCCAGTAGTCGATATTCGACGCCGTCTGCATCAGCCGCTCCAGGTGCAGCGGATCGCCGTAGCGCACCAGCGCCATGGTGGGCTCCAGGTAGCTGGCCTCCTCGGCGGAGTGCACGATGTCCGTGAAGGGCTCGCTCCATCCGTTGAGCATCCGCCCCGAGGCCCAGTGTGCCGCCAGGTACTTCTCCATGGCCGCCGCCAGCTTCTCGTCGCCGCTCAGCAGCCACAGGAAGGAGAACTCGTTGAACAGCTTCGTGTCATCGTTCCACATGTTCGCCCGGCCGACCATGTAGCCGGTCTCATCCTGCCGCTCGTCGATCCACCAGTGGATGACATCCCGCGCGGCCAGCGCCGCCTCCCGAGCGTACTTCGCCACCGCCGGGAAGTCCTCGGGGCCCTCAGGCTCGCGGTCCCACTCCGGCCACGGCCGGAACTTCGCCTAGCGAGCTATGTTCAGCGCCAGCTCGTTGTCTGGATCGTAGTAGAGGGCCCGGAAGACCCCGCGGGTCAGCGGGCTGTCGAGCTCGATCCCGCGCAGGTAGAACTTGAAGTTCAGGCCCATGCGCGAGGTGAACTCCTCGTTCATCAGCCGGTTGTAGTCACGCCCAAAGGCCGCTCCCTCCTCGTCGGCCGGGACTATCTCCGCGCGCAGCTCCGGCACGCCGTCGATCTTCAGCGAATCGGAGGAGACAAGCTGCACCAGCGGCCGGCTGCCCTCGGGGTAGATCATCCCTGGTCCGGCGATGGTGACGTCCAGCTCCCGCGTTCCCTCGCCACGCCAGATGACATCGAAGTCGGCGCTGGCGTAGAACGCGTCCGGCTCGTAGGGATGAGGGACAGTCACCCGCAGCGTCTGCGCCTTCGCCCCGGGCTCCACGGACATCCGCAGGCGCAGCGCGCGGACCGCGCCATCCTCAGCCACGGTCTCGCCGGCGAGGTACAGCCGCCGGGTGGGCGGCAGCACCTCGTCGAGAGGCCCCGGCGGCCCCGGCAGCAGCAGCCGGCGATCCGCCGGGTCCAGCGCCCGCAGCAGCGGATCCGCCTGCGCGGTGATGTGTGCGACGACTTCCGGGTAGTCCTCTTGCTCGGCCTTCGGCTCCTCGGGCGCCTCGCGCGGAGACGCCAGGTCGCGCGGCGTTCCCTCAGCGACCAGCTCCCAGGCGGTCATCGCCCGGTCCGGCGGCGTCGTGCTGGCGGCGTAGAGCATGACCTCGCCCACCTGGCTGCCGCCCGGCACCTAGAGCAGGACGTCGCCCGTCGCCGGGAGCCGAGCGCGCCCAGCTCCCGCGGCGGTGGTGCGGAGATCACGCTCCAGTCCCTCCACGCGAAAGCTAGCGCCTTCGGGCGGCCGTCCGACCACCACGAGGTAGTTGGCCTCGCTGCCCTCCGGAAGCCGGAAGGTGATGTCGCGGTCCATGGTCAGGCCGCCCTGAGCGAAGCTCGCCGCCGGCTGCCAGCGGCCGTCGGCGAGCAGCGCAGACTCGATGAAGCGCACATCGATTCCCACTGGCTGGATACGCTCGAAGCGGACCCGCGCCACGCCGCCCTCTGCCCGCACGGTGAGCCGGTCGGGGTCCTCCTCGATGAGCAGGCGACGGCGACGGTCCGCGAGCTGCTCGGCGGTGTACTCGACGGGCATCGCCTGGTGGAGGTCCAGGTAGCGGCCCTCCATCAGCGCCACGACCTCGTCATCGGTTACCGCCCGATCCAGCATGATCAGCTCGTCGTAGACGGCATCGGCCGAGGTGGTATACTGAGGCCGAGCGGTGGGTCCGCCGCAGCCGACACCGATCCTGAAGGGCGTCGCCGGCGGATACGCATCCTCGCCCCATGTCGAGTACTTCATCTTCCCGTTGTCGTAGAAGCGCATCCCCTGCCCGGCGTCCCAGGTCATGACGATGTGGTGCCACTCGCCGGCCTTCCAGGTCCGTATACCCTCCCCGTAGCTGAGGCCGTGCTGGCCGCCGTCGCGATCCACCACCCAGAAGTAGAAGGCGCCGCCCTTGATGTTCGCGCGGATGAACTGGCGGTAGTAGGTGTCTTCCACCGCCGAGACGTTCAGCAGGTATGGCCCTGTGGAGTTGCTGCCGGAGCGGATCGTGGGGTCGTCGGCGTCATACAGCGGCTGGAGCCAGTAGGCCACGGTTCCCCGCTCGCCGTAGAGGTTCCCGGTGGCGTCATAGTTGAGCGAGGTGGCGCGGCCCTTGACCTTGCCCAGCTCCGCCTCCTTGCTCCTCTGCGTCAGCGCGGCCCGGCCGATCCTGCCCTCCACGAACTGGACGTTCACCAGGCTGATCGGCTCGGGATCGCCCCGGGCGTAGTGCGCCGCGACCTCGCCCTCGAAGGGCGCGTAGAAGGTCACGCCCCGCGCCTCCAGTGCGGCGGGGTCGATCTGCGCGCCCGCACAGGCCACGCAGCCCGCAATGGCCGCGGCCATCACAACGCTTCGGCTCATTCCCGCACGCATGATCTCACTCCCCATGGCACCGAGGCGTCTTCACCCCTCGGGGATCAGGATCGCCGCCTCGCCCAGCCGCAGGCGGGCCGCAGATACGGGCTCGCCGAGCGTCCCGTCCGCCTGCAGCGGGCGGTGCGGGTCCCCAAGCGGGTAGTCGATCGCGGTGTCACCGCCCCAGCCCAGCGCAGGCATGGCCGGTCGCACCAGCACCAGTGCGTTCGAGAAGCGCCGCCGGAGGATGATCTCCTGCGCGTGCGCGCCCTCCACCAGCCGCAGGTCGTCGAACCAGGCGGTGCCCGTCGAGGCGTAGACGCGGAAGGTCACCCGGCCGTCGGCGTCCTGACCCGTTCGGAAGACCTGCTGCACGCGCGTCCAGTCATGCGTGCCGTGCATCACGATGCCGATGCCCGCGCCATGGGCCTCGTCGAACTCGTAGACGTAGAGCTGCGCCCCCTGCCCGCCCTCAATCGCCTCGGTCTTCATCCACCCGCTCAGCGTGTAAGCGGTATGGGGCTTCAGCGACACGTAGCCCTTGTTAATGTTGTTGATCGTCACGTCATCGCTGTCGATCCGCACCGAGCGCGAGCCTGAATGGACGACCTCCTCGTCGAAGGCCAGCGGCTGAGCGGTCTGCCAGCCGTCGGGCAGCCCGTCACCGTCCCGGTCGCGCTCGAAGTCGCCATTCGGCAGCAGGTTCTCGCCCTCCACCTCCTCGCCCACATCGGCCACCACGCTCTCGTAGGGCCCCAGCGGCTCGCCTACGTCGTACTCGATGGCCGGGAAGTACCAGCTTGTGGCCTCCCCATAGGGGTGCCGGCCGTAGCCGTAGTAGGTCCGGTCGCCGGCGCACAGGTAGTAGGCCGCCAGCCCGAAGATGGCGTCGCGCTCCAGCTCGATCGGCACCTTATGCCCGAACTCCGACCGGCCCTCAACGTAGATGGGGTTGAACTGCAGAAGCTGGATCTTGCCGCGCGCGTCCACCTCCACGGCTCGACGCAGACGGGCCTCCAGCGCGCTCGCCGGGTGCGTGATGTTCAGCCAGCCCTCGCTCTCCGCGCCGTCGATCACGAAGGGCTCCGCGCTCCAGCCGTTGGCCACCAGGACGCTGTCGGGAAGAGCGATCTTCACCCGCGCAAGCGCCATCTGCATGTCCCGCAGCCACGCCTCCTCCTCGTCGGGGCCGCGGGGGTATTCCAGGATCGGCCCGGACCGTCCCGGGCCTGGCACGTCGGCCGTAATGGTGTCCACGAAGAAGCCATCGTAGCCGCCCTCCAGCCTCGCCGGCATGTACCGCTCCGCCAGGTAGCGCTGGTAACCAGGGTGGCCGATGTTCATGACGAAGTCGTCCCGGGGCGGCCCCCAATAGTAGATGGGCACCCGCGCCTGCGACATCCGGCGGGCGTTGGCCCCGGGGTTGGCGAGGTCCGCCGCCTCCGCCTCATCCACAACGCCGTCACCGTTGCGGTCATTGGCCGGGTCCCAGCCCGGCACGGTGCGGGTCTCGCGCGGGTTCTCCGCCCGCTCGGCGCCCACGTGCAGCGTTATCTCGGTGTCCTCGCGGAAGTGGCAGAACATCTCCTCCGGCACGCCCTCCTCGCTGAGGCCCTCCGCCACGCACCACGACGCCAGGTCGTCGTGCTTCTCGGATGGAATCACCATGGTGGCCATGAGGGAGTAGCGCAGTCCGATGTACTGCGGACGGATCTCGTTCGGCGTGGGGCGGAAGCTTACGTCGTAGCGCTCGGCCAGCATCTCTGCATCGTCGGAGCCGAAGTTCACGAAGGTCCGTATGTGCTCCCGCAGCGCAGGCAGAGGCTCATGGTCCACCGTGAAGCGAGCCATGCCACTCCATTCACCCGGCTCCGGGCCCTCGCCCCACAGCCTGACGCGCCAGTAGTAGGTCTGCCCGTCGCGCAGCGCCTGTCCGGCGTACTCGGCGATGGGCAGCGGACTTTCCACGCGCCCGGAGTCCCACACCAGCTCGCCTTCGGCCACCAGGTCCGCCTCCGAGGCCGCCACCTGAACCTGCCAGGCCCGCTGTGCGTCGGTCTCCCAGAGCATCTCCGGATGGCTGTCGCGGACCGCGGGGTTGTCGCGTCGCCACTCGCACCGCAGCCCCGTTGGACTCGGCGCGGCGAGGGCCGTGCTGCTCACGGTAGCAAGGGACACCGCCAGGAGCATCAACTCAGCACCAGGCGCCGACATGCTGCACCTCTCCCCATGCGCAGTACGCACGACGGCCGTCTCTTGCCCTCGCGGCGGCCCGAATCCTGCATGCCGGCGGCCGAGATGTCTGCGCCAGCGTCGGAACGCACGCTCGAGACTGGCCTGCAGCTCGCAATGCGCCTCAGGGGCCCGCATTCGGCGAAAGCTTGACTCTCACCCGGTCTGCTGGTACTGTTCTTGATGGGCACACAGGCACTCAGCGGACGGTGTGCGGCGCTGACATCATGGGCTGAGGCGCCCAAGGAGTTGGCTGCGGTGGGTGAGCTGACCCAGAGGCAGAAGAACATAGCCACCGCCGTGGTGGAGGAGCACATCACGACTGCGCAGCCGGTGGGGTCCGAAGCGTTGCGCAGGTCGCATGATTTCGCATGCAGCTCCGCGACGATCCGCAACGAGATGGTGCGGCTGGAGGAGCGGGGGTACCTCGATCAGCCACACACCTCCGCGGGTCGTATCCCGCTCGGTCCGGCCTACCGGCTCCACGTGGACACGCTGCCCGCGGAGTCCGGCCGGCTGGACCGCGATGTGGCCTGGGTTCAGGGGGAGCTGCGGCGGGTTGCGGGCCGGCACGAGACGGCCCTGCGGCTCAGCTCGGCCATCCTCTCCCGTATCACTCGCTACCCCGCGGTGGTCATAGCCCCGCGCGAGCGGGGACCGAGGCTCATCGATCTGTCGCTGACCCCGGTCAGCGCCCGCAATGTGCTGCTCTCCTACCTTGACGATGCGGGGGCCAGTGAGGAGGTACTGATCGAGACGCACCAGCCGGTCACCGTCGAGGAGGTGGCTGAGCTGGAGGCGCTGCTGCACCAGCGCGTCCTCGGCCGGCCCCTGGGCAGCGAGCTGCCACTGGAGGGCGTGGAGATTGACGCAGGGCTGCTGGCAGGCCTCCGCCAGGCGCTCGAGGATGCCAGCAGGGGGCGAGTCTACGTCGAGGGCACCACCTTCATCCTCGACGAGCCGGAGTTCGCCGAGCTCGACAGGCTGCGCCGGGTGATCAGCATCCTGATGCAGTCACCGATCCTGCGCCGGGCGCTCGACGCCGGGATGGCCGAGGAGGGGCCCACAGTCCGCATCGGACCCGAGCATGGCATCGAGCCCCTCCGCGATTGCAGCGTGGTCGCTGCGTCCTACTCCGTGGACGACCGCCGCACCGGCGTCCTCGGGGTGCTGGGCCCCATGCGCATGCGCTACGAGGTCGCGCTGCAGATGGTGGAGCTCATCGCCCGCAATCTCGGCCACGCCCTCAGCCGCGCAGAGGAGAACTGAGCTCGCCGGTGCCCACGCACCGGCCTGAGACCGAAAGCAGGCCTTCGCCTCGGGCGAAGGTATGACAATAGGAGGACCGTGCACGCGATGACCGACAGCGAGCCGCGCAAGATCCAGATACAGGACGCCAACGAGAGCAGCGACGAACCGGAGGCAGAGACCGACACCGCCGAGCACAGCCCCGTGCCGGAGCCCGACGAGGCGCTTGAGAAGCTGAGCGAGGCCGCGGAGCAGCTCCAGGAGCCCGACGACGCCGGGGAGAGCACCGAGGTCGAGGAGAAGAGCGTCGAGGAGCTAGAAGCTGAGGTCGAGCGCCTTCGGAGGGCCTGGGAGGAGGAGCACGATCGGCACCTGCGTGCGGTCGCGGAGCTTCAGAACTTCAAGCGCCGCGTGGCCCGCGAGCGCCAGGAGCAGGCCCGCTACGCCAGCCAGGACCTCCTGTCCCAGATCCTCCCGGTCATGGATAGCCTCCAGCGCATGCTGGAGCACCAGGCGGAGGCTGGCAGCGAGGAGTTCGCCCGCGGGGTGGAGCTGATCGTGGAGGAGTTCTTCCGGGTCATCAAGCAGGTCGGTGTCGAGATCATTGAGGGGGAGGGCGAGCGGTTCGACCCAACAATCCATGAGGCCGTCGCGCAGGTGGAGACCGACGAGGTGCCCGAGGGCACCATCGTGACGGTGGACACACCCGGCTACTGCCTGCACGACCGCTGCCTGCGACCGGCGCGGGTGGTCGTCGCCCGAGAGCCCAGCGACAGCGCCGAGGAGGCGCAGTGACGGCCGGCGCTTGCTTGACTTCGCCGGCAAGCGGGGGCTATAATCGAGCGACTTTCGGGAGGTAGGTCATGAAAGCGCGCCAGCAATTCCCCGAGGAGGGGGCGTCCAGCATGCTGAGGCCGGGTGTCGAGGAGTACGCCAAGATCCGCGTGGTGGGCGTAGGCGGCGGCGGCTCCAATGCCGTGGACCGCATGATCGAGGCCGGCCTGATGGGCGTCGAGTACCTCACCATCAACACCGACAAGCAGGTCCTCGACCTCTCCGCCGCGGACAAGAAGCTGCAGATCGGCGAGCAGCTCACCCGCGGCCTCGGCACCGGGGGCGACCCCGAGCTGGGCCGACAGGCCGCCGAGGAGAGCCGCCAGGAGATCCTCATGGCGCTCGACGGCGCGGACATGATCTTCCTCACCACCGGCATGGGCGGCGGCACCGGCACCGGCGCCAGCCCCATCATCGCCGAGATCTCCCGCGAGCTGGGCGCCCTCACCGTGGCCGTCGTCACCCGCCCCTTCTCCGTCGAGGGCAGGAAACGCGCTGAATTGGCCGATGAGGGCGTCGAGGAGCTCAAGGGCGTCGTGGACACCCTCATCGTCATCCCCAACGACCGCCTCCTGACCCTCACCGAGGAGGAGCTGAGCCTCCAGGCCGCCTTCGCGCTGGCCGACCAGATCCTGCAGCAGGGCGTCCAGGGCATCTCCGAGGTCATCGTCGTCCCCGGCCTGGTGAACCTGGACTTCAACGACGTGCGCGCGGTCATGAAGGACGCCGGCACGGCCATGATGGCCATCGGCGAGGCCTCCGGCGAGAGCCGCGCCCAGCAGGCCGCCGAGCAGGCCATCTCCAGTGCACTGCTGGAGAGCGGCATCGAGGGTGCCCGTGCCGTCCTCCTCAATATCACGGGCGGCTCCGACATGACCCTCAACGAGGTGCACTCCGCCTCCAAGATCGTCCAGGAGGCCGCCCAGGGCGACGACGGCACCGACCTGACCCTCGGCGCCGTCATCGACGAGAAGATAGAGGGCAGCCTCCGCGTCACCGTGCTGGCGACCGGCTTCGAGGCCGACTACCGCTCCCGCGAGCGCGAGGAGGTCGTCAAGCGCGAGGTCCGCGTGGGCGAGGAGGAAGAGGAGCCGGAGCGCGAGGAGCGCGTCGCCGCGGCCTTCGAGGAGGAGGAGCTGCCCACCTACGACGAGGACGACATCGACATCCCCGCCTTCCTGCGCCGGAGGTAGCCCTCAGCACCTGCGCGACAACGGGAGGGCAGCCGCACCGACGGACCTCGGGGGGTCGAGGCCGTTGCCCGACATCGACGTTCGCGACAGTCACTCCGCAGCCCCAGCACATAGCGGCACCACGTGCACGTGCTGAACTTCCTGGACCTCCGGGATTCACGACGGTGGTCACTTGCGCCCGACGACAACCGCAACGCGGCAGAGCCCTTGCCAGCCGCTACCGAACCGTGGCGCGCCAACCCCCTGCCAGGCGTCCAGGGAGGAGCGGGCCTGTTTGCCCGCCCGCGGCGTTCGTGTGATCGTAGGCCGTCCGTTGTCTGCCGTCAGGAGGGGCGGGCTTCCCTGCCCGCCACTCCTGAACGGTAGCCGGCTGCGTCGCGGGCCGTTGCCCGTCACCGGTGCTCCATCCGCCAACCGCACGCGAGTGCACTCGCATCCCCTAACGGCCGCACAACGACCCGCTGGCGCGGACGTCCGT